>DRKX01000162.1 GCA_011051565.1 Nitrospirota bacterium | reverse complement strand
TCGAGAACCTGATCGGGGACTTCGAACTGCAGGAGACCCTGAGGACCCATCTGAGGCAGGTCCAGGACCTGGAGAGGCTCTCAACGAGGGTCCTACAGCGGAGGGCGAACCCGCGGGACCTCGTTGCGATCAGGACGTCTGTCTCCTCCCTTCCGGGGATAAGGGCCGCCCTCGAGAGTGTGCACTCTCCGCTCCTCAGGAGAGTCGCCGACGGAATCGGTGACTTCAGCGGACTGAGAGACCTGATCGGGCGGGCGATCAGTGACGACCCGCCGAACAGCCTGAAGGACGGAGGAATCATCAAGACCGGCTACAGGCCGGACGTGGATGAACTGAGGGAGATATCCGAGAAGGGAAAGGACTACATATCAGGCCTCGAAGCCAAGGAGAGGCAGTCGACGGGTATTCCGACCCTGAAGATCGGATACAACAGGGTCTTCGGCTATTACATCGAGGTCACGAAGTCCAACCTCCACATGGTGCCGGAACATTACATCAGGAAACAGACCCTCGTGAGCGCCGAGAGGTACGTCACCCCCGAGCTCAAGGAGTATGAGAACAAGGTCCTCGGAGCAGAGGAGCGGCTGAAGGCACTCGAGTACGAGGTCTTCCAGGAGGTGATCGAGGAGATATCCGGTACCGTGGAAGGGCTGCTCCGGACTGCCCAGGCCGTAGGCGAGCTCGACTTCCTACTCTCACTTGCCGTCACCGCGAGGAGGAACAACTACGTCAGGCCCGTCGTCGACGACACCGGCAGGATCGACATCACCGACGGGAGGCATCCTGTGCTCGAACGCGTATCCACTGCCGAGCGGTTCATCCCCAACAGCTCCTACATCGACACCGAAGACCACAGGCTCCTCATAATAACCGGTCCGAACATGGCCGGCAAGTCGACCTACATGCGACAGGTAGCCCTGATAGTGCTGATGGCACAGATCGGTTCGTATGTCCCGGCTTCAGAGGCGAGGATCGGGGTCGTGGACAGGATATTCACGAGGATAGGGGCCTCCGACCACCTTGCAAAGGGCCAGAGCACGTTCATGGTCGAGATGATCGAGACCGCCAACATACTCTACAATGCGACGAAGGACAGTCTCATAATACTCGACGAGGTGGGCAGGGGGACGAGCACCTTCGACGGAATCAGCATAGCGTGGGCGATAGCCGAGCATATCGTCAACAGGATCGGCGCCAGGACACTCTTTGCAACTCATTACAACGAGTTGACGGACCTCGGGGTCACCCTGACAGGGGTCAAAAACTACAACATCTCCGTCAAGGAGTGGGGAGACGAGATAATATTCCTCAGAAAGATCGAGCGCGGCCCGGCCGACAAGAGCTACGGCATACAGGTGGCGCGCCTGGCTGGATTGCCAGACCACGTGGTGGAGAGGGCGAAGGAGGTCCTCGACAACCTCGAGAAATCCGAGTTCACCGGTTCCGGCGCGCCGCGGGCACGCAGGAAGACCGCCCAGCTCGACCTCTTCTCCTCGAACTACGAACCGCTCGTGGAGCGGCTGCTCGGTGTCGACGTCGATTCCATTACACCCGAGGAGGCCCTCGCGCATCTGACCGAGATACGCAGGATGGCGGAAGGGCTCAAGTGAGGAATTTTGCGCTACGAAATGTTATATTATACTGCTTGCAATCAGCATGAAACCTGACAGCGAAGGGTTGAGTCGAGATCATGGAAAACATAACGATCAATCAATCGGTAGCCATCCTCTGTGACGGCAACAACATCGAACGCAGCATCCACGAGCTCTCGAAGTCCAAGAACACGATGATCAACTTCGACACGTTGATCCCGAAGCTGCTCAACGACAGGGGACTGAACAGGCTCCTCTATTTCCGAGAAGGCAAGTCCATATCCTCCAAGTTCGCCGAGAGGCTGCACGAGAACTACTACGGCTCTGTCATAGCCTGTCACAAGTCCGCAGACATCCCGCTCTCCATAAAGGCGACCCAGCTCGCCTCGAAGGTCGACACGATAATCATCATGTCCGGAGACGCGGACTTCGTCGATCTGGTCACGCACCTGAAAGGGGAGGGCGTGAGGGTGGAGATAGCGGCCGTAAGGCAGACCACCGCCAAGATACTGATCAAGGAGGCCGACTACTTCCACGAGATTACGAAGGAGGACTGGTTCGTGTACAAGGCGCCGAGAAAGCCGCGGCCTAAGAGGAGCTGAGAGCCGTTCCCTGCAGGGCGCCTGTTACGACCATCCGCCTTGCGCAGGCCGTCGATGCCGACAGCCTCAGTACCTGTAGTAGTCCGGCTTGAACGGTCCCTCCTTGGGAACGCCGAGGTAGGCCGCCTGTTCGTCCGTGAGCGTGGTCAGCTTCACTCCGAGCTTCTCCAGGTGCAGTCTCGCGACCTTCTCGTCGAGGTGTTTAGGGAGCACGTAGACCTTGTTTTCGTACTTGTCCGGGTTGTTCCACAGCTCCATCTGCGCCATGACCTGATTGGTGAAGCTGTTCGACATGACAAACGAGGGATGTCCCGTTGCACAGCCGAGGTTGACGAGGCGCCCCTCGGCGAGTATGGTCAGTCTCTTGCCGTCAGGCCAGATCACCTGGTCGACCTGTGGCTTTATGTTCACCCTCTCGAGCTCGGGGTCGTTGAATACCGAAGCGACGTCGATCTCTACGTCGAAGTGCCCTATGTTGCAGACTATGGCCTGATCCTTCATCGCGTCCATGTGGTGCCTGCAGATGACGTCCCTGCAGCCGGTCGTGGTGATGAATATGTCGGCAACAGGCGCGGCATCCTCCATTGTGACGACCTCGTAGCCCTCCATTGCGGCCTGCAGGGCGCATATCGGATCGATCTCGGTTACGAGGACCCTCGCCCCCTGTCCCCTCAGGGACTGGGCGCATCCCTTGCCGACATCGCCGTAGCCTGCAACGACGGCGGTCTTGCCTGCGATCATGACGTCGGTGGCCCTCTTTATTCCGTCGAGTAGGGATTCGCGGCATCCGTACAGGTTGTCGAACTTCGACTTCGTGACGGAGTCGTTGACGTTGAATGCCGGACACCCGAGGCGGCCCTCGTTCATCATCTCATAGAGGCGGTGCACGCCGGTGGTCGTCTCCTCTGATATGCCGCGTATCTCCTTCAGGTACTCGGGGTAACGCTCGTGGACGATCTGTGTAAGGTCACCGCCGTCGTCGAGTATCATGTTGAGGGGTTTCCCGTCGGGCCACAGGAGGGTCTGCTCTATGCACCAATCGTACTCCTCCTCTGTCTCGCCCTTCCAGGCGAAGACCGGGATGCCGCGGGCGGCGACGGCTGCGGCTGCGTGGTCCTGGGTCGAGAATATGTTGCAGGATGACCAGCGCACTTCGGCCCCCAGCTCAATCAGCGTCTCTATCAACACTGCAGTCTGTATCGTCATGTGGAGACAGCCGGCTATCCTTGCTCCCCTGAGCGGCTTTTCACGGCCGTATTCCCGTCTGAGCGCCATCAGTCCCGGCATCTCGGTCTCGGCGATTCCTATCTCCTTTCTTCCCCACTCGGCGAGCGTGATATCCGCCACCTTGAAATCCTCGACAACGATCTTCTCATTGATCATAGGGTTCACGACCTCCTGATTTGTCTTGTCCGGATCACACGATCCAGGCACCGGGCTGCGCAACCCCGGCCCATGGTGTCGCTCCGAGGTCCTCCCGTTCCTGATATTATCAGGGTTTCTGCCGACAAATGCAAGCAACCCGGCTGGAAACGCAATATCACCGGTCTTGCGGATATGCTATACTCTAACAGCTGAACCGAAAAGATCGAGTGCCGTCCGGTGCTGGAAGGATATTTACGAACAGAGCACTGACGACGGGAATGCCGTGCCGCGGTTGGGAGGCGGAACGGGCCTGTGAATAGGGGGAAAAGAGGCCATGCTGGTGGGTCTTACCGGTGGTTTCGGATGCGGAAAGACGACGGTGCTGAGGCTGTTCGGGAAACTCGGCGCTGCCGTGCTCAGTGCAGACGACATAGTGCACGAGCTGCTGAACAGAGACGATGTGAGGGACGCGGTGGCCGCACTCTTCGGTCCGGACGTGCTCTCGGATGGCGGGATAGACAGGAAGAAGCTCTCTGAAAGGGTCTTCTCCGACGAAGGAGCCAGAAGGAGCCTCGAGAGGCTCCTCCACCCACTCGTCCTCGAGACGATACGGCGGAGATCGAGAGAGGCGTCAGCGCGTGATCTCGTAATGGTCGTCGAGGTCCCCCTCCTGTTCGAAACGGGTTTCGACAGAGAGGTGGATGCAGTGGTCGCGGTGAGGGCAGAGAGCGGTGCCGTCCGCAGGAGATTGAGGAAAAAGGGATTTTCAGAGGAGGACTTGACGAAGAGGGGAGCCGCGCAGATACCGGTCGAGGAGAAGGCGTCGAGGGCGGATTACGTGATCGACAACTCCGGCCCGCTCGAGGATACGGAGAGGCAGGTCAGGATGGTGTGGGACGAGCTGCTGTCGCGTGCAGGAAAGGGGTGATTCGTTCTCCAAGAAATCAATGTTCGTGCATGCGCCATCACTTCCGGCCGTAGATGTCGAGGTACCTGAAATACGAACGCAGCACCTTCTTCACGTAGTGCCTCGTCTCCCTGTACGGTATGTCCTCGATGAACTCGTCCACGTCGTGGTACTCGTAAGCCTTCAACCATCTCCTGACAGCGTTCTCTCCGGCGTTATAGGCCGCCACAGCCACCGGGACCGATCCGAACTCATCGAGCAGTCGCCCCAGGTAGTAGCTGCCGAGTGTTATGTTGACTGAAGGCGACAGGATCTCTTCATCCGAGAGGAGATCGTCCTCGTAACCGAGCAACCTCGCCATGCGCCGGGCGGTGTAGGGCATGAGCTGCATGAGCCCCAGCGCCCCTGCTCGTGAGACGGCCCCGCTGTTGAACCTGCTCTCCTCGCGCATCACCGACAGTATGAGGAGCGGGTTGATCTTGTACTCAGACGAGATACCGTTGACTATATCACTGTATACGGCCGGATAGAGGAGGGCGGGAGCCTCGGGGTGCGTCCTCAGCCTGCTTGCACAGCGGAACGATTCCCTGTATGCCCCGAGTGACTGAAGGTACCTGCAGAGCATAAACCTCTCGTTTTCGCCGCCTGGCTTGTAGCTGTAGAGCTCCCTCACGGCATAACCCGGCAGGCCGACATCCTGGAGCAGCCCGGCCCTGCTGAAGGTCAGAGCGAGGCTGTAAGGGAGGTCGGATACGTTCGGCATGTTCATCTCGTAGCCGTCAAAGCTCAGGTTCTCCGGCTTCCACCGCGTGAGAGGCTGAAGCTCCGCCGACGTGAGGCTCACACCGCCTGATCTCAACCGGCCCAGGACCCTGTAGAGGGGATCGCCTGTAATGCTGCTGTACAGCCTCTTCGCATTCTGTCCGAGCCGCTCGGTCGACCTCGCCTGCCAGTAGAGGTATGCCGGCCTTCCGTAACGGCCGTAGAGGTCCCTGAAATTGTACGATGCACTGAGGAAGTTCCCCATCAGATACTCCGTCCATGCGATATGCCAGAGGGCCTCCTCCTGGCAGGGATAGTCGCGGTAGGCCGTCCTGAACACCTCGAGGGCATCGTCGAACTCGAGGTCGCGCCGCTTCTTCAGTCCCTTGAGCAGGAATACCCTGCAGGTCTCGGCGGTCTTCTCATCCTCCTGGAGTCTGAGCATGTTCTCAAACAGGTCGTAATCGCCCGACCTGTAGTATGATATCGCCGCCTTCGGGATGTTGCCGGCCTTCTGGTAGTAGAACGCCGCCTGCCTGTAGTCCTTCATGCGGAAATACGTATCGGCTAACGATGCATAGAGCGGCTTCCGCTCGTTCTCCGCCACCCTGCCGAGCTTTCCGAGGAGGACGGATTCGGCATCTTTCAGCCGCAACGACCTGCGGAGGTTTCTGCTCGCCCTGACGATCTCCTCTGTGGTGAGCTCATCGGGTGAGACCCTGCCTTTCAGCTCGGCGTAATACCTGCCGGCCTTGATGTATAGTGACTTGAACGCCTCTTTTGCCTCTCTCTCCATGCCGGCCCTCTCGAGAGTCCTCGCGTAGAGGTAGAGGACTTCCTCGTCGCCTGGATAGTCTCCGAGGTACCCCTCCATGGCCTTGAGGGCGTCCGAGTAGAGCCGGCCGTCTCTGCCGAAACATCCCTTACCGGCCGTGCCCGCATCAAGGCTCTTCGTCTCTTCATAGAGGGCCTTGATCTTCAGCAGCCTGACGTCCCTTGCGAGGTATGTGCCGCTGTAGAGGGAGAGGAAATCGTCTGCAGCGGTGATGCTCTTTTGATAGTCAGCTCTTGCGTATGCGTCACGTACAGAGAGAAAGAGGATATAGTCGCCGAAGAGGCCGGCCTTCTCGGGCTCTGCGACGAGACGAGACAGGACCTCTCTGTACTGCCGCGCCTCGACCGGCTCATTCAGGCCCTCTTCGCCGGCAGCCGCGGCAGCGGCCGGAGAGCCCGCAAGGTGCGAAAGGACCGGAAATGCGGCAAGGGCGAACAGGAGGATCAGAAGACGGCTGTCAACCTTTTTCATGTGACGATCTACGCGCTCGATTTAGACCAGTCATACCTCCGCCTCTTCCTGTTATGCACGTACTTGTCCGCGGAGAGAGCGGCCACACAGCCGTTTGCCGCTGCGATGACGACCTGCCTGACCTCGACACAGGTGACGTCTCCTGCTGCAAAGACGCCGGGAAGGTTCGTCTCCATCATCTTGTTGGTTATTATGCACTCTTCGTCGCTTATGTCCACGGAGTAGTTGAGAAAATCGACGATAGGCCTGTTGCCGTGAAGGTAGACGAAGACCCCTTCCATGGGCAGTACCTTCTCTTCGTTGGAGTTCCTGTCGAGCAGCCTTATCCTCTCTACCACGTCGCCTCCTTCGATCGACAACACGGCGTGGGCCGTCAGTATCTTCAGCTTTTCGTTCGAGGGAAGGGGGTGTCCGGGTGGCAACTTCAGTGACTTCGACGGCGCTATCAGATATACCGTATCTGCACACCTTGTGAGGAGCTCGGCTTCCTTCAGCGCCTCTTCCGAGTCTCCGAGGACACAGACCGTCTTGCCCTTGAAGAACGCGGCGTCGCATATTGCGCAGTAGCTTACCCCTCTGCCGAGGAACTCCTTCTCACCCTTTACGGTCGGCTTTCTCCCCATGGCGCCTGTGGCCAGGATCACCGACTTGCCGAGGAAGGTACGTTCCATCGTGTGTATCTCCTTGATATCCTTGTCGAGGCTCACGCCTATCACCTGGGCCTCAATGTACTCTGCCCCGAAGCGTATCGCCTGCTCACGGAATATGTCGAGGAGTTCCTTGCCGGAGACCGCCTCTTTCAAGCCGGGATAGTTCTCTATCCTGTCGGCTGTTGCAAGCGCCCCCGCGGCAGGGGATTTATCGAGAACGGCCGTCTTGAGGTGTGCCCTTGCGGCATACTGGGCGGCTGTGAGGCCTGCAGGACCGCCGCCGACGATCAGGACGTCGTAAATTCCGTCTTCACTCATTCAATGCACCTCCGATTGCGGATTGTCAGAACCTGCTCCAGTATATTAATTTTATCATAATCCGGAGGGTTTTTATCACCAAAAATACGGGCAATCCGGAACGCGCCGTGTGATATAATTAACAAGCCGTCACTCTACTTCCGTGTTGCGCGGAGATGTCACGGAGGGCTGACGGCTTGGTGTCGAAACATGAAACTTGTGATCAGCATACTCTACCTAATCGCCGCCCTGACGGTCGTCTCCCACGGGGTCATCGTATACCTGAACAACAGGAGGTCGGGGATAAACCGGAGCCTCTTCCTGTTCTGCCTGGCGTCGTTTCTATGGCTCTTTTTCTCGTTTCTCGCGATCTACTCCGACCGCTACGACAGATCCCTCGTATTGTACAGGGTCTGCTATGTCGGCGTGGTCTTCATACCCTCGACTTTCTACCACTTCGCTCTCGAGTTCGTCGGGAGGAGTTCCAGCAGCAGGGTGGCGCCCAGGTACATCATCTCCGGCGTCTTCGCCTACATGGTAATTGGCACGCCCTACATGATAAGCGGCCTCTTCACATACCCGTGGGGCTTCTACCCTGAAGTGGCGAATCCGCTTCACGCCGTCTTCCTGGTCTTCTTCCTCATCACCCTCGTCTCGGCCCTCTTGCTCATATACACCGAGATGAGGAGAAGGGACGTCACCTCCATACAGAGGATCAAGCTCAAGTACATCTTCACCGGTCTCGTGGTCGCGGCGTTTGCATCCGTCGACTTCCTCGGCAATTACGGTATCGCGGTGATGCCGCTCGGTTTCGTCTTCATGACGCTCTTCGCCTTCATACTCACGTATGCAACACTCAGGCACCAGCTGCTCGACATCAGGGTCGCCTTCATCCGGGGGTTCCTCCTCTTCATAACAGCCGTGGTCGTCACCGGCGTGCCGTTTCTCCTCGGCATGAAGCTCTTGGGCAACGGGCTGTGGATAATACCGGTATCCGCTGCTCTCATACTCGCTGCATCCGCTCCTCTGCTGTACATATATGTCGGTGAGCGCACGGAGAATCTGCTGCTGAAGCAGCAGAGGCGTTACCAGCAGACCCTGCTCTATGCGTCCCACGGCATGCTGTACAAGAGGGACCTGCAGGGGCTGCTCAGGTTCGTCGTCGTGCTGCTGACCATAGTGGCGCGGCTGAGATATGCCGCGATCTACCTGCTCGATGAAGACACGGGGTGCTTCGAGCTGAAGGCAGAGAGGCCGAAGCTGCAGGAAAGGCCTGTCGCGCTCGACAAGGACAACCCCGTCGTCGTCAACATGTCTCGAAAAGAGGTACTGAACAGGGACGAGCTTCTGAGCAGGCGCAAAGGCGGCACGATCGTCGACGTTATGAACGGCCTGAACGCAACCATCATCATACCGTGCTGCACCAGGCGCGGCATAGTCGGGTTCATAGCCTTTGGAAACAAGCGGTCGGGCCAGCACTTCACCTCCGACGAGATAGACACCTTCCTCACCCTGTCCAACCAGTTCGCCCTCGCGATCGAGAACGCCCTCTACCTGAAGGACCTCGAGAGGGCCGGCTCCGAGCTCTTCCATGCGGCAAAGATGTCGTCGCTCGGGGCCATGGCCTCCGGCCTGGGACACCAGATAAACAACCGCCTGCATACGATCATGCTCGCCGTGGAGTCTCTGAGGATCATCTGTTCCGAGGACTTGGACGACAGGGGCAAAGAGCTCATCGCCTCCATAGTGAACAACATCAAGCTGGCCGAGGATACGATCGAAAAGCTCAGAAACTACTCGAAGCCCTCCCCAGAAGGGACCTCGCCGCTGTCCCTGAAGGATGCCGTTGAAGGCGCCTTCGAGATGATGAGACTCAAGAGCTCCACCTTCGACAGAACAAGGCTAAATGTGGAGCTGGACGACTCAATCGAGGTTATGGGTAAAGAGTCTCAACTGCGGGAGGTCTTCTTCAATATTCTCGACAATGCCGACAACGCCATACGACAGGCCCTCATGAAGTATCCGGACATGAAACCCGAGATATCGGTACGGGCGAAAAGGCTCGAGAAGGGCATGGTGGAGGTCGAGATCGAGGACAACGGCATCGGCATCGATGAAGACGACATCGACAAGCTCTTCGTCCCCTTCTATACGACCAAGGCGTCGTCCCTGCACGGCACGGGCCTCGGCCTCTATATCGTGGACAAGATAATCGAGATGCACGGTGGCTCCATAAGGGTCGAGTCATTCGGCGGGAAGGGTACCAAGATCGTCGTCAGGCTGCAGGGGGCTTAGGCCGGAAGAGCCGTATCACGTTATAGAACGTATCCCTCTGGGCAGGGCTGAAGCCCGCCCGCCTTATCGCGTTTACTATATCCTCAGAGCTGACCATGTGCGACACGCCGGCGGCCCTCACGACATTCTCTTCTATCATCGTAGAGCCGAAATCATTGGCCCCGAACCTGAGGGCGACCTGTGCCATCTTCAGGCCCTGCGTGACCCACGAGGCCTGGATGTTCCTTATATTGTCGAGGTAGAGCCTCGACATGGCGAGGACCCTCAGGTAGTCGACGGCCGTGGCAGGGGCGAGCGCAGTGTCCGGGACGCCGGGCGCTATCCCCTCTCTTGCAAGCTCGGTGTTACCGGGCTGAAAACTCCAGGGGATGAAGGCGGTGAACCCGCCCGTACGGTCCTGGAGAGTCCTGACCGCATCTAAGTGCTCGATTATATCCTCGTCTCCCTCTACAGAGCCGAACATCATCGTCGCCGTGCTCTTTATCCCGGCCCGGTGAGCCTCCTCCATTACGGCGAGCCATTCGGACGCCCTTATCTTCTTCGGACTCAGCACCTCTCTCACCCTGTCCGACAGTATCTCGGCCCCCCCGCCCGGGATGGAGTCGAGCCCGGCCTCCTTGAGGGCCTGAAGGGTCTTCCCGATGGTCATGCCCGATTTTCGGGCGATGTGGATGATCTCCGGCGGCGAGAGGCCATGCACGTGGATGTCGAATTCCCGTTTTATGGACCTGAGCATCCCGGTATAGAAGGAGAGGTCGAGCTCGGGATGAAGCCCGCCCTGCAAGAGTATCTGGGTGCCGCCCTGCCTTATGGTCTCTCTTATCTTCTCAAAGAGCCGAGCTTCATCCAGCACGTAGGCCTCCGGCGAGTCCGGGTCCCTGTAGAATGCACAGAACCTGCACCTGTTCAGGCAGACATTGGTGTAGTTTATGTTCCTGTCGACTACGAAGGTGACGACACCGCCGGGGTGGACGGCCTTTCTTGCTTCATCCGCCATCCTTCCGAGCTCGAGGAGATCCGTGCTCCTGAACATCTGCAATGCCGTATCCCTGTCTATCCTCATCCCCCATCCCCGCAGGCACCATCTATTTATTGAAGACGGCTCTTGAAAAAATGTATTATATTTTTACACGCATCCCGCCGTCAATGCAATCGTACGGCCGGTGATGCATTATTTGCCCCAGACATGCTTTAATATCAAGATAGGTGTATCCCCCGGCCGGGTCCGGGAGCCGTTTTCATGCTACAGAGGTGAGATGATGTCTTTGGAAGTAGGGCTGCTGTCTCTCGAGTCCATACTGCTTGTGGCGACCATCATACTGCTGGTCTACAGCATCAAGGAGGGTAAACAGCGCGACCGACTCATAATCGAGATGGGTAAGGCCACGAAGGTGCTGACGAGGCAGGAGTATTTTCTTACCATCATAGACTCGATGATGGATGCAGAGGAGGAGATCACCGGGTGTATAACCGGCAGGCCTCCGACAGGTGAAGACACGAGGATGACGAGGGACATCGTGGAGAACATCGAGAGGGTGACCAGAAAGGGGGTTCGCGTCAGGTACCTCATGCCGAAGTTCCCAGACAGGCTCTACATAGGTTATCTCTACACGAAGGCCGGTGCAGAGGTGATCTACAGCAGCTGTCTCATGGTGCATGACATGCGCTTCCTCATAGTCGACAACAAAGTCGTGGTCATCGGTATTCCCGAGAGCACGGGCGAGAAGGAGGCGACCAAGAAGGGTTACCGGATACCGTCAGAGGGTCTTGCAACTGTACTCAGAAACTATGTGGACACGTGCCGGAAGCAGACCGACTTCAAGGGATACCTCAAGGAGGTGATCGCCCAGACGGGTGCAACCGCCGGACACATCGCCAGGGAGTATCGGATGGACGAGGAGGAACTCAAGAGACTGGCCGGCATGTAAGTCCCTCTCCTTCAGACGCCGCTCGATTCATACAGCACCGGGCAGACAATGCGCCTCTGACTAAGCGTGGACCTTCACGGCTTCATAGAAGGCGTCCCTCTCCACGGGGGTCTTGCCCGCCCTTCTTATCAGGTGTATCATCTGATCCTTGGCAAGTCCCTCACCGGTCATGGCGCCTGCAGCGTGTGTAATCCTCTCCTCTATGACCGTGCCGTCGACATCGTCCGCCCCGAACAGGAGCGCCACCTGTGAGAGCTTTTCACCGAGCATGATCCAGTATGCCTTGATGTGATCGAAATTGTCGAGCACGATGCGGCTGACCGCGATGGTCTTCAGGTCGTCCAGTCCCGAAGGATACAGCCCTCCGATGTCCGTGTTGCGGGGATGGTAGGACAGGGGGATGAAGGCCTGAAAGCCCCCGGTCTCGTCCTGAAGCTCCCGGAGCCTCAATAGGTGTTCCACCCTGTCGGCATACGACTCCAGGTGCCCGTACAGCATGGTGGCGTTCGTCCTGATGCCGCACAGATGCGCCGTCCTGTGGACCTCGAGCCATCGCTGGGCGGATATCTTCTCGGGGCAGAGCCTCCTCCTTACGCCCTCTGCGAATATCTCAGCCCCCCCGCCGGGCATGGCGTCGAGACCGCTCTCCTTGAGGCTCAACAGGGTCTCCGAGAGGCCCAGCCCGCTGATCCTCGATAGATAATCCACCTCGACCGCAGTAAACGCCTTGATGTGGATGCCTGGAAACCGCCCCTTGAGGGCCTGGAGCAGCCTGAGGTAATACTCGAAGGGACGGTCCGGGTGGAGCCCGCCGACGATATGGACCTCCCTGATCCCTTCGGGGGAGTCCTCCATCTTCTCCAATATCTCATCGACCGACAACTCGAACGCGCCTTCTTCACCCTTCGACCTGCTGAAGGCACAGAAGCGGCATCGGTTTATGCATATGTTGGTTGGATTCACGTGGCGGTTAAGGACGAAATACGCCCGCCTGCCGTTCTTCCTCTCGGCAACCGCTGCTGCAAGTTCACCGAGGGTGTGGATGTCGTCATCATTGAAGAGGACCTCCGCCTCTTCCGAGGAGACCCTTTCAGCGGCAAGGATTTTCTGCTTCAGGGCCGTCTCTATCATGGCAGGTTCAGCCGTCCTGTCAGCATCGAGCTTGTCACGGATACGGTCAGCAGGCCTCTTCCTCCTTGTAGGCGCACACCTTGTTCCTCCCCGAACGCTTGGCAAGGTACAGGGCCTTGTCCGCCCTCTCGATCAGGTCTTTCCTGTTGAGCGCATGCTCCGGAAAAGAGGCGACGCCTATGCTGAGCGTGATTCTCGCCTCTTTTCCGTCCAGACGGAGCGTCTGTCTCTCCACCGCCTGCCTTATCCTTTCGGCTACCACCATCGCGCCCTCGAGGGGAATTTCCGGCAGTATCACTGCGAACTCCTCGCCACCGTAACGGGCTGCGAAATCCACGGTCCTTATGTTGTCGGTCAGCGTGCAGGCTATCCTCTTCAGTGCCTCGTCACCGCGGACATGGCCGTAAGCGTCGTTGAACGCCTTGAAGTGATCGATGTCTATCATTAGCAGGACCACCCTGGATTCGAACCTCTTGGCCCTCTCTATCTCCTCCTCGAGCCTTTCCTGAAACGCCCTGTGGTTGTTGAGCCCTGTCAGCCCGTCGGTACTCGCCATCCTCACTATCCCCTCGTGGAGATTGACCTTCTCGATGGCGAATGCAGAGTGGAAAGCAAGGGTGAGGAGTAGGTCCTCGTCCTCGACCGAAAAGCCGGTGTCGTTCTTCTTGTCGGCCACGAGGAGCACCCCTATGGCCTTGCCTCGCAGCATTATTGGCACTATGAGCAGGCTTTTGATGGTTGGGTGCTGTTCGGGAAATCCTCCGAAGTCGGGCTCCTTGCCGACATCGTCGGTCCTCAGCGGCGTCAGTTCCTTGAAGACCTTCTTTATTACGCCCTTGACCTCTGTCTTACACATGCCCGCAGGTCCGAGCGATGAGTAGAAATCCGTTATCCGTTCATGCTTGTCGATGATGATGATGGCCGACTTCTCTGCCCTCAGGAGGTCCTTGACCCTGTCCATGATGCTCTCGAACACCACGTCCCTCTCCATGGTCGTATGGAGGTAGGCCGAGAGCTCGTTCAGTATGCTGAGCTGCCGTATCGTGCTCAGATATCCGGCGATCTCGTCCTTGTGCTTCTTCTTTTCCCTCAACAGGAGGAACGACAGCAAGACAGCCGCAACAAGAAGGATGCCCGACGAAGCTAAAACCGGTGTCTCCATCAGGACACCATCCTGACAAAGGACGAGACGGTCTTCCTCACTGATGGAGAAAAGAGTATCATCGCGTGGTTTAGGTGGAGGTTGTGATGCTCTGCGGCAAAAGGCGCCTCTGCGCTCCTCTTGCTGACCAGACCGTCTCCCCTTCCGTTTATCAGTTCTTCAGGCAGCATCCCCTCGGAAACAAAGGATGTCAGTATCTCTGGAATTGAAAAGAGCTTCTCCGGGGTCATGACGCCTCTCGTCCGGTCTTTTCTCCACCTGTAGAGCGTGAAGAGCGTCGGATCCGTCCCCCCGAAAGAGAGGGTCTTCACGGACGCGAGCCTGCTGTCGTCAAAGCCCCTTATGAAGGATGACCCTGGAAGCAGTTCGACGATGGCTTCACTCTTGAGAAACTCCATCACTCTCTTTATGGTACTCCCCGCCGTGCCTTTCTCTGCATTCTCAAAGAAAGGATAGATGATCCTCGATATCCCTGAGAGGGACCCCGCCAACTTTGCCAGATTGCTTCCGTGATGGGGGGTTGCAAGGGTGATCAGCGCCGGACACTTCGGGTTCAACAGCTCTATGGCCTTCCTTGCGACAAGCCCCCCTCTGCTGTGAGCGATGAATATTATACCATTTTTCGTAAACCGGTGGTAGTGATTCAGGAGGACCTCCAGCTCCTTGACGAGGGAGAGGCAGTCAGAGGCGGGACGGCGCTGCGAGTAGGCCAGGACGGTGCATCCTTCGGCCTTGAGATCGTGAAAGACTGTCTTGAGCCCGCGGGGCACCACGCCGGTGGTTATCCGGTCGCTTATGACCGGCTCTACGGGGAGCGCCCCCTTTCCGGGAGCCTTACCGTGTCCCGACAGGTCGACGTCCCTCGGTTCCTTCGACAGCAGGACCGTTACGGGAAACCTGCCTCCGAGTATCCGCGTCTTTTCCGGCTCTGTCCAGATTTCCAAACTCATGCCCAAGCCATGGATGAAGAGGCAACAGGGACTCTCCTTAAGTCCCTGGTGAAAGACGACGTTGGGGATGTGGTTCATTAATCCAGGGGGGTCTTTGCCTTCAACTTCCTGACGATCTCCGGCAGCTGGTCTTTCAACTCGGGATGTTTCCTGCCGAGAAACACCTTTATTCCTTTCAGTTCCAGTTCGACGTCTTTAACCTCCGACAGTGCTGCATCAAGCCTCTGGACCTCGGATACCAGCGTCTGTATCTCCTTATCGAGGAGTTTGATCTTCTCAATCAATTCCCTTTCTTCTTTCATCGCCCCTTCTCCGCTGTATCAGGATTTTGCTGGTTTGCACTTTTAATGAAGCCTGAAGGTCCGGTCCAGACCTTCATCCCTGAGCCGACAAGGCCTCTATCGTTTATTCTTCATTCTCCTGCGGAGCTTTTTGTGTTTGTGCTTGTTGATCTTCTTCTTGCGCCACTTCTTGACGTTCCCCACGCAATCACCTCCTTCCGTGTCGTTTCCGGCATAGGCGTCAGTTGTCGGCCCCGGCTCTCACCTGCTCCATGAAGGCCTCAATCTGGAGCTCCGTGGTAGACGAATCGGTTCCGTCGAACGGAATGCTGATCGACGGAACACCGTACTTTCTTGTAACACCTCTCATTATGGCCGTCACTATCGTCCCGGGCATGCATCCGAACGGCATGGCGTTTATGATTCCAGACACGCCCTTGCCGATCAGGTCGATGGACTTGCCTATGCTCATAATGGCCTCTCCCTCAAAGGATTCGTGCAGATACGGCGAGGCCTTCTTTAGAATATCCCTTGTGTCAGGCTCGTGCAGGGTCTTCAAGAATCCCCTGAACGGCCTTTCGAGACTGCCGGTTATTCTCTTTTGAAAGAGTCGTTTCAGGAGAATACTTATGATACCAGAGAAGTCTTTTTTTCGCAAGGTCTTTTTCAGTGACATCAGGTTTATGTAGTATATCCACTCATCCACCGGCGAGAGCCAGACCTCGCCTCCGAGGGCCTCGATCCTTCTGACGAGGTCTTCATTGGAGAAGCGGTTGGACCTTACGAATATCTCGCCGACTATTCCTATCAAGGGCTTCTTGCACCTCTCCACCGGCAGGCTGGCGAAGTCCCTCCTCATCTGGAGCATCAAGTCCGTCAGGCCGCCGTTCGAACCGCTCAGCGTGTCGGTCAGCCTCTTGAGGTAATCATTGTAGAGCCTGTCGGCGGAGCCCTTCTCTCTTTCGTAAGGCCTCGTCTCGTGGAGGCACTTCGTGAGTATCTCGAAGGCAACGATACCTTCCCAGGACCTCGAGACGAAATTCTTGCCCACGATTCCGAGGTCCTTGTAAAATGTCACGTCCTGTACCGGGGTGAAAATGGGCACATCCTTGAGGCCGAGCTCATCAAGGACCATCCTGTGAAACACGTTGTATTGGCCGAACCTGCATGGCCCCGTACCCGAGGGCATGAAGAACGCCGACTCCTCGGGCTTGAAATCCTCAGAGAAGACCTTCTTCAGCATGTCTCCGGTCGTGACCGTACATGGGTAGCACTCCTTGCCGGTGACATACCTCCTGCCGTACTCGAGTGCGTCGGCGTCGGTCTCGGGCAGTACCTCTGCAGGGATGCCGCAGTATTCGAACGCCGCCTTGAGCGCGAAGGCATGGTCCGACATTCTCGGCAGATAGACGGTCCGCTGCCTATCAGCGGAATTCTTGACCATGAACTCCACCTTGTGCGGCACACTGCCCTCCCGCTGCCGCATCTTCCTTGCGGATATCTGCGCGTCGATGCTGTCGAGGAAGGCCTCGCATCTCGTTATCGCCCCTGCATCTGCGCTGTGTTCATCGATCTCCACGTATAGGTAGGGCTTGGAGGAGAGTTCCTTTTCGAAAAACTTCTGGATGAAGGAATCAGGACCGCACGAAAAGTTGCCGATATATATAGGATAGAGGAGGTCGTTCTTCTTCAGCACCCGTGCGGCCTTCAGGATTCTCTGTCCCGACCTCCAGTACATGTCCGGCCAGTCATCGTATATGTCCTCCTCCGGAAGGAAGTCCATGGGCAGTGAGAGTACCCCGAGGGAGGCGAGTTTCTTTGGTATCTCGAGGTTGACCCCCATGTCGAAGGCATTGTAGCCCCTGCCGACGATAACCACGGCGCGCCTCTCCAGGGAGGAAAGGACCTCCCTGCCGCGTTCCTTGATGCGCCTCACGAACTCGTCCTGCGCGTCCTGGGCCTTCCCCATCGCCCGCCTGAGCTCTGCAGAGCCGATGCCGAAACGGCCCAAGGCCCTCTTGAGCTCTCTGAGCATGAAGTGCTCGCCCTCCTTCAGCTTCACGACAGGCGCGATGACATCGGCCTCCTTGAAGGCAACCCGTATCTGGTAGGGAAAGCTCTGGGTGAGGGGACAGGCATGGCCTTTTTCGTATGGGTCGTCCACCGGGTTCATGTTGATGAAGCTCGGTATGAACAGCCTGTCCACCCCTTCCTCGATCAGATACCTCACGTGTCCGTGCGAGACCTTCACCGGAAAGCATGTCTCGGCCAGCACGGTCTCGAGCCCGAGGTTGACGATGCGCCTGTTCGTTCTGGGTGAGACCACGACGTCGAACCCGAGTTCCCAAAGGAGAGTGCTCCAGTAGGGAAGGTAGTCGTGAAAGTAGAATACGTAGGGGATGCCTATCCTGCCCCTTGCAGGGGCCGTTTTCGACCCGGATCGTTCCGTGTGCGGCCTCCAGAGTTCCGCCTCCCTGAAGGCGAAGAGGTCCGGCATCTCCGTCTTGGCCTTCCTTCGCACGTCATACTTTTCACACCTGCCGCCGTAGAAGAGAAACCCATTCTCTCCCTCGATCTTGACCCTGTTGATCTCACACATGTTTTCGCAGCTCTTGCACTCGAAAGAGCTCTGATGGTAAGGCCTGTTGGCGAGGTCGAACCCCTTGAAGGACGTCATCCTGTCCCCTTCGGACCTCATGTGATCCCTCGCAATCAGGGCCATTCCGATGGCACCGGTCACATCGTGGTTCGGCGGCACGGTGACGGTCTTCCCAGTAAACTTCTCGAAGGCTGCGACCACCGTCTTGTTGAAGGCCGTCCCGCCCTGGAAGAAGATGTGCTCGCCTATATGCCTTCCGGCGACCACGCGGTTTATGTAGTTCTCCACTATGGAGTATGCGAGGCCCGCCAGGAGGTCGTTCTTGCTGGCCCCGCGCTGTAGGTTCGCCATGAGGGAGTTCTCCATGAAGACGGTGCACCGCTCGCCGAGCCTGCATGGGTTCGTTGAGGAGAACGCGCATTCGGCGAACTCTCCCTTGATCGATATGCTCAGCTTCTCGGCCTGCTCCTCGAGGAACGAGCCCGTACCCGCGGCGCATGCCTTGTTCATCTCGAAATCGACTATGATGCCGTCGCGCAGGGAGATGTACTTGGAGTCCTGCCCGCCGATCTCGAATATGGTGTCGACCCGCGGGTCAATGAATACCGCGGCAGTCGCCTGGGCGGTGATCTCGTTCTTCACTATGTCGGCGCCGACGAAGTCTGCTATCATGTAGCGGCCCGACCCGGTGGTGCCGACTCCGCGGATATCGACCTCCTCGCCCAGCTCCCTGCCGATCTCTAAGAGGCCCTGCCGGACCGCGTCGATCGGTCTCCCGGCGGTCATAAGGTACCTCTTGGCAAGCAGCCGGCCGTCTTCGTCTATGACGGCAAGGTTAGTGCTGATGGAACCTATGTCGATGCCCAGATAGGCCTTGACCCTCTCTCCTGTGTGCGGCTTTCCGGTCTCGGATACAGGCCCGACCGTTACGAGGTGCCTCTCCCTGAAGCCGTCACCGTCTTCGATGAGCGGCCTGTGGCCCGAGGTGGTGCCGTGCCTGAGTGAAGCGAGGGCCTCTTCGAGCCTGCCGAGGTTCAGAGGCACTGCCCTGCCGTCCTCGACCGCCTTGAAGGCCGCCCCTATCGCCCCCATGAAGGCCGTGTGCTCGGGTATGATCAGATCGTCGAGCTCGAATATCTCCTTGAAAGCCCTGACCATCCCCCTGTTCAGGGCCACACCGCCCTGAAACGCCACTTTCTGCGGCACGGGCCTCCCCCTGACTATCGAACCCTTGAAATTCCTTGCAACGGCAAAGCACAGCCCTGCCACGATATCGTCCACAGGGGTGGCTATCTGCTGCAGGTGTATCATGTCCGACTTGGCAAAGACACTGCACCGCCCGGCGATCCTCGGCGGGTTTTCAGAGCGCAGCGCCGTCTCGCTGAACTCCTCGATGCTCAGCCTGAGCCTCTCTGCTTGCTGATCGAGGAAAGACCCAGTGCCCGCGGCACAGACCGAGTTGAGCGAGAAGTCCTTTATGGCGCTGCCTTCAAGGATTATCAGCTTCGAGTCCTCCCCTCCCATCTCGATGATGGTGTTGACATCAGGGTGGAATCTCTTGGTGGAGGTGCTGTTGGCCGCAAGTTCGTTTATATGGGAGGCTCCCGCAGCCCTCGCCATGAGCTTTCCGGTAGTGCCGGTGAAGGCTATCGAGAGCCCGGGGTATTGCCCGGCGACCTCCTTAAGTATATGTAGGGCCGCGTTCACTGGATGCCCCTTATGCCGGCGGTAGACTGTCAGGAGAACCTCTCCCTTTTCATCGACAATGGCCAACTTCACGCTTACAGACCCGCTGTCCAGACCTGCTGTAAGGGTCATCTCTAAACCTCCCTGAAGTCTCTTGACGGGATGTCACAGGGATGAATCTGTCAGAGCGCCTACACCCGAACAACCCGTGACCCCTCATGATATTTCGAGTATTGTAATAAGATTACAGAATAGTTTATAAAAAAAACTTAAATCGGGGCAATCTTCTGGTAATATATCACATAATGACTCGTCTCAGGATAAAGGTAAGGGGTCGCGTTCAGGGTGTCGGGTTCAGGCCTTTTGTCTTCAACCTTGCAAGGAGTTTGAACCTGAGAGGCTGTGTGAGGAACACTTCCGGCGGGGTCGTGATAGAGATCGCCGGACAGCGTGCAGGGGATTTCATCGAGAGGCTGAGGAAGGAACACCCGGCACGCTCCGTCATCGAGTCGATAGAGTCAGAGCCTGTAACCGGGGCGGAAGGAATACCCGAGCGCGGACCAGAGGGATTCAGGATCGCCGATAGCGAGGACGACGGCGGCACGACCCCTGTTGTACCGGATTTGTCCATCTGTGACGAATGCCTCTCCGAGCTGCTCGACCCCTCGAACAGGAGACACCTCCACCCGTTCATAAACTGTACGGACTGCGGCCCGAGATACTCGATAACGACGGGGCTGCCGTACGACCGGCGGAATACAACCATGGCCGGCTTCAGGATGTGCAACGAGTGCGGCAGGGAATACCGCGACCCCGAGGACCGGAGGTTCCACGCACAGGCGAACGCGTGCCATTGTTGCGGACCCAGGCTCTGGTTCCATACCGTCAACCGCTCGTTCAGACAATACGACTCGGGAGACCCGGTCACATCGGCCGTAAAGGTGCTCAAGGCAGGCGGGATCGTCGCACTGAAAGGCCTCGGTGGATTCCATATCGCCTGTGACGCCGAAGACCCGGATGCCGTTGCGCTCCTGCGGAAGAGAAAGCAGAGGCCGAGGAAGCCGTTCGCCGTTATGGCGCCGGACGTGGATACGGTGAGGAGGTTCTGCCTGGTGACAGAGGATGATGCCGGTCTCATGCTCTCTCACCGGAGGCCCATCGTGCTCCTGAAAAAGAGGCCGGGCTGCAGGCTCCCCGAAGAGGTGGCCCCTGGAGTCGACCTGCTCGGTTTCATGCTCCCCTACACCCCGCTCCACTACCTCCTCTTTTACCACCCCTCGGGGAAACCGAACTTCCGCTGCCTCGTGATGACGAGCGGAAACCTGCCCGGAGAACCCATCCTCCATGACAACGGGACCGCCGTCGAAGGGCTCTCTGACATTGCCGATGCGTTCCTGCTTCACGACAGGGAGATATTCACGAGGGTGGACGACTCGGTCGTGCGTGCTGATTTCGTGATCAGGCGTTCAAGGGGTTACGTGCCCGATGCCATACCACTGGGGGAGACAGGCCCCGCAGTACTCGGTGTAGGCGCCGACCTGAAGAACACCTTCACGCTCACGAGGGAAAACCTCGCAATACCGAGCCAGCACATAGGCGACATGGAGAACTTGGAGACCATGCAGTTCTTCGAGGAGACACTCGATAAGCTCACCTCGCTCTACAGGGTCAGGCCCGTCGCGCTCGCCTATGACGCGCATCCGGGGTATCACACCACGAGGTGGGCCGAAGCGCAGTCCCTCGAAGGCATAAGCGTGCAGCATCACCATGCGCACGTAGCCTCTGTCATGGCGGAGGCAGGGCTGAAGGCCGACGTGATAGGGATAGCCCTTGACGGGTCCGGCTACGGAAGCGACGGCACCATCTGGGGCAGCGAGTTTCTCGTCGCCGGGCTCAGGGGGTTTGAACGCCTCTGCAGCTTCAGGAGCCTGCCGCTTCCAGGCGGTGAGACCGCGATAAGGGAGCCCTGGCGCATAGCCGCGGCATGGATACGGGAGGCGGCCGGAGGAGACGCCCTGCAGTACATGGAAAAGACAGGCTTTCTGGAGCGTTACGGCGAAGAGAGGATCAACGAGGTACTTCAGGTGGCTGCACTCAGGGAGTTCACCCCCCGCAGCTCCGGTGCCGGGAGGCTATTCGATGCAGTTGCCGCAATCATCGGCATAACCGGAACCAACACCTACGAGGCTGAGGCTGCAACGGCATTGGAGTCCCGCATCGTTGAAGGAGTAAGCGAATACTATCCATTCGAGACGAGGCCGACGGAGCCGATGACAGTGGACTTCTCTGCTGCATTGGCTGCACTGCTTGAGGACATTGCGTCGCCGATCCCCGCCCCGGTCGTATCCGCACGTTTTCACAACACCGTTGTCACGGCGGTAACCGATGTGGCGAAAAGGCTTCATCGGCTCACCGGCATAAGAGACGTGGTGATCTCAGGAGGGGTGTTTCAGAATCTCTATATCAGGCAGAGGGTCGTTGGCAGGCTCACGGCGGCTGGACTCAGGGTCCATTGCAACAGGCTGATGCCGCCCAATGACGCAAACATATCATTGGGACAGGCGTACATACTGAGGGAGATGCTGAAGCAGTGAGAACCCTGATTGAAGATATCCACTCCCTGACCCGAAGGATCGGACGGCCCGTCAGGTTGATGGAGGTCTGCGGCACACATACCGTGGCCGTCTTCCGCCACGGCATAAGGAGCATCCTGCCCGAAGAGATACTGCTGCTGAGCGGACCCGGCTGTCCGGTCTGTGTAACGCCGGTTGAAGACATAGATACGGCTGTAGAGATGGCCCGGCTGCCGGACGTGATACTGGCCACCTTCGGAGACATGATGAGAGTCCCCGGCTCTGGTGTGAACCTGCAGGAGGCGAGGGCCGACGGCTCAGACATACGCGTCGTCTACTCACCCATGGACGCCCTCGATATCGCGGCCGCGAACCCAGACAAGAGGGTGGTCTTCCTCGCAACCGGCTTTGAGACGACCTCTCCCTCCGTGGCCGCCACCCTGTGCGAGGCAGACAGAAAGGGTGTCGGCAACTTCCTCGTCTACAGCAACCACAAACTCGTGCCCCCGGCCCTGAGGACACTGCTCGGCGATGACAGGGTGGATGTGGACGGCTTCATACTGCCCGGACACGTAAGCACCATCATCGGTGCTCAGCCGTATGAGTTCATCTCCGCGGAGCACGGGAAACCCGCGGTCATCACTGGATTCGAAGCACGCGACATACTCGAGGCGATCGCCATGCTCCTTGCACAAATAGTCAAGGGCGAACCGGGAGTGGAGATCCAGTACACGAGGGCCGTAAGGCCGGAAGGCAACCCAAGGGCCGTCGCACTCATGGAGACCTGCTTTCACCCAGTGGACGTCAGGTGGCGCGGCATCGGCAAGATAGCCGAAAGCGGCCTCTCCCTCAGAGAGGAATTCCGGCACAGAGACGCCCCGCGCGTGTTCGGCCTTGCGGTGGAAGGCGGACCCGAGCCGGCCGGCTGTTCATGCGGAGACATACTCAAGGGGATAAAGGTCCCCACTGAATGTCCGCTCTTTGCCGCATCATGCACCCCTGAAAGCCCGGTAGGGGCCTGCATGGTGAGCTCAGAGGGAAGCTGCGCGGCGTACTACAGGTACGGGATCCGGCGGTGATTCCCAGCCCTGGATCGACCCTCTTCTCTTTGATCAAGGCCGACGCCGGGGTTTCACGGGCCGTGATTCTTCAGGAGGAGGAAGCCAAGGAAACCTTCGCTGATTCCCCGGCCTCGCAGTTTACTTTTCTCTTCGTCTTGCGGTATCTTTTACACATGGAAAGCATCCTCCCTTTGTTTGGTCTTCGGGGCAGACTGTTCTCACGTAAGGGACCGCTTCCTGCTTCAACACTTCGGGGAGACACCGTCGGGTCCGTGGCTGAGACCTTGCGGATATCGACCGGTGCAGAACGCAACTCCGGGTTTGTAGAAGAAAGAATCGCGGTATGAGTTGTTTGTGGCTGCTGAAGAACTGACGGTCTGATGACAAGTAATGAGCAGGATACTCGCAATCAACGGTTCATATCGAAAAGACGGCATTACTGACAGGGCTGTCAATGAGGTGGTTCGGGCCCTGGAGTCGGCCGGTGCCGCGGTCGATGTCATCCTGCTGCGTGAATACCCCGTAGGGTTCTGCCTCAACTGCAGAGAGTGCACGCAGCAGGCAGGTGAGTCGGTCGGCAGGTGTGTACAGCATGACGGTATGGATGAACTGATCGACAAAATAGAACTGGCCGACGGCTACATCCTCGCTTCACCCACAAACTTCGGCT
>DRKX01000161.1 GCA_011051565.1 Nitrospirota bacterium | reverse complement strand
TGTGTAACACCCCGATAAACAAGAAAAACCTCTGTCAAGAGCCGAACCTCCTGCAGAGTTCCTCGATGAACTCCTCGAGCTGCTCGGGAGGCAGCAGGTGATCGGGCATTCTCGTATCGAGCATGATCGCCTTGTCGATCTTTCCGATCAGGCCCAGCACTCCATGGCTGATTATCCTTTCGCCGAACCCCTCGGGAGGGTTCTCTATCCAGAGACTTTCGGTGTACCAGATGTCACCGGTCGGTGCTATTCCTCTGCATTCGTTGAGCAACGCGGTCTTCGGTGCTGCTCCTGCCTCTATAGCCATGGAGCGTATCTCGTGGTTCACTATTTGGAGCCCCCTGACCGCGGGGTTCGACATCGCCTTGTGCCTGCCCCTCGTGATGGGCAGGAAGCGCCTGATGTTCACCCCCGAGCAGTATGAGAGTCCCTTCTCGGACGGGACGACCACGAAATAGAGGGCCCTGTTTATGTATTCAAGACGGCCGGAGTCGTTCATGGTTCATCTTCTCATGGTTGTTTGACGGGTATCTGGTTCCTGCAGGTTAATGATACCATATACAACCTGATTGTTTGAAGGCTCCTTTACGGGGTGGGAGCTGCGGTTCGCAAGCGGTTCTACTCTGAGAGATCTGTCGAGGTCATTGAAAAAAGTAGAAGCACTGTGCTAATGTACCATGACAGCTTAGCCACGAAGGCTGGATGCCAGGGAAGAGGGGTGAGAATCCCCCGCTGCCCCGCAGCCGTGAAGGGAACGAAAGCCCGAAAGATAAGCCACTGTCACGGGTAACACCGTGATGGGAAGGCGGGCGAGTAGGAAGCCATGATGCAACGGCCGGGCCGCAGGCGACAAGAGGTCCATCTCGTCACTTGCAGCCTCTGACCTGCATCATGAACGCCCTGAGCCGGAAGACCTGTCCAGACCTCGACAGCGACTGAACTTTTTCCGCGCGGGAGGAAAAGTGTGATCCTGACACGTCTGCACAGGTTTACGGAACCTGCCGTTTCCGCCACGAGTGATCCTCGTACCGCACGAGCGGTGCTCTCAGGCTGCGTTGAGATGACCGCACCGAAGGATCAGCCGCCTTGTCTGCATCCACTGTTTTGGCCGTTTTTTTCGTTGCTCTGCTTCAAGCACGCCCGAGGTACGCGCCTTCAGGGGTATATTTCCGCTGAGATGCGTCTTGGAGCGCCGACATCATGATCATTGAGGAGGGATTGGGTATGTTCAGAGAGATAATGAAGAGGGACGGCAAGGTCGTCAAGTTCGACGCAGAGAAGATAACCAGTGCCATTGCAAAGGCCGGAGCGGCAACCGGCGAGTTCGACCGGGGGATCGCCGGGAGGCTGACGCTCAGGGTGCTGAACCTTGCCGCACAGGTCATCGGCGACAGGGTTCCGGCCGTCGAGGAGATTCAGGATATCGTCGAGGAGGTGCTGCTGTCCTCCGTCTACCGCAGGACTGCAAAGGCATACATACTCTACAGGGAACAGCACGCGAGGATCAGGGAGATAACCACGAGGGCGGACATCGACCTCGTGGATCACTACCTGAAACGGCTCGACTGGAAGGTCAACGAGAACAGCAACATGGCCTTCTCGCTTCAGGGGCTGAACAACTACATATCTTCGGAGATCAGCAAGATATACTGGCTGAACAAGATATACCCTCCTGAGATCAGGAAGGCCCACCTTGACGGTGACTTCCACATCCACGACCTGAACATACTGTCAGTCTACTGTGTGGGGTGGGACCTCCATGACCTTCTCGTTCAGGGTTTCAGGGGTGCATCGGGCAAGATAGAGAGCAGCCCGGCAAGACACTTCAGGAGCGCACTGGGCCAGGTGGTCAACTTCTTCTACACCCTGCAGGGAGAGGCGGCCGGAGCACAGGCATTCTCCAACTTCGACACCCTGCTGAGCCCGTTCATCAGATACGACGGCCTCGGCTACAGGGAGGTGAAGCAGGCCCTCCAGGAGTTCGTCTTCAACATCAACGTCCCCACCAGGGTCGGTTTCCAGACGCCCTTCACCAACATCACCCTCGACCTGACGGTGCCGAAGACCTTTGCGGACCAGCCCGTTGTTGTCGGAGGCAGGCTGATGGAGGAGACATACGGAGAGTTCCAGAGAGAGATGGACACGTTCAACAGGGCGTTTTTGGAGGTTATGCTCGAGGGTGACGCAAAGGGGAGGGTGTTCACGTTTCCCATCCCCACCTACAACATCACGAAAGACTTCGACTGGAACAACCCGAACCTCGATATCCTCTGGGATGTGACCGCCAGGTACGGAATACCTTACTTCTCGAACTTCATAAACTCGGACATGAGACCCGAGGATGCGCGTTCCATGTGCTGCAGGCTAAGGCTCGACAACCGCGAGCTGCAGAAACGCGGCGGGGGCCTTTTCGGTGCGAACCCGCTGACCGGCTCGATCGGCGTGGTAACCATAAACATGCCGAGGCTCGGCTATACAGCCAGGGACGAGGATGACATGATCCGGAGGCTCGATGGGCTGATGGTCCTGGCCAAGGAGAGTCTCGAGATAAAGAGGAAGGTGCTGGAGAGGTTCACCGAGGGCAACCTCTATCCATACGCGAGGTACTACCTGAGGGGCGTCAAGGAGCGTTTCGGTGAATACTGGAAGAACCATTTCGGCACGATCGGCCTGATCGGTATGAACGAGGCGTGCCTCAATCTCCTCGAAAAGGGGATCGCTTCCGCCGAGGGCCGTGCCTTTACGCTCAGGGTCATGGATTTCATGCGGCGGAAGCTGGTGGAGTTCCAGGAGGAGACCGGCAACAACTACAATCTCGAGGCAACGCCGGCCGAGGGGACCTCTTACCGCCTGGCGAGGATCGACAAGGAGAGGTTTCCGGGCATCGTCTGCGCCAACGAGGCCCAATACCGAAAGTTCGACGCAGAGCCGTTCTACACGAACTCCACGCAGCTTCCGGTGGATTTCACCGACGACCTCTTCGAAGTGCTCGATCACCAGGATACCATACAGGGGAGATACACCGGCGGAACAGTGCTGCATCTCTTCATAGGCGAGAAGATAGAGGATGCCGGGGCTCTGAAGAGGCTGATAAGGACAGTATGCGAGGGGTATCACATACCGTACTTCACCGTCACTCCGACGTTCAGCGTCTGCCCGGTGGACGGATACATAGCCGGTGAGTTCGCGGAGTGTCCCCGCTGTCATGAAGAGACGGAGATATACTCCAGGATAGTCGGATACCTCCGGCCCCTGAGGCAGTGGAACAGGGGCAAGAAGGAAGAGTTCAGGACCCGGAAGGAGTTTGCACTGGCATGAGGATCGGCGGACTCCAGAAGCTGTCTTTGATCGATTTCCCCGGGCTGGTCAGTGCCGTCGTTTTCGTGCAGGGCTGCAATTTCCGCTGTGTATACTGCCACAACCGGGAGCTCGTCTATCCCCATCTCTTCAGGGAGCCGATTCCGGAAGACGTGATCCTCTCATTCCTCGACGGCCGCAAGGAGGTGCTCGACGGCGTGGTCGTGACCGGCGGCGAGCCCCTGCTTCAGCCGGACATTGAAAGATTCCTCCGCGAGGTGCGGCGCATGGGGTATAGGATAAAGCTGGATACCAACGGATCGAGGCCTGAGAGGCTTGAGGCCCTGATCGGCAGCGGCCTTGTCGACTATGTCGCAATGGACTACAAGGCGCCGCTTCGCAGGTACCCGGACGTCACGGCAGCAGCGACGGACGCGGCGCCGGTGGCCGTCTCGGCCCAGATGATAGCCGACAGCGGTATTCACTACGAGATGAGGACGACCGTTTTCAGCGGGCTGAAAGAGAGCGACATCCTTGAGACGGCCGCTGAACTGGTGTCGATGGGGGTGGAGAGTTATTACCTGCAGGTCTTCAGGCCCTTTTCAGGCTGCGGGGTGGACCTCGCTCCGGAATATCCGGTGGTTGAAGCCCTGCATGAATACCTGCTGAGTTCCGGATGTTTTCGGCAGGTGTGCGGAATCAGAAATTCTGCGCCGGGTACGGTGACAAGGAGGTTCTCCGCCGCCGTAACCGGATAAGAGACGAACCGAGGAGGCTGAAAGCATGCTGGTAATAGGCGAAAAGATAAACGCACTGGCTCCCGCCGTATATGAGAGCCTCGTCTCCGGCGATCTTTCACGGATCGTGAGCCTCGCCATAATGCAGGCCGAGTCCGGTGCGGAGATGCTCGATGTGAACATCGGGCCTGACGTGGCCGGTGGAGAGCGTCTCATGAGGGACGTGGTCCGTGCCGTACAGGAGAACGTGGATGTGCCGCTCTGCCTGAACGGCACACCAGAGATGATCGCGGCAGGGCTCAGGGTTCACCGCGGTAGGGCGCTGATAAACGGATTGACCGGAGAGAGGCCGAGGCGGAGGAGGCTCCTATGCCTTGCGCGCGAGTTCGGTGCCGGTGTCGTGGGCATGACGCTTCCGGAGAGCGGATACGCGGGCGGCATAAACGAGAGGTGCAGCATTGCAGTGGATATAATGGAAGACGCCGCTGCTTACGCGATCATGCCCTCCGACGTCTACCTCGATCCCGTGCTCGCGCCGTTCTCCATGAACCCGCACGCTCTCGGAGAGGCCGTCCTTGCATGCCGCCTCTTCAAGGAGACCTTCCCGGAAGCAAGGACACTGGTGGGGCTGAGCAATGTATCGCAGGGACTTAAGGGGAAGAACAGGTCCCTGATGAACAGCTCCGCGCTCGGAGTACTGGCAGGTGCCGGTCTCGACGCGCTGATACTGAATCCGCTCGACGGCTTGGTGATGGAGACGGCAAAGACCGTGAAGCTCCTCTGTGCAGGAGGCGTTTACTGCGATGCCTATCTCTGCGCCTGAGGCGGGGGATTTGCAGGCGGTAGCCATGTTGCAACCGCAGGTGCAGCAGGGCGGGGCCGCCTCTGTCAGCCTCCTCTTTGTGTTGACCCTGCTGGTGGGCATGTTTCCATCCGCGGGTCTCGCCTCGTCCCCCGCCGAAGGGGACCGGCTTAACAGGATAGTGGTCACTCGTGAGGACATAAGGGGAATGAACGTCCGCACGATCGTCGATCTGCTGAACCGGATACCCGGTGTCAGTGCGGGTGAGTCTGTGGTTCGGATCAGGGGCTCTTCAGTTGTAAGGGTGTTGCTTGACGGGCGGCCGATTAATGATCCCCTGTCGAGTCACCAGGGAATTAAATGGAATCTCGTTCCTTTTAATTCAATCAAGGAGATAGTGATCTACAAGGGTGAAGGCAGTGTGGTCTACGGTGAAAACACCTCGGGAGGGGTCATCAGCATAACGACGGAGAAGACCGAGGGCTCTCATGGAAAGGTCGAGGCAGCAGCGGGCAACCTCGACTCCTCGGAACTGAACCTCGATTACCGCCGCAATGCCGGCCCTTTCGGTGTGGGGGTCTCCATGTCCGTGGAGAAATCAGAGGGGTACAGGGTAAACGGGGACAAGGACAGTAAGAGAATGGGCTTAAAGTTAGGTTATATGAAGAGTAAGGACTATAATCTTGACCTCTTTATCGACTATGGCCGGGAAGAGCGTGGTACTCCCGGATTACCCGAGTTTCCGACTCCTGAGGCAAGGTCGGAAAACAGGATGTTCGGGGTTTTGTTAAACGGCAGGGCAGGACAATTACAGAGCAGGAGCTATTTTACACGGTTTAATAAAGAACATGCCAATCCCGAGATCGATCTGGAGACCTGGCTGAGCAGCTGGAGAGCCGGGCAAACCCTGGATTCATCTCTCTCCATGAAGAGATTGGGACTCTTTAATCTGGGTGCAATGGCTGAGGTTGCCGGGGTGAAAGGAAACAGGGTCAGGTCCCGTCAGGAAGAGAAATATGGCCTATATGTCACAAAAGGCCTTTCCTGTCAATCCGTTCCCCTGACGCTCTCCCTGGGGCTGCGAGGGAATTTTTACTCTGATTTTCCCACTGTGATAAATCCTGAAATCAAGGTGGGCTTTAAACAGGACACATACAGAATCATGGCATCTGTAAGCACGACCAACAATACACCAACTTTTATACAGAGATACTATGAATCCTCTACAATGAGGATTAACCCGGATCTCGGCATGGAGAAGTCTGTGAACTATTCACTCTCCGTTTTTCTCGGCCTTCAAGAGAGGTTTGAAGGGACCATGACCCTCTTTTTCGGCAGGACTGCGGACAGGATAACCTATGTGAGGCTCGACGACGGCACGGGGAGCTACGAGAACTTCGGGGAGGTGATACGGAAGGGAGTCGACCTCTCCTTGAAGTGGAAAGCCCTGGAGTTTATCGAGATCAAATCGTCGTACACATATCTGGCAGCCGAGGACACCGCCACAGGCAACTGGCTGCCTTACATGCCGAGGCACAAGGTGAAGCTGGATGTGAGGTGCAGGCTGCCACAACGGCTGACCATTGGTCTTTATGCTCGGTACGCTTCGAGGCAGTTCTCCAGATCGGACAACAGCGAGTCTGTGCCGGCATACCTGGTGACCGACTTGAGGGCTAAATATCACTTCAGGGAGGATGTGCAGTTGTTTGCTGACATTGAAAACCTCTTCAACAACAGTTACTTTTACGGTGACGGTTATCCGGCGCCACCGAGGACGTGGCTTCTCGGCCTCGGGTATGTGTTCTGAAACGTGATCATGCCGAAGGAGGTGGGATCAGGCGTGTAAGACTGAATCGTGCAATATGTCCTTTACACGAAGGCCGGACGCCAGGGAAGATGGGTGAGAGTCCCACGCTGCCCCGCAGCCGTGAAGGGAACGAAAGCCTGAAAAGAGCCACTGTCACGGGTAACACCGTGACGGGAAGGCGGGCGAGTAGGAAGTCATGATGCAACGGCCGCAGGCGACAAGAGGTCCATCTCGTCACTTGCAGCCTGTGACCTGCACCGTGAACGCCCTGAGCCGGAAGACCAGTCCGTGCCCGTTTAACCGAAACAAATTTTTTCTCGCGGGAGGAAAAGATGAGATCAACTCGTATTCTATACCCTGTTTTGTTTGCACTCTGCATTTTGCTCCTCGCCGCCGCGGCCTCAGCAGGCGATGACGCGGCGGACATGGAGGAGATCGTCGTTACCGCCACGCGGATCGAGGAACCGAAGAGCGATGTCCCCGCCTCTGTACAGATAATTACACGCGAAGACATCAAGAACTCCACTGCTAAGAATGCCGGGGACCTCGTCGCCGAGGCGGCCCTTGGTAATATCATGAAATATCCAGGCGCCCTCACCGGAACGATCGGCTTGAGGGGCTACAGCACCAGTCTCCTTGATACCCTGAAGGGGAGGGTGCTTATACTCGTAAACGGCAGCAATGCAGGAACTGCAAACCTTGCCAAGATACCCGTGGATGATATCGAGAGGGTCGAGATAGTCAAAGGGCCGGCCTCCGTGCTTTATGGTTCGTCCGCAATGGGTGGTGTCATAAACATAATCACCAGAAACGGCAGGAAGGAAGGTTACTACGGATTTGCCGGTGCTGAAGCAGGTTCCTGGGGCTACTGGAAGGCCCGGGCGGAACTGAGCGGAAAGAGAGGGGGGCTCGATTACTATCTCACGGCCGGCCGTTCAGAAGAGAATGACTATGAGACGAAAGATTACGGGGATATCTACAATTCGGGATACAAAGACGAGACTTTGTCCATCCGCTTCGGTTACAGGCTTCTGGACAAGGGCCGCGTATCAGTAGGGTTTCAGCACTGGAAGGGATGGGATATCGGTTCTCCGGGGCCTCTATATTCACCAGACCCGGATGATTACAAGGATTCCTACAGGAACGGACTTGATGTCGGATACAAGGCGGAGACCTTCAACTTGAAGTATTACCTTGTCAAGGACAGGGATGAGTGGCATTCAGGATGGGGTGAAGGCAATTCAGACGTCTACGTGAAGAAGACAGGCACCCAGGGGCTCAGCTTTCAGGAGACGTTTCCATTGGGCGACCACAGGATAACAGCCGGAGGACAGTGGGACAGGGTCAGAATTGACAGCTCGGTCAATACCGGCGCTCCTTACAGTCCCAATGCAAAGTACGACAGTTACGGCGTCTTTGCCGAAGACAGACTGAGCCTCCAGGAGAAAAGGATACTTCTGAGCGCCGGTGTTCGTTACGACTACTTCAGAAACGAGATACTGTCAACTCCTGGCCTTGCAGTCAATCCCCGCAAGGAAGACCTTGACCACCTGACGGTGAGAGGAGGGATTGTCTACAGGCTGACTGACAGATTCAGTGTAAAGGGAAACGTCGGAACAGCTTTCCGTGCCCCTGCCCCTGACGAACTTGCAGCTGATTATGTCTCTTCCTGGGGGACGGCCTATGTCGGCAATCCAGGCCTGAAGCCGGAGAAGAGCACTTCTTATGATGCGGGCGTCAACTATTCAAGGGAATTCCTGAAGGCGGACGTAACATTCTTTCACAGCAGGTTCAGGGACAAGATACTCGGTTATTATGACCCGGGCCTTTCGGCGATGACCTGGAAGAACGTTGACGGAGCGGTTCTCCAGGGTGTAGAGGTTAATGTCTCCTATGATGCAGGCCTTGATTCAGGGCTTGAGGTCTCTGTCGAACCGTTTGCGAACATCACCTACAACACGAGGCTCTCGAGTAAGGACGCCGAAGAGATATCCAGTTTTGGAAAGACCCTCCTTTATACCCCGAAGTGGACCGGCGCCTTCGGCATAAGGGCCGGTCAGGACTTGTGGGATATGAGGCTTATAGCTGTCTATACAGGGGATGAAAGGGTTCAGGACTGGGACTTCACCTCGCCGACATACGGCGATGTCGTTGACAAGGGTGACTTCACCGTCGTGGACTTCAAAGGGTCCGTACGGCCTGTGACGGGGCTGGAGATTACGGCATCAGTGGAAAACCTCTTCAACAGGACGTATGAATACGTGCCGGGCTATCCAATGCCCGGCAGGGCCTATACCGCCGGGCTGAAGTGGGTGTTTTGATAACGAAGACCGGTGCATCTTCAGGCCGTCGCGACCGGTGAGGAAGGTGGCGGGGGCTGAAAAAACAGAAATTTTTACAGGAGGTGGAGATAAGCTGATGAAGATATCACTTTTTTTGTATCGTCTCGTTTTTGCCGTCAGTGTATTGATCGTGGTTTGTGTCGCCCCGGCCTCTGCAGGTGATGACGCGGAGGACATGGAGGAGATCGTCGTTACCGCTGCCCGTACGGAGGTGCCGAAAAAAGAGGTGCCTCAGGTTGTTGATGTCATAACCTCTGAAGAGATTGAGGCGACTGCAGGAGATACACTTTCCGAACAGCTCAAGAAGAACAGCAGTGTCGATGTTATCGAGTATCCCGGTGCACTTTCAGGGATCAGCATACGCGGCTTCAGACCCGAGTTTTCAGGAATTACCAAGCACTCGTTACTCCTTATCGACGGCAGGCCGGCCGGTGCCACCAACCTTGCCACGATCCTGATGGACAATGTTGAGCGCATAGAGGTGCTGAAAGGACCGGCCTCTTCACTTTACGGCGCCGAAGCTATGGGTGGTGTGATTAATGTGATCACAAGAAAGACCACAGGCCCGCTCTCGGGATCTGCTGAATTGGGCGGAGGCAGCTTTGATACCAACTTTGAGAAGCTGGCTGCCGGAGGCCGTCTTGTCGATTGGCTCGATTTTGATCTGACACTTCGTAACTACACGCAGGTGAGTGACATGAAGTTGGGTGACGGAGAGGGTATCCGTCCCGGGACCTCTTACAGGACAAGGTATGGCTCGCTGCGTCTCGGCAGTGACCTCAGCCCCGGCTGGAGGCTCGATATCAAAGGAGACATCTACAGGGGAATTGATATTGAGACGCCTGGAGCACTCTTTTACGGTGATCTTCAGCAGAGCCGGAAGGACATTGTGCGCTATGGAGGCGACATGCAGTTGAAGAGAGTATGGGGACGGAATGAGAGCAGGTTTACTGTCTTTGCCTCTAAGGAAAGCAGCGAGTATTACAAAAAATACGTCTATGACTACAGCGTCGGCTCCTATGTCAGTGCAGAGCCCTACAGGAATTATGAGAGTACCACCAAGTGGCTGGGTGTGCAGATACAGAACGCAACGCACTGGAGGACTCATCAGTTTACTCTCGGGGCCGATTACCAGGGTATTGAGGAGGAACGAAAGAGTTACAGGCAGGACGGAACCCGCAAGGCCCCTTATTCTCCGGATGATGAAAGGGAGAACTGGGCGGTATTCGGCGACACATCATGGAAGTTTCTTGATAACAGGCTCATCCTGAATGCCGGTATTCGTTATGACTACTTTGATGTGGAGACAAAGGAGACCCCGTACAAGACGGATTTTTATCCAGCCAGCGAGAACTTCGACACCGTTAATCCAAGGTTTGGAGTCAAATACCTTATCTCTTCCATCCTGAACCTTCACAGTACGCTGGGGAAGGCCTTTGTGCCGCCAAATGCATACCAGATGGCCGGATATTCCGAACGGATCGTCGGTGATACCACGATGATAACTCGGGGAAACCCGGACCTCGGGCCAGAGAAGAGCTGGACCTGGGACATAGGGATAGGCCTTGATAGCAATGACTGGGGGCTTGCCCTGGACACAACCTACTTTCTGACCAAGGTGGATGACAAGATTACGCGGAAGAAAGAGGACAATATTACCACTTTTGAGAATGCCGTTGAGGCGAGAATGGAAGGGCTGGAGGTTGAGCTCAAGTGGGATGCCGGGATCTTCTTTAAATGGGACCGCTCAGTCAGTCTCTTCAGCAATGCCACCAGGCTCTTTGAAGCAACAGAGAAGAGACCCGGGGAGGAAGAGGACGACATTCATAACGTGGCCCACTGGAAGGTGAATTACGGCATCAGCTATGATGACGGCCGGATCAATACCAGGCTGCTGGCCCGCTATGTCGGCAGCCGCAAGGATTATGACTGGTACTCGCCCGGATATCCCGAGATTACCTATAAAGGCTTTACTGTTGTTGACCTTGTTGCCGGGATTAAATTCAAAAGACAGCATGAGGTAACCCTGAAAGTCAACAACATCTTTGACGAGTACTACTATGAAAAGCCGGAGTTTCCATTATCCGGACGGGCGTGGTATCTAAGCTACAAGGTCTCTCTTTAGACCAGAGGGTTTTTAACAACAGATGATAACCTTTGAAAGCGTTTCCTTTAAATACGCCGGACGCAGTGAGCTGTCAGTGCAGGATGTCTCCTTTTCCGTGCCCAGGGGGCAGTGCGTGCTGGTCACCGGCCGCACCGGATGCGGCAAGAGCACTCTCCTGAAGATGCTCGGCGGGATAATTCCTCATGAGAGTGCCGGCGAGATGCGGGGTGTGGTGGTTGTCAACGGAATAGACACGCGCACTTCGTCCCTGCCGTATATCTCGCAGTATGTGGGAATGGTATTTCAGAGCCCTGACGATCAGCTCTTCTGTAATTCGGTGAGGGACGAGATATCATTCGGCCCTGAAAATCTCGGCCTTCCGCCTGCAGAGGTCAGGAAAAGGGTGGAGGAAGCCCTGGCACAGGTCGGCCTTGAGGGATTTGAAGAGAGGCAGACATCGAGCCTCTCGGGTGGTCAGAAGCAGCGCGTCGCCATTGCCTCGCAACTTGCCATGGGACCGGTGGTGCTGGCGCTTGATGAGCCGGTAAGCCAGCTCGACCCCGCAGGGACTGCCGAGATAGTCAAGTGTCTCGATGACCTCAAGCAAAGGGGCATAACCATTGTCCTGGTTGAGCACAGGGTTGATGATGTGATAGGGATTGTCGACCGTATAATGGTGATGGACCAGGGAAGGGTCGTCCTTGATATTGACAGGAAAGACCTGCCCGTCCATACAGAAGTTTTTAAAACCCTTGGCCTTAAGGTACCTGATGCTGTTCAGATTGCATGGACGGTCTGCCGCGGACGGGCAATGGAGTGGACCGGAAACCTGGTTGATGAAGTCATCAAACTCATACCATCAAATCAGGGGTTTTTCGGATATGAGAGTCGTGCAGGAAACAACGGAGGAAAGAAAAGACGTGTGGCCTCTCTCAGGGATATCTCCTTTGCCTACTCCGGGGCAAGCGAGCTGGCCTTAAAAGGGGTCTCTCTTGAGATTTACAGCGGGGACATAATTGCGATTATGGGGCGGAACGGTTCTGGCAAATCAACACTCCTGAGCATACTGGCGGGACTGAACCAGCCGGCATCAGGCAGCGCCGACATGAACGGGCTGGGCAGTCTCAAGGGGCGCTGGCATGGAAGTACGGGCAGGACAGGTATGGTCTTTCAGAATCCCGACCTGCAGTTGTTTGAAGACAGCGTATGGGCAGAGCTGGAGTTCGGCCAGAAGAATCTTGGTGTTGATAAAGCAGGGCGCATGTTCAGAAACAGGTCCCTTGTCGGTATGCTCCGGCTTGAAGGTCTGGAAAGGATACCCCCGCATGCGCTCTCGAGTGGACAGCGTCTCAGGGTGGCGATAGGGGCGGTGCTTGCCATGGATCCCCGGCTGCTGTTGCTGGATGAGCCGACGACAGGGCAGAACGAGGAGAACATTTGCAACCTGATCAGGACGATCAGGAAAGAGACCGGTATAGAGGCGGTGGTGTTCTGCACGCACGACTTCGGCACTGCCGTGAGGTTTGCAAACAGGGCCTTGCTCATGAAGGAGGGACGGATAATTGCCGACGGTCCGGCCAGAGAGGTGCTTGCCGATGAGGAGGCCCTCAGAGAGGCGGGACTTCTGCCTTCGTTGTCCCTGGTGCTTTCAGGAAAGATCGGAATATCTCCGCCTGCACTGACAGTTGAGGAGTTTATAGGAGCGGTGAATGGAACTTCATAACAACAGGATTCTGACCGAGGATTATCTTTATCCCTTTTCCGCAATTATGGGACAGGAGGATATGAAGCTTGCACTTATCCTCAACGCAGTAGAACCCCGTATCGGCGGTGTGCTCATCAGGGGCGAGAAGGGAACAGCCAAGTCAACGGCGGTCAGGGCGTTAAGGAGGCTTTTACCGGATATAAAGGTGATCAGGGGATGTCCCTGTCTCTGCGACCCCGGCAGCCCATTGCATGCATGTACTCAGTGTGCGGAAAAAATCAGGACTGGAAAGTATATTGAGAATGCATACATGAAGGCTCCCCTCGTTACCCTTCCGCTGAATGCAACAGAGGAGATGGTTACCGGCAGTCTGGACATGGAGTTTGCCATGAGGAAGGGACAGAGGCGTTTTCAGCCTGGACTCCTTGCCAGGGTAAACAGGGGGATACTCTACATAGATGAGGTCAACCTCCTGGATGACCACTTAGTGGATATAATCCTTGACGTTGCATCCAGCGGTGTAAATATTGTGGAGCGCGAGGGACTTTCATATCTTCATCCCTCGCGTTTTATTCTTGTGGGCACCATGAACCCTGAAGAAGGTCCCCTCCGCCCCCAGCTGCTCGACCGCTTCGGCCTCTGTGTAGAGGTTGGAGGTGAAGGCGATCTTGACAGCAGGGTGCGCCTAATGGAGATGAGGGAGAGCTATGACAACAATCCCGTGGAGTTTGCAGCCCGGTATCTTGACGAAGACAACGTGATTGCAGAGCGGATAAGGAGGGCTGGGGAGAGACTTAAAGGTGTGGTCTTTCCCCAACGGCTCCTCGGCCTCGTCTCTGAAATTTGCCTGCAAAACAACGTTGCAGGTCACAGGGCGGACATGGCTGTCAAATATGCAGCCAGGGCCCTTGCCGCCTATGAGGGTCGCTCCGCTGTAACGGCCGGTGACATAAACCGGGTGGCCGGCATGGCAATACTGCATCGCAGAAGGGATGCCCTGCCCCCATCCGGCCATGATGATCCTGATAGACGGGATGATGCCGGCGACAGGGATGATCAGAAGGAGCGATGGCAGAACGGGTCTGTTGACAGCAATGACATGAGGAGTCAGACCCATGAAAACGGAGAAGACAGGGGTGGAGAAGGGAACAGGATGGAGGAGGATCATCAGGGGGGACCTCCTGATCCTGAGTCACGCTCTGAAGAGGATGAGCCGTCAGGGGTTACTGAACAGGTATTTGAGCCCGGCCGCACATCCAGGGTGCAGAGTATTACGCAGGAGAAGGACCGCCTTGTGCGCCGCGGTTCGGGCAGGCGTACGAGGACAAGGACAACGCAGAAGGCCGGCAGGTATGTGAAGAGTATTCACAGCGATAAATATCCTGACATAGCCATTGATGCGACCATCAGGGCCGCTGCTCCGCACCAGCGGAGAAGAAAAAAAGAGAGCGGAATGGCCATATCCATACGCAGGGATGATATACGGAGAAAGATAAGGGAGAAGAGGATCGGAAACTTCCTTGTCTTTATGGTTGATGCCAGCGGTTCAATGGGGGCAAAGGCACGCATGATTGCAACCAAGGGTGCAATCCTCTCCCTCCTGCTCGATGCCTACCAGAAGAGAGACAGGGTGGCAATGGTGACCTTCAGGCAGCGGAAGGCCGTGGTCAACCTGCAGCCCACAGCATCGGTGGAACTCGCGGTGAGACAACTTGGTGAGATGCCGGTCGGGGGGCGCACTCCGCTTTCGGCGGGTCTTCTGAAGGGATACGAGCTGCTCAGAGTGCACCTGCGGAAGGATCCGTCGTCACGCCCGATAGCGATAATCGTCACCGACGGCAGGGCCAATGTCTCCATGGACACGAGGCTTTCACCCTCGGAAGAGGCCATACGGATGGCCGCCGAGATGTCCGGGGAGAAGCGGGTGAAGTACGTGGTGATAGATACGGAAGAAAAGTCGGTGGTGAGGTTCGGACTTGCCGCAAGACTTGCCGCAGCGCTGGGTGCAGAGCATTTCAGCTTTAACAATCTTGTGGCTGGCGATATTGTAAGTATAGTCAGGAGGAGTATCTGATGACCGGCAGAACCATGTATCCGTTTAACGCAATTGTGGGCCAGGACGAGATGAAGCTGGCCCTGATTCTGAACATCATAAATCCCGGTATCGCCGGCGTGCTCATCCGGGGCGAGAAGGGAACCGCCAAGTCTACGGCGGTCAGGGCACTGGCGGACATACTTCCGCTGATCGAGGTGGTGAAGGGTTGTCCTTACCAGATGTCCCGGGCTGGAGACCCGGGGGTCTGCCGGGATTGTTACAACACCGGCTGCGCTGAAGAGATTTTTGATGGTAACGGCGTTGATGTTGTAAGGCGGAAGGTTAGGGTGGTGGAGCTGCCTGTTTCAGCTACAGAGGACCGGGTTGTCGGTACCATGGATATCGAGCATGCCCTCAGCAAGGGGGAAAAGAGGTTTGAACCAGGCATACTTGCAGCAGCCCACAGGGGAATACTCTATGTGGATGAGATCAACCTGCTTGACGACCACGTGGTGGACGTGCTCTTGGATGCTGCTGCCATGGGAGTAAACACCGTTGAGCGTGAAGGGGTTTCCTTCAGTCATCCTGCACGGTTTACGCTGGTAGGCACCATGAACCCCGAAGAAGGTGAGTTGAGACCACAGCTCCTTGACAGGTTCGGCCTCTGCGTCAGTATTGAAGGCAGCCGGAACCACGCAGAAAGGGTGGAGGTGATGGAGAGGCGGATCGCCTTTGAAGACGACCCGGAGGCGTTCTGCCTGAAGTGGAAGGAGGAGTCTGCAAGGACTGCGGAGCGGATTGAATCAGCGATAAAGCTGTATCCGGAAGTGAATATCGAGAGGGAAAAACTCTTCAGTATAGCAACGCGGTGTATGGAGGCGGGGGTTGATGGTCACAGGGGGGATATAATCACCCTCAAGACGGCAAAGACACTGGCAGCCTGGCATGGACGCGTGCATGTCACGGATGAGGATATCGAGGTTGCCGCAGGACTTGCCCTGCCTCATCGTATGCGCAGGCAGCCGTTTGAGGAGATCGGGAAGGGCCGAAGAGAGAGAGGATATGCCGGCTGAAGGTGTCAGTTTCCTCGTGCTGCTGCTTACCGAGAGGTGTAACCTCCGCTGTTGTTACTGTTATGTCGATGCCGTAGGCACCGGAATGGATATGCCGAGGAAAAACGCATTCAGGGCCATAGACAAACTTGCATCCGTTAATGCAGCCACCGTGGAACTCTCGGGAGGGGAGCCCCTGCTGAGATTCGACCTCGTCGAGGATATCGTTAAGTACGGCTGTTCAGTAAACCCGGGGCTCCGTTTCGCAGTCCAGACCAATGCCGTACTGCTCGACAGGAAGAAGCTGTCCTTTCTGGCGGAGCACCGTGTGGGATTGGGCATAAGCCTCGACGGTGTGCCGGAGGTGAACGAGAAGCTGAGGGGGAGGAGTGAAGATGTGCTGCGGGCCCTCAGGATGATGGACGATCTCGGCTTCGGCGTGAACATCACGGTCGTGCTGACCAGTGAGAATACCACGGTCTTTCCGAGGTTCCTGCTCTTCTGCGCCGGTTTCTCCAGCGTGAGGATGATAAACCTTGATATTCTGAGGCCGATCGGCCGGGCTTCAGGCAGGGGCCTTATCCCTCAAAGGGATCAGATCACCGACATGGTGAGAGAGATGTTCGATGTGCTTGCCTTTATAAATGAGCGGCGTTACATACCACTGAAGGTCCGGGAGATCGAACAGGCCCTCAGGCGCAGAAACGACAGGAAGATCAGGCCTTACTGTTATGGGGCTGCGGGGAAAGCTGCTGCCGTGACTCCTGACGGAAGCCTCTACCCCTGTGCCTCCCTTGTAGGGATGGGTAAATACAGGGCAGGGTCTGTGTGGGATCAGGATGTCCCGCAACTTGACGGACTCGTGCAGTCCGGGTCTTTTCCTCAGAGGTGTATGGAGTGTGAGACGGGTTCTGTCTGCCGGGGCGGTTGCCCCTCTCGCAGGCTCTCCCACACGGGCAACTTAGGGGACGTCTGTGATGTTGAATGCCATATGCGTAAGGAAATCAGCAGGAGGATTGAGGAGTGAAAAAGTTAAAGACAGTCGTGTTTAATGCTACAGGCACCGGGATGATAAGTATGGCCGGGGCAGTCCGCCGGATAGAAGAGGAACTTCCCGGGCGTATGGAGGTGCAGGCACGGACCAATGACGACCTTTTTGACTCAAGGATGATGGATCGTTTTACTCGTCACCTCCAGACAGCAGACTGTGTAATCGTGATACTGCATGGCGGCAGGAAATCATTCAGGTTTTTTGACCGGCTGATTGAAGAATCCCGGAATGCCTTCGTCTTCATTCAGCCCGGAGATGAGGACGAGATGTCACTCTCAGCACGGTACTCCACGGAATACGGCAGTGATTTTTTTGATGAGATGGTGCGCTTCATCAAGTTCGGAGGCAGGGAGAACTGGACTAATCTCCTCAGGAGCCTGATAAGAAGATTCTCCGGAGAGGATATCCCCTATGATCCGCCGCAGAAGATGCCCAGCGAGGGAATCTATCACCCGCGCACCGGGGTCTCTCTTACACTTAACGAATACATGAACTCACAGGGCACCTCCCTGAAAGAGCTTGAAGATAAAAAGACCCCCATAATAGGTGTGTGGTTTTATCAGGGGTATTACGTAGACGGCAACCTGGCTTTTGTTGACAGCCTTGTCAACGAGATAGAGAGACAGGGGTGCTTCCCCGTTGCATGCTTTTACAACCGTTTTCCTGACAGGATTCTCAATAACAGGGACCCTGAGTGGGTTGCGGAGAATTTTTTTCAGGTGGATGGAAAGACCGTCATCCATGTACTCCTCAGTTGCATGGTCTTTTCAATGAGGCTGACACTTCCGAAGTTTGCCGGAGTTTATGAGAAGATCGGTGTGCCGGTCCTTCAGGCGATTACACTCTTTACGACCCGCAGGAACTGGGAAGAGAACGAGCAGGGGGCTACTCCCATGGATGTCTGCATAAGCGCAGCACAGCCTGAGTTTGACGGTATCCTTATTACCGTGCCTGTCTCGACAAGGGATGTGGCGGGGCAGGACATGCTCACAGGTGCAACTATGCTGAGGAACATGCCTGTAGAGGAACGGATAGAGAAGATCGTGAGCCTTGCAGGGAAATGGGCAATGCTCGGAATAAAGCCGAATGCTGAAAAGAGGGTGGCTGTGATCTTTCATAACTATCCGCCCCGTGATGACCGCATCGGGTGTGCTGCAGGGCTTGACTCCTTTAAAAGTGTAAAAAATATCCTCGACAGGCTGAAGCAAGACGGGTATTCGATTGAACGTGAGTATGAATCAGGTGATGCCCTTGCCCATGAGATACTTGACAGGGTTACTGTTGACAGGCGGTGGCTGACCCCTGAGGCAATGGCACAGAAGGCGGCTGACCGTATCGGGCCTGCGCAATACAGTGCATGGCACGAAGGCCTTGCGGAGAAGAACCGGAAGCATATGGTAAGGGATTGGGGGGATATCCCGGGCGGGCTCTTTGTCCATGAAGGCGAGGTTATGGTCAACGGGATTATAAACGGCAATGTATACATAGGAATTCAGCCGCCAAGGGGCTTTGTTGAGCAGCCTGAAAAGATACACGATCCGCATCTTGCGCCGAGCCACCATTACATATTTCATTACAGGTGGATAAGGGATGTCTTTAAGGCGGACGCCGTACTGCACATCGGCAAGCACGGCTCCCTTGAGTGGCTGCCGGGGAAATCACTGGCGCTCTCACAGGAGTGCTATCCAGACATTTCCATCATGGACCTGCCGAATATCTATCCCTATATCATCAATGATCCCGGAGAGGGAACCCAGGCAAAGCGCCGCTCCTATGCCTGTGTGGTTGATCACCTTATCCCTGTTATGACCAATGCCGACAGGTATGAGGAGCTGGCGGAGGTGGATACAAAAATACTCGAGTACATCCAGACAAAGTCGATGAACCCTGAAAGACTGCCCGTGCTCCGGAATGAGATATGGCAACTGGCTGCAAAACACAATCTTCATTCGGACATGGAGGTCTCTGAGGATGAGGCACTTTCAGACTTTGACGCTTTTGTGGAGAGGCTGCACTCCTACCTCTCCGAGGTGGCGGACACTGCCATAAACGACGGCCTTCACGTAATGGGTTCTCCGCCCCGGGGAGGGGGTCTCGCAGAGCTTGTTGTACAGCTCGTGCGTTACAGGAACGGCGATGTGCCGTCCCTGAGAGAGGCGATCGCGAAGCAGTGGGGATACGATTATGATGAGCTCCTCCAACACAGGGGCAGGCCGGATCCGACTGGCCGGTTTCCTACGAATGCCGTTGCAATAACTGAGATACACAGGGCTGCCCTTGAAGTAGCGAGGGTTGTGATCGAAGGAGGAAAGCCCCTGATTGCGGATGAGAGTCCGGAGGTGCGCAGGGTGGTGGAGTTTATAAGGGATATCGTGCTGCCAAAACTGGCACAGACCACGGAGGAGATAGATTCAGTGGCTGCCGCCCTGTCAGGGAGGCATGTCCTTCCCGGCGGCAGCGGTGCCCCCACCCGGGGCATGGTGGAGATACTGCCCACTGGGAGAAACTTCTACTCGGCCGATCCCTTCAGGATTCCCTCGCCCGCAGCGTGGATCACGGGGAGTGCGCTCGGTGACGCGCTCGTCAAGAGACACCTGGACGAGACAGGCAGGCCGCCGGAGAGCATAGGCATGGTCATCTGGGGCAGCCCCACGATGCGCACCATGGGTGAAGACATTGCCGAGGCGTTATACCTCATGGGAGTCAAGCCGGTATGGAACAGCAGGAACGGGCGTGTCGAGGGGCTTGAGATCATACCCGCCGCTGAGTTGAAGTTCCCGCGAGTTGACGTGACGTTCAGGACGTCGGGCTTTTTCAGGGACTCGTTTCCCAACCTGATGGATCTCCTGGATGAGGCCGTGGCAATGGTGACTGCCCTCGACGAGCCTGTTGAGAATAATTTTTTGAGAAAGCACGTACTGACAGAGGCTGAAGAGCTTGTTAAACGCGGCATTGACCCTGAAGAGGCCCTGCGCGAGGCGTCATTCCGTATCTTCAGCGACCCGCCGGGTGTCTATGGCGCGGGAATCCCGGCAGCTATTGACGCAAAGGCATGGGAGAAGAGCGAGGACCTGGGAGAGGTTTATATCACGTGGGGCGGGTATGCATACGGCAAAGGGGTCTATGGCGAAGACAGGAGAGATGTGTTCCGCAGGAGGCTCTCGGATATCAGTCTTGTAGTGAAAAACGAGGATTCGCGGGAGTATGACCTGCTCTCCTCCGATGACTTTAATGCCTACTTCGGAGGCTTTGCGGCAGCAGTGAAGACGGTGTCCGGTAATTATCCAAAGGCATATTCAGGGGATGCATCTGATCCTGATCGTGTCAGGTACAGGAGCATCCATGAGGAGGTAAAGCACATCTTCCGCTCACGGATTCTCAATCCCAAGTGGATCGAGGGCCTCATGCGCCACGGTTACAAGGGTGCAGGAGACCTGTCGAGGGCTGTTGATATCTCGTTCCACTGGGACGCCACCTCTGACGTGATGGAGGACTGGATGTATGACGCCCTGTCGGAAAAGTACGCACTTGACGAAAAAATGCAGGAGTGGTTCAAGGAGGTCAATCCCTATGCCCTGCAGAACATTGCCGAGCGCCTACTCGAAGCAGCGAGCCGCGGGATGTGGAACGCCTCTGAGGAGACGAAGAAGAGGCTCGAGGCTGTGTATCTTGATGTGGAGGGGGATATAGAGGAGAGGACGGATGTCTGATATGCCTGGAGAGCCACTGACAGATGCAGGGATGCAGGGCATTCACTCAACTACAACCCCAAAAAGTCTGACAACTTCTCGGGGCCCCCTGTTCTCGGCGGACATCGTGTCCGTCTCCGAGGAAGACTCGCATTTCACCATCCAGGTGAATTTAATGCGAAACTTAAACCGTTCAAACCCTACATCCCAGCATCTGTCAGGACTCAGACGCTTGAGCCTATTGTTCTCTCTGCTGGCACTGCTTGTTCTTGTCCTGGGCTGCACAAGGGAGCAGGCCGGGGTTCAGGTCTATTTTGTCCGTGACGGACTCGCCGTTGAGCTGGCCGGGCTTAAGATGGTTACAGTCCGCTCAAGAGGGAGAGAGGTTTTCAGGTGGCGGAAGGGCGGAGGGGATGAAGGAGCGGTGCTTTTTGCAGGCGGGAGACTCCTCGTTCCACTCCGATGGAACCCCGGTGATAAGTACGGCGTGGAGGTCATCGGCAGGGACTCACTGTTTGTGAAGGAGGTCGCCGCCCCGCTCCGGCCCTCACCCATGCTCGTTCGCCGGCTGGACCTGGAGAGTGTCATCCCCTTCAGCGCGGACGAGGGGACTGCACCCGATACATTCGTGAAGTTCTCCGGCGACGGCGAATACCTTGCAATCGGCAGTTTTCACGGCTATCTCAGGGTTGTCGAGGTGAAGACCGGCAGGGTCGTCTTCAAGCGGAAGATCGCCGAGGGCATGGTGAAGCGGATCGGATGGGGAGAGCTGCGGGGAAGACGGGTGCTGTATGTGGGGGAGCAGTCACCTGACGGGTATCTTTACTGTCTTGATGCACTGACCGGAGAGGAGATATGGAAGTACCGCCTGGCCGACGACATCGAGACGTCGAGACCGGGGAGGGACGATGACCGCTATGCAATATATAAATTCCCGGGTGTCTACCAGTTGAAGGTGCTTCCCGGCGGTGATGTCGTCGTGGCCGGCACACACGGATGGGACAGGGGCGGCAGGAGGGTTTACAGGTGCATGGTCTACAGGTTCGACGGCGTGACCGGCGAGGTGAAGTGGCGCTGGCCCTCGGACAGGCCCCTCCCTTACAGCATCACGTGGTTCGACGTGTCGGCCGGCGGTGAGAAGCTCCTGCTTCTGACGTCTGCATGGCGTCCGTCCGAGCGTACTGATCCGGCATACGGAAACGGCACCCTCTATTGCATCAACGGCGTGACCGGCGAGGTCGAGTGGGAATACAGGGTGCCTCCGCTGAAGCCGTATTACGAGACGGCCGGCGCCTGGCAGGGGGTGGCTCTCTCCAGCGACGGCAGGTATGCCGCTGTTGGGCTCAACGACGGCAGAGGAATGTTCTTCGACACGGAGAGGGCCGTAAAGGCTGAAGGAAAGGGGTTTCCGCAGAACAGCCCGTTGTGGATCAGGGAGATCGGCACGCCGGTGCTGATAGGGAGGATACCCGTATCATCTTACATAAGCTATGCCGGAATCGGTCCCGACGCCGTCTACTTCGTCCTTCCGGGCACCTCCGTTCCATCGGGTGCGGTGAGGGGCAAGGTGCGCAAGCCTGCGCCGCATCCTGCGGCGGGACAGCTTTACGCCTTCGGTTTCGACGGCAGGCTGAGATGGAAATGGAAGTCTTACGGCTCCATGCAGGGCGTTTACCTCTCGGGAGACGGCAGGTGGCTCTTCACGGTCAACTCGGTCGCAGGCATGGCGGGCTCGCGCAGGGGCGGTGCGGCATCATTCTTCGGAGCCGCGCTCTTTGATACGGAGAGGAACGGCTCCGGCACGGACAGGCTCGTCTACCTCTACCCGACGGAAGGTCCGGTCTTCTTCATGGCGGACATCTCCGCCGACGGCAGGTACATTGCGCTCGTGGAGGTGCCGTTCAGGGATGAAAGGGGCACGGTCAGGGGAAGGTACCGGGTCCATATAATTCACTGATGAGAAACGCAAAGAGGACCATCATATTGGGCATCATCGCATTCATTGCCGGAGCTGGCGTTTTTGCGTGGTATGCGGCTGCCGTCAAAGACGAGGCAGTGCCGGAGGTGGACGTGAAGTTCATCCCCGGTGGTGCATGGCTGTCATTCGGCTCTCCGCTGAGGCTCGAGACCGTAGAGATACGGAGTCCGGACGGAGTGATCGTCTCACAGCGCCTGAACAACATAGAGAAAGAGAACCTCTGGCTCGCCTTTGACTGGCAGAGTGACACGACCTACAGATTCAGGTTCTCAAGCAATCAAGGGACCCTGGAGATAAAGGCGGAATCTCCGGATAACGACTATGCTGCCGCCGTCCAGTTCTCAGCCCCGTTCACCTCAATTGCCGAACCGGCTGCCCCGGGGATATTCGAGGATAAGATGGAGGAGTCGAGTACGGCGGTTGAGAACAACGAGCTGACCTCTGCCGTGGTCGTGACCGTTTATCGGCAGGGTGAGACCGTGGTCACCGGCACTGTGAGTATTCCCGGCGGGGTCAGGGTGGCTGTCCCTCCCCGATCCGCGGGGACGAGTGTCGTCGAGGGTGAGGATGAGACCGTGATACGCTTCGGAACAACCCTTTCGGTTGCCTACGAGAGGTTTTATCTCCCATTCAGCATACAGGCGCCGAAGACCGGGAGCTACCGCCTCCGTGCAGAGGTCACACTGGAGAGGGCCGGAGAGGGGGTGTCTCTCTTCAGCAGGGAGGTGACCGTCAGGGTGGTCGAACAGGAGTCTGCAGGAGAGGCTGTGAGGGTCGTCGACACAGCGATGCCCGTTGGTGCAAGCGGTATACCACTGAGGCGCTATGCGGAAGACACGCTCTACATACAGCCGGCCGCCTTCAGGAAACTCGGCCGCCTCTTCGGGGTTGAACCGAAGTACACCGACTACAGGCACCCTTTCACTTACCAGAGTCTTGTGCTCGACAATACAGGAACAGGCACCATCGCCCTGCTGGTCAGTTCGGGCATCTACTTCATGGACCGGGACGTGATGCCGGAGGCCTTCAGGCCGCCTGACATCCTGACAGGCGGGACGGCGGAGGCGGCCGTCACCGTGACCGCGGTGCTCCAGCCCGGCGAGGAGTCTACGGTGGTGCTGCCCGTCTATCTCTCCTCCGCCCCCCGGCCGGGAGAGTACCGGAGGGTGTTGAGGCTGATTCCCATGGGGTCGGCCGCGCCCGTCGCCGAGTACGAGTTTCCCGTCTATGTCAGGTCCATGAACCCGACTGCATGGGGATTCACGCTCTTCGCGGTATTTCTGAGCGTGACCTCAGCCTCTGTCTTTGTGCTCAGGTTCAAGCGTATCGTTGCAGGAATGAGGGTCAGGTGGCTCGTGATCATCTCGCTGTACGGGGCGATGACCTTCGTGGTCTCGAACCTGCCCGTCAGGATATTCGGAAACCTCGTCTCTGCGCTGCTCGGACCCTTCAGCGCCTTTGTGACGGGCTTCTTCTCAGAGCTGCTCTACTGGACGCTGCTCGTCTCCCTCGTGAGGTCCATTCCGAGACCCGGCACCGTCACCTTTGCCGCCCTTGTCCGCTACATGCTCAACGGCATAATGTTCGGCGGGTTTCAACTCACGGACATACTCTTTACGGGTACGGGGATAGTCGCAAAGGAGGCGGCATTCTACGCCTCGGGCCTGACGCGCAGGGGGGAGGGCTTCAGCTGGAGCACGCCGGCCGTCATCCGGCTCGCACTCTGTCTGAGTGCCGCCGATGCCTTCATAACCCTGACCGGGCTTTACCTACACATGGTGCTCTTCCGCCTCTACTTCGCCGACTGGTACATATACATGACCCTCGGTGTCAACAGCCTGCTCTACACCTTTGCGGCGACGTTCATGGGCTGGCGGTTCAGCGAGCGGTTGAGATGGGAGGATGGTTAGATGGGCTATGGTATCAGCAGCCTGACTCGGCAGGCAGGGGGGCGGGGCGTTGTCGGCAGGCTCGATGCAAGGGTCAAGATCATCGGGCTGCTCTGTGTGTCGGTCTATGCCGTGGCGCTCGACAGCGCTGTCGCGCTGCTCGTCCTGTTCGCGGTCTCGTGGATACTGGCATGCGTTGAACGGGTGGGATGGGCAAAACTGCGCCTGCTCGTCTTTCTTGTCGGCTTGACGGTATGGGGAACCATGTTTTCCCAGTCCATCTTCTACTTCGAAGAACCGAGGACAGTGCTTGTAACCCTCGTGAGCCCGGAGACCCCGCTCATCGGCGGGTGGACCGGCGGGATAAGCATATACCGTGAGGGGTTCCGCCACGGTGCCGTCCAGTCGCTCAGGTTTGCCTCCATGATGACCTTCGGCTTCCTGTTCTGCTGGAGCACCGGTCCCGGAAAGATGCTTTCAGGCATGCTCCAGCTCAGGGTGCCCTATGTGCTTGCGTTCATGACGGTGACCGCCGTGAGGTTCATTCCGGCCGTGATGGACGAGTTTGCCACTGTGATTCTCGCCATGCGTATGAGGGGCGGGAAGATATTCTCGCTCAACCCTGCAAGACTCCTTGCGAACTGGCTGAAACTGATACGGCCGGTCTTCATCAACTGTTACAGGAGGTCCAACATCCTCTCGCTCTCGATCCAGTCAAGGGCGTTTCAGCCTGCTGCTGCACGCACGACCGCCGAAGGCGGGCGGTTCACGCGCGGTGAAAAGGTGCTGCTCACCGCCGTCCTCCTGAGCACGGCGGCCCTCGTGCTGTTGAAGATACTACATGGACTTTACCTCTGGGACATCCTTTACGTTTCCCGTTTACGGTTGATCTACGAGATATCCAGACTATACCTTTGATGGAGGAGACCATGCTTTTAGGAAGATTCTACGACGCAATCGAGGTCCACCGGGACGAGAAGATCATCTACGTCAAGTTCCTCTCCCCCCACAGGGTGATATCGACCTGCCGCGTGGACGGCGGACTCAGGGACGACCTCGAGTATATCTACAACCACCAGGCGTGTGAGCCGGTCGGGCACTCCCACGAGTCGCACATGAGGATGTCCGCCGACCCGGCCGGATACCGGAGAGACGTGTGCGGCCGGTACGGGCTTCCGCCTGAAAAGAGCGCTTCCCTCGGCACGGCTGCCAACATGAACAACGCGGCCATCGTGTCGGAACGGTTCCGTGGTCTTGAGGTGGTGGCGGTATGTACCGGCGGTGTTGAGACGAACGCCGGACGTGCGGGTGATCCCGCTACGGTCTACGAGTGCAACGGCGTCTTCGAGAGGCTCGGTCCGGACCCGGTGACGGCGCATGGGACCATAAACATCATGCTCTTCATCAGCAGGGAACTCACTCCCGCTGCCATGGTCCGCTCCGTGATGACCGCCACCGAGGCCAAGACAGCGGCCCTTCAAGAGCTTGCCGTTCCTTCGCGCTACTCTGACGGGCTCGCCACTGGAACAGGCACGGACCAGATAGGAATCGCCTCGAGGCTGGATACCGGGGTCCCGCTCACGGGGGCGGGCAAGCACTCCAAGCTCGGTGAGCTGATTGGACGGACGGTCCTTCAAGCGGTAAAGAAGACCCTCTCGCTGCAGAACAAGCTCACGCCCGAGGCGCGGTGCTTCGCCCGCGTGCACCTCGAACGATTCGGCATAACCGCAGAGTCGATGTGCGAGGCCGTATGCTCCTCTCTTCCCGAGAAGGAGGCGGCACTCTTCCGCAGAAACTTCAACTCCATAAACAACGACCCCCCGACCGTGGCTGCAGTGGCAGCCCTTGTGCACCTCAGGGACATGGTCCGGTGGGGCATACTTCCAAGGAGCTGTGTGCCCGAGATACTGCCGGCCTGCGGTGCACAGATCGCCGCCGCCATATCGGGTAAATACCACCGCCTCGACCACTACAGGAACGCGCTCTCGCACGGCCCTCTCGGGACCGACAGAGAGAGGTTCGTCGGACTCGTATTCAGTGCGTTCGCCCTGGGATTCAGGGAGAAGTGGGCTGGAGGAGGGGAATGAAGTGATGACGGTCATGGGCCGTTCGAGAGGAGTTCTCGTTTGCCGCGAGAAGCACAAAACGCCGGCAATGCGTAGTTACGGCTTGATGGTGTCTGTGGTGATCCACGTGCTTCTGCTTTCGCTTCCGCTGTGTGCGACGGTCACACGCCTTTCGGCGCAGTCCTCGGGTGGCATGGTGATGTCCATGATCGAGGCCGGCCCTGAACCGGCCGTGACAGTGAACGAGAGGGAACGAGCCGGAGATGGGGATGCTACGGTGACAGCTGGGGCGGCCGAGGTTGCGTCCGCGCAGGGAGAGGAGACAACGGTTGCAGCGGCAGAGCCCGCCCAGGAGCTGCGGAGTGAAGAGGGGACCATGCCCGCCTACAGTGAGCCCGGCAGGGTGTCAGTGCCGGGGGCAACGAATGCCGTCAAAGCCGCTGTCGAGAACGGGGAGACGAGGGATGTGGAGGAGTTGGAATCCGGAGGGGATCCGGCCATGCCTCCTCAGGACATTATGACCGCCCGGGCAGACGACGGCGAGCCTCGCCGGACAGACGCAGAGGCGCCGCAGCTCGGCCCCGATACAGTGAAATTCGGCTCGGCCGGCGGTCCGGCCTTTGTCAAGAGGGTGCTGCCTGAATATCCGTGGATGGCGAGGA
>DRKX01000160.1 GCA_011051565.1 Nitrospirota bacterium | reverse complement strand
TTCGAGGAGTGCAGCTTTGCTTACCGGAAGGGACGGTCCGTTCAGAAGGCCGTGCAGAAGATTATTGATTACAGGGAAAGAGGCTATGTCTGGGTCGTGGATGCCGACATCACCTCGTATTTCGACGAGATAGACCACGCGATACTGTTGAGAGAAGTCGGCAAGTATGTAGACGACGAGCGGGTCATCAGGCTTATAAGCATGTGGCTTGAGGCCGACGTCGTCTACAGGGGTTGCAGGGAAAGACTGACCAAGGGGGTTCCACAGGGCTCTCCGATATCCCCACTGCTGTCCAACCTGTATCTCGATGCCTTTGACGAGACGTTGATGAAGGCCGGGTTCAAGCACGTCAGGTTTGCTGACGACTTCGTGATCCTCTGCAGGGAGAGGCCCGAGGCCGAAGATGCGCTTGAGCTCACGGAGGACGTCCTGGAGAAGCTGAAGCTCAGCCTTCATTACGGCAAGACGCGGCTTGTCCATTTCAATGACGGGTTCAGATACCTCGGAGTGGAGTTCATCCGCTCGATGATCTTCAGGCCCCTCTACGAGGAGAGGGCTGAAATCGAAAAAGAGCCCGATGCTCCAGCCGGAGAGGCGGTACGTGAAACGCCCCGGGTTGCGGCAGGCCGCTCCCTGCCGAGCCGGCCCTGCACTGCAATGGCTATGGCGTTCAGGGAGGCGATGGAAGAGCGCGGCGTGGACGATATGGACTCCATGTTGCAGGAAGGGCTGGACATTGAACCGTCGGCCTCGAAAAACCCCCTGCTCAGGACTCTCTACCTGCTGGAGCAGGGCGCGGTGCTTGCAAAGGAGGACGAACGGTTCAGGATCTTGAAGAACGGTGTCGAAATGAAGGTGGTTCCCGCGATCAAGGTCGACCAGGTGGTTGTCTTCGGGAACGTCCAGTTGACGACGCAGGCGATGAAGTTCTGCCTCGAGAAGGACATTCCGGTGCTTCTGCTGTCGAGCACCGGCAGGTATTTCGGTGAGATCAGCTCCTTCAGGGCAAGAAATGTGAGCCTGCACAAGAGACAGTTCGAAGCGGCCGGCGACGAGGCATTGTCGCTCGCAATAGGAAAGGCCGTGGTGAAGGCCAAGATCAACAACTCAAAGGTCTTGATCCAGAGATATGCCAGGAAGAGGAGGCATCTCGGTCTCGATTCGTATGTGCAGAAGATGAACAACATGCTTGCGAAGGTTCCCCGCGCAGCCGGCCGCGATGAACTCATGGGCGTCGAAGGGGCGGCTTCCGCGGGCTACTTCTCAGCCATGAAGAGGTTGATCGGTGAAGATTGGGGATTCAGCAGGAGGGAGAAACAGCCGCCGCCCGATCCGGTAAACAGCCTACTCAGTTATGGCTACACATTGCTGTTCCATAACATCTATGCCATGGTCCGCATGCACGGCCTTCATCCGTACGTGGGATTCCTGCACAAGCTCAGGGACGGACACCCGGCGCTTGTATCCGATATCCTGGAGGAGTTCAGGGCTCCGGTGGTGGATGCCGTGGTGATCAGCCTGATACTGAGACGAAGCATCAGGAAGAGCGACTTCCTCATGTCCGGCGGCAGGGGGCTGCCGTGCCTCCTTAAGGGCGATGCAAGAAAGATATTCATAAGGGCCTTCGAAAACAAGATGAACAGCCCAGTTTCTCACTCGCCCACGGGACATCGCGTCGACTACAGGAGGTGTATCGACCTCCAGGTGCAGGGGCTGAGACGCGTGGTGGAAGGCATGCTACCGGAATACAGGCCCATGATGATCAAGTGACCGGCACGCACGTCCAACCGCGGATAAATCACCGGTTCCGGCGGAAAGGCCGGTGGTGCTGGAGGAATCGGCAATGCTGTACATGGTATGTTATGATATAGGCGATGACGGCCGCAGGCGGGAGATTCAGAAGGTTCTCGAGGGATACGGCAGCCGGGTCCAGTACAGTGTGTTCGACTGTGAGATGTCGGACCTGCAATACAGGAGGCTGCGCGAAGAGATACTCTGTCGCCTGAACGAGGCCGAGGACAGCGTGAGATTCTATCCGCTCTGCAGTGCGTGTTCCCGAAGGATCGACGCCGCGGGAACCGGCTGTATTGCTGAGGACGACGGCTTTTTCATGGTATAGACGTGTTTGTGGTCGTGACATACGACATTGCAGACCGCGCGAGAAGGGCTGAGGTCTCTTCCGAACTGGAGAACTACGGCATGAGGGTCCAGAGGAGCGTGTTCGAGTGTTACCTCGATCCGGACCAGATAGACGCGCTGAAGGAGTCCCTCTTTGCCATGATAGACGACTCCGCCGACAATGTCAGGTTCTACTTCCTGTGCAGGAAAGACCGTGCCAGGGTCTCGATCGAAGGAGTGAAGCTGATATACAGGGATGAAGACTACTTCATGATTTGACCTGCGAGTGATTCGTACGTGAAAGGCTTGACCCCCTATATTCATACCGCCCGGAAAGACGGCAGATGGCACGCCTTCTTCGGTGTCAGGCTGGCTTCCGTCGCCGCGTTTGACCCGTCCGCCGGAGGAGACTACAGGGACTTCGCGTTCAGGCTGCTGAACAGGCAGATAGACTTTATCAACAGCCTTGACTGTCCCGAGGACGGAAGGGCCTTTGAACTGAGGTTCATATGCCGTCCCGACGATTCATTGCACATAAGGGGGAGGATCGAAGTCGTCCTCATTGCCATGGTGTCGGACGCCGCTGAGGAGGCGGCTGTCGCAAAGGCGGGAGATGTCTTCCACGACACGTGGGCCATGCTTGCCGCAGTATCCGAATGCTATGACTTTGAATGCATAACCGGCAGGGATGATTTCCTGTCGGTTTATGACCCGTTTCAGGTTAAGGAAATCGTTGAGATCATGAGGCGCGAGGATGTGATCGAGATCGAAACGGCAAAGAGGGTGAGGGGATTTGGTGCGGAGAGGGAGAGATATGCAGGCGATGAAAACAGGATATACTTTGTCTATCCCTTTATCTGGAGCACCAACTCCCTGTCGAGGCTGTTCAGTGTCATGCTGTTTCAGGATGCCCCGTGTTTCCTGAGCATATCGTTGAAACCCATCGACTTCAGCGATGAGATCGAACGGTTTTTTGTACAACAGATCGATTTGTGCGAAAGGTACCTTGCCTCGGGCTCCCAGGCAAGGTTATCCGTCAATGCAAGGATTGAATTCATTACAAAAACCATCCAGAGCCAGCTTTTGAGGCTCGAAGACTCTCCGTTCCTTATGAAGATACGGATTGCCTCCAGTGGAGCAGTCCGGAGGGCCTTGATAGATTCCTTCGGTGTGGAGATAACGGAGCATGCGGGTTCTCCTGACCTTATCAGGGACTCCAATGATGCCTACGTATTTTCAGGCGGATACGACTGGCACCGCTTCAGTGACGGAGAGGAGAAGGAGAGGGAGACAGAGAACCTGAAATACATGAGATTTGCCCATTACGCAGGGACGCTGGCGGATAAGAAAGACCGCCATATCAGGTATCTTTTTGACGCAACCCAGGCCAATTGCGCCTTCAAGCTTCCCCTGCCCGGGGTCGACGAACTGCTGGGTATGGCAGGCTGTAGTGATGGTGACAGCAAGTTACGCTTTGTGCTGAAATGAGCCGGAATGTCAACCCGTGCCTTTCCTGGTTTCCTGCCAAGGCCCCCGGACCGCCCGGGGCAGAACAGCTTCCCCGGTGCACACCTCTCATGCGGTCTCCCCTATAATCCCGCAGATTTTGCACGGTATCACGAAGCGCGTAAAGGTTATGCGCGGTTGTTCTTTGCGATACCTGTTTCCTTCGATCTCTCCGGTTTCCGTCACAAAAAATAATCGCTCTTTTATGAAAGTATTGTGGAGGGCTTAGATATCCTTCACAGTCGAGTATCGGGTTTAACAGCTGCCCAGACCGGCTATAGAGGGTTTACCGTGAGGTGTGATAGATCATACAATTATGATATCCTGGCAATTAAAGGGAGGTTACAATGGCGGCTTCATCTGTAAGAAAACCCTCGGTTGTGTCTTATTTCAACGCGATCCTCTTTCCATTCGTTTACTTTTTTTCACGGAAAAGGATGATAGCCGGGGCGGTCAGTCTGCTGGTCTGTCTCTTCTCCATACCCTTGATGTTTTTCTTTGTGGGTGTTTTCAGCTACTTCGCGATGTCAGCATGGGCAACCTGGAACCTGCGTTATGAACTGATGAGTTTCCAGGCTTCTGAACAAGCCCGGGCAATTGCGGAAAAGATGGCTGCCAACTCAGAAAAGAACGGGTGACCTGTAGGCATCCGGGTATTCGGAGCCTGTGTGTAAATGTTTTTTTGATCCGGTTCCAGAAAGCAATAAAAGCGCCGAGTTTGAGGCTTAAGGACTGCCGGAATGACAGCTGAGCGTAAACACATACTCTAATACGCGCCAGTCATAGCTTAAACCGGTCGTACCCTTCCAGTTCCTCACGTTTGTTATGCCGGAGTCCACTGTATCCCCTCTGAAGATATTTCTGTCACAAAAGCAACTGGATGGTTTTATTAAGTCTCTAAGGGCTTCAGGATTGAAGACTTTTATGCAAGGGGGTGATTGTTTGGACTGCAGAGAGGGGACCAGCTGTGGCGGGTTTACGATGAAAAAGAGGCGGTTTTATAATTACCTGCAAATAGAAGAGGACGATGATGACAAGGAACTCATGCTTGAGGGTTTCGCAACAAACCTGAGGAAGTTAAGAACTTCAAGAAATCTTACGCAGGAGCAGCTGGGTGCCCTTGCGAAAATAAATTACAAGTACCTCGGTGAGCTTGAGAGGAATGTTAAGTCACCATCCGCGGGAATTACCTCTTTGACGGCAAATTAGACCTTTTCGGGTTACCTGCGAGGCCATACGTTGGAGCTGGCTTCAGTTCTGTTACATCGGAAGGGGTATTTACTACGAGCAAGGGAACCGGTATAGAGATATACGGAGGTGTTCTCGAGCAGGCCTCTGAAAACATATACCTGCGCTCCGAACTCATTTATTCCACCGTAGACTTTACATCTAATGATTATATAGACTACGGAGCCTTTTCCCTCGGATTCGGGATAGTCTATTATTTCTGATATTTCTGACACACACGATTTACACCCTCCTGATAATCCCCTCCTGCAAGGGAGGGGATTTTTTTGTATGCCCGCCCCTTAACATCAACTGCCGCCGGGCTTGACAGGCCTGCTCTGAAATATGTAGATTGGTTTTAGGAGGTGAGAGGGGGCCTGCGGCTGCAGGAGGAACCCGTCCCTTCTCATACACCGTGCGAGTTCACGCAATCCGCGGGAAGGCGGAGGGGAGTAGGGCCATGGCTTTTACCGAGACGATCCCGTTGAGCACGGGAGGTTTCACCGACATAGTGGACATCACGGGCAGGGTCATTGAGGTCGTCGAGCGCTCCGGTGTGGAGGACGGCCTTGTAACGGTCTTCTGTCCGGGCTCCACGGGGGCCGTCACCACCATAGAATACGAGGCGGGCGTGCTCAGGGACCTGCGTGATGCCATAGAGAGGATCGTTCCCTCCGGCCTCACCTACGAGCATGACAAGCGGTGGGGCGACGGCAACGGCTTTTCGCACGTGAGGGCTGCCCTCATGAAGCCCTCTCTCACCATTCCCCTCATCAGGGGTAGCCTTACCCTGGGAACATGGCAGCAGATAGTCTTTATCGATTTTGATAATAGGGCAAGGCAGAGGAGTATAATTGTACATGTCGTCGGGGAGTAGTTGTCGTCAAGTCCGGTGTGTGAGGTGTGCTTCATGGTTAATGAAGTAAACATGAAGGGTTTTATGCTGTCTTATTTCGATTTCTTGAGGCGATTCGCTGAAGGGGAAAGGATGGAGAATTTGCTATACTAAAACAGGCGGGAGGAGGTGATTAAAATGAAACTTGCTGATTTGCTTCCGGAAAAAGAAATAAAAGAGGCTGTCCTGAGTGAGTATGAAAAACGGCTTGCTTTATTTAAGCTTACCAATGAAAAATTCAGGAAAAAATATGGTATGAGCTTTAAAGAGTTTGAAGAAAAAAACCTTGTAGCAGAGAAGGGGTTTTCCTGGGATGTGGAGCAGGACTCCATGAACTGGGAACACGCTGTAGAAGGC
>DRKX01000159.1 GCA_011051565.1 Nitrospirota bacterium | reverse complement strand
TTCCTTAGACATAATTGAACTTGCGGAGCAAATAGAATATCTCTCTGAAGAACTCTCTGCTGCCTATGAAAAGAAACTTAGAAAAAGAAAAAATCATGCTTAATTACTTATCTAGTTCAAGTAGTTTTATTTTTGAGGAAAGACGTCCAGCGCCGGCGGCGGTGTCGCGGCATCCTTGTCTTTTCGTTTTCAGGGAGTTTATCCTAAACGTGTGGGGCCGTATGCCGTGGAGTTGGAGAGGCTCATAGGGCAGGTGAAGCTCAACTGCAATATCTCAGATGCGGAATTCTGGGGATACTACTCCATGTGCGGCTTGCTCATGAGGCTGAGGGAGCTCTACAGGAGCGAGCATTCCCTCATGCCGTGGGACCCGCTTCCGAAAGAGGACGTCTCCGTGTGGATCGCCTCGAGGGAGGCCCTCTGGACTGAACTCGAAAACGAGGAACTCCGCGCCCTCGATCTCGACGGGAGGGAATACGATCCGTTCGAGACAGGGGAGCTGAACGTCCTGCTCAGCCGCCGCGGTCTCGTATACGGCGGCGGTTACGGGAGGTTCAACAAGCCGACCTTCTTCCTCTCCAGGCTTGAGAGCGTGGAGACCGTCTCCGGCTGCCGGGTCTACTATGCCGGCAGGGAACTCTGCCGCGACCTGTCGGCCTCGGCGGCGATGCTTCAGGGCGGATCCATATTCATAAGGCTCGAGCCTTTGAGGGCGCTGCTGTGGGACAAGTACCTCGAGCTTAGGGGAAGGCGGTTCAGTGGCGCCCTCGGGGAGGCCTTCTCCCACTACGGGATCGACAGGACCGGAGCCCAGGAGGAGGTCCACGGAAGGATAGAGACGCTCGTTTACGAGATATCCGAGATACTGCTTCTGCATGAGCTCGGCGAGGCATTCGAGCATGAACGTTCAGGAGAGTGGATCGAGATGCTCGGCAGCGGCACGGACGTGATGAACGAGTTCTACTTGAGGGGCATCAAGGACCTGCTCGCGGACACGTCCGAGGCGGGTCCCCTGAAGGCCATAGTTGAAAGGCGCCACAGGGCGTTGCTCTGCTTCTACGTGGTCCTTCTCGATGGAGTGAGGAGGGAGCTGTTTCCGGAGATGCTTGATGCGTTTCAGCGGTTTGCCGACAGCGGGGACTGGTCCCTCATAGAAGAGGCACGGAAGTCCGGCTACAGGCGGGCGGCCGGGCTCATGGAGGCGCTCGTTGCCCGCTGGAGGGAGGTCGGGAGCGTCGGAGACGTCGGCGCTGCCGTGAGGGACCGCCTGGAGACCATGCGGCGCAAGGGGTGAGGGCTTCCCGGCCCTCGTGTGCGCAAGCCTGTGGCCGGCGGGCAAACGGGATCGTAATATCGGAATACGGAGAGAAGAAGGATATGCGAGTTATTGATGACGGAGAGGAATTAGAGCGCTTCATGGCGACCCTGAGAGGCCGTGCCGGCGGTGTGAGCGAGGAGATCGTGAGGGCCGTGGCCGCCATAGTGTCCGATGTCAGGGCGCGCGGAGACCGTGCCCTCAGGGAGTATACCGAGAGGTTTGACGGCCTGAAGGCCGAAGGCCTGAGGATGACCCCGGCAGAGACGCGGGCTGCGGCGGCGAAGGCATCAGCCGCTGGGGTCGAGGCCTTGAGGGCGGCCGCCGGGAGGATAAGGGCCTTTCATCAGAGGCAGAGGGAGGAGTCCTGGTCGTACAGGGAGGGCGGTGTCCTGCTCGGGCAGATCATACGGCCGATCCAGCGCGTGGGTGTCTACGTGCCCGGGGGCAAGGCGTCTTATCCGTCGACCGTCCTCATGAACGTCATCCCCGCACAGGTCGCGGGTGTCGAGGAGATAGCCCTCTGCGTGCCGACACCTCGAGGTGAGGTCAACCCCCATGTGATGGCGGCCGTGAGGCTGCTCGGCGTCAAGGAGGTCTACAGGGTCGGCGGTGCCCAGGCAGTGGCAGCCATGGCCTACGGAACGGAGACGATAAAGAAGGTGGACAAGATCGTGGGACCTGGAAACATATACGTCGCCACTGCAAAGCGGATGGTCTTCGGCGAGGTGGACATAGACATGATTGCAGGACCGAGCGAGGTCCTCATAATCGCCGACAGCACGGCCCCTCCCGAGTTCGTGGCTGCCGACCTCCTGAGCCAGGCCGAGCACGACGAGCTTGCCTCCTCCGTGCTCGTCACTTCGTCGAGGAGACTCGCCCTCAGGGTGAAGGAGGAGGTGGAGAGACAGCTGGAGTCCCTCGGCCGGAAGGATATAGCCCGTGCCTCCATCGAGAACTTCGGCGCGATCATCTTGACGGGCTCGCTGAGAAGGGCGGTCCGGATCGCCGATCTCATAGCCCCCGAGCACCTCGAGATCATGACCGAGAAGCCAGAGAAACTGCTTCCCCATGTCCGGAACGCAGGGGCCGTCTTTCTCGGAAGGTGGACGCCGGAGTCCATGGGCGACTATGCGGCGGGCCCCAACCATACCCTGCCCACCGGCGGGACCGCGAGGTTCTTCTCTCCGCTCGGCGTATACGACTTCGTGAAGAGGTCGAGCCTGCTGAGCTTCAGCAGGCGGTCGTTCCAGGGCCTTTCGCCCGTGGTCGAGACGCTCGCCGAGCTGGAGGGCCTCGAGGCCCACGGCAGGGCGGTCGCGGTCAGAAGGGGCGGGAAGTGATCGGTCCCCTTTTGAGGTGCATCCAAGGTGCTCAGCCGCTGATCCAGACCACGGCCTCTTCCGGCTTCACCCTCTGTGGCGCAGGCGGCACCTTCTCGGGCCATCCCACCGGAACGATGGCGACCGGCCTCAGGTGATCGGGAAGCCCGAGGGCCTCGGCGGCCTGCTCTTCATGGAAGGCGCCGACCCACACGGTGCCGAGTCCGATCTCGTGGGCGGCCAGCATCATGCACATGATGCTGCAGGCCACGTCCTGGACACTGTAGAGCTCCACGCCCCTCAGGCCGTACTTGTTCACTATCCTGTGGTCAGCACAGCCCACGACGACCAGAGGGGCCTTGGTTATGAAGGTCTGGTTCAGGGCCGCCTTGCACAGGGAGTCCTTTGTCTCGGCGTCAGTGACGAAATAAAACTTCCTCGACTGGAGGTTTCCGGCACTGGGCGCCCATATGAGGGCCTCGATCAGCCGCTCGGTCTCTCGCCGGGAGATCTCCCTGTCCTGAAACCTCCTGATGCTCCTCCTTCCTCTCACCGCCTCCATTACGTCCACGGATTTCACCCCCCCCTTTGAATCCCCGAGAAGTTCCGACCCTTTTGGGTCCGTTTGATTAACTGCCGGGTCTCTGATATTATAGAACATATGGCAGTGAGGAAACAGACCGGCAAGGAGGGCGAGGCTTTCGCGGTCAGGTATCTCAAGAAGAAGGGATACAGGATAATGGCGTCCAACTACCGGACCCCGCTCGGGGAGATCGACATAGTGGCCAGGGACGGCGACACGATCGTCTTCGTCGAGGTGAAGACGCGGAGGAGCCTCTCCCGCGGCGATCCCTTGGAGGCCGTCACCGGGCATAAGCGCCGGAGGCTGAAGATGCTCGCCCTCTACTATCTCAAGTCGAACAACATGGGTGACGCCAGGGGCAGGTTCGATGTCATAGGACTGCGCGCGAGAGACGGTACATTCCATGTTCAACACGTCGTCGACGCATTCGAGGTCTGAGCAAGGCGGGACTTGTGCGGCTTGCAGAAAAAGCTTGACGAATGAAAACAGTCTTTCGTATAATCTGCAAAATTATAAATAATTAATTTTCATAAGGAGGAAGGATAATGTT
>DRKX01000158.1 GCA_011051565.1 Nitrospirota bacterium | reverse complement strand
CTGAGGCAGCACCGCTGCCGGAAGAAGTGGAGCAGCTCCCTGGCGTTCATGGTGACCATTATCTTGGTCTCGCAGGCATTCGGCAGGACGAACCTCGCATCCTGGTTCGCAGCCTCACCCTCGAGTCCCATCTGGTTCAGCCTCTCTACTATGCGGTTGTATGCCTTCTGGGCTTCGGACATGAAGTCTTCGAAATACCTCGTGAGCTCCCTGTCGTTCTTGACAGAGGGCGGGATCACGTAGTCGAAGCCTGCCTCTTCGCTCACGTACCTCTGCGACTGCTGGCTGTACGAGGCGAGCCTGTGCCGGACGAGCTGGTGGGAGCACGCCCTGGATATCCCCTCCACGGCGAACGTAAACGACGCATGCTCGACAGGGCTCATGTGGCCCATCTTCATCAGCTTCTCGACGAAGGCCTTCTGGTCCCCGGCCTTTATCTTCCTGCGGAGGCCCTCGATGTCTGAAGGGCTGTAGCAGAGCTTGGCAGCCATTGCAACGGTCTCCTCAGGGTTCGTGGTATGCTTCAAGAGTATGACTTTCAGCGCGGCCTCTGGCATTTTTCGATCACCGGCTCCCTTCCGTCATCCGCCGGCCTGCCGGCGGAGAGCAAACGACAAATCACTTGAAGCTCTGTTCCTCTCCGGGGAACGAGCCGTCTTCGACCTCCTCCCTGAATCGCCTCACCGCGTTCAGGGCATCCTCCTTCAGGTTTGCATAGCGCTTCACGAACTTCGGAACGAAGCGCTCGAAGAGCCCGAGTATATCGTGAAGCACGAGGACCTGGCCGTCGCAGTGCGGGCCCGCGCCTATGCCGATAGTGGGGATAACGAGTGTCTCGCTTATCCTCTTGGCGAGTTCCATGGGGATCGCCTCGAGCACGAGGCTGAAGGCGCCGGCGTCCTGGAGTATGCGAGCCTCCTCCATCAACCGCTGCTGCGCCTCTTCAGAGCGCCCCTGCACGCTGTAGCCCCCCATCCTGTGAACGGCCTGTGGTGTCAGCCCGATGTGCGCCATCACCGGGATATCGGCCCTCACCATGGCCCTCACCTTCTCCGACACCTCTGCACCGCCCTCGACCTTGACGGCATGGGCGCCGCCCTCCTTGAGGAACCTTCCTGCATTCCTCACGGCCTCTTCCACCGAGGTCTGGTAGGAGAGGAAGGGCATGTCGCCGATCACCATCGCGCGCTCAGCGGCCCGCGCAACCATCCGCGTGTGATAGACCATCTCCTCCATCGTGACGGGCAGGGTGTTTTCGAGTCCCTGGACGACCATGGAGAGCGAATCGCCGACCAGTATGGCATCCACACCCGCCTCATCCAGTATCCTGGCAAACGGGTAGTCGTATGCGGTGAGCAGCGTGAGCTTCCGGCCCTCCGCCTTCTTCCTGAGAAAGTCGTTTATAGTGACCCTTGTGTTCGGCATGATGGATTCAGGGCTCAACTCCGGGATTAAAGCCCGGCCCTCTCCATGATCTCCGGCACCTTGTCCTCCATTCCGATGGCCATTATGTGGACACCGTCACAGATGCCCTCCTCCTTGAGCTGCCTTATGTGCCTTGCGCATATGCTCATCCCTGCATCGAGGCCCTTACCCTTGCCAGCGGCCTTGAGCTCGTCTATGAGCTCCTGGGGCACCTTTATGCCGGGAACGAAGTTGTTGAGGAAGTTCGCCATGCCGGCGCTCTTGAGCACCACGAGCCCTGCAAGCACCTTGACCGGGAACTTCCGCGCATGTTTCATGAACTCCTTGAACTTCTCGATATCGTAGACGGCCTGGGTCTGGAAGAACCTGGCGCCTGCCCTGATCTTCTTCTCGAACTTCATCAGTTGAGGCTCGATCGGGTCAGCCTCGGGCGTGACCACGCCGCCAGGGAAGAAGTCCGTGGCACCCTTCAGCTCATTGCCCGACATGTCCCTGCCGTTGTTGAGCGACTCCACAATCCCGAGCAACTGGACGGACTCGACGTCATAGACGGGCTTCGCCCCCTTGTGGTCGCCGGCTGAGACGTGGTCTCCGGTCATGCACAGGACGTTCTTCACCCCGAGGGCATGGGCACCGAGCAGGTCTGACTGAAGGCCTATGCGGTTGCGGTCGCGGCACGTCATCTGGAGGATGGGCTCGACGCCGTGCTGAACCGCAATTGCACATCCGGCAAGCGAGTTCATCCTCATCACGGCCGACTGGTTGTCGGTGAAGTTGAGCGCGTCGACCTTACCTTTAAGCAGTTCTATGTGATGGACCATCTCCTCGACGTCGGCACCCTTCGGGGGACCGACCTCGGCGGTTACAACGAATCTTCCCGACTCAAGGGCCTCTCTGAATGACATTGTCCTCCTCCTCTTCTCATGATAATTCAACACCTCTCTTTTTTGCCATCAACGGAAAGCGGTTCTCCCCTGTCTGCGTCCTCGGCGAACCGGACCCGTATCGGTCGTCCCGCCGGCATACAGAGCCTCTCAGGCCCTGAAGCGGCTTTCATCGACGCACACACCGCCTGCTCCTTTTCGGGCAGCCTCACTTCTCCTTCTTTTCCCTGGTGCTCAAGGCCCTCGGGCTCTGTGCGGTCGACCAGTCCTTGACCTCGATGACCGACTCGGCCAGTTCATCGAGCTTGTCGAGCTTCTTCATCCTCTCGTATATCCTCACCCACGCGCACGGAATGTCGGGGCTCACCTCGCAGCGGCCGTCCTTCATACCGCCGCAGGGCCCGTTCAGCAGTCCCTTGGGGCACGTGGTGATCGGGCATATGCCGCCGGTCTTGTCGAGTATGCAGTCGCCGCACATCGAGCACCGCTCGTCGAAGACCTGAAAGCGCGTCATGTTCCCGAGGAAGAGCGAGTCATTGGTCGGGTAGACGGGCTTGTCCCCAAAGAGTTCGACCGCGCTCTGGGTGCCGGCGCCGCAGGACATGACGAGTATGCACTCCGCACTGTTCACCGCGTCCTTGTATGCCTTGAGCTCCTTCTTGGTCCCGAGCACCTGGCATCCGGTCTTTGCAACGATGCCGCCGGTGACCTCCTTGCCTTCGGCCCTGAGGGCCTCTGCGAGTTCCTTCACCTCGTTCTCTCCGCCGGTGCCGCAGAGGGAGGCGCACTCAGAGCACCCTATGAGGAAAAAACTCTTGTAGTCCCTGATGTTGTCAAGCAACTCCTGAAAGTCCCGCTTCTTTGTTATGATCATAGTCGGCCTCCTTGTCCGGGTTGCGGATTCCTGCCTGCAAAGCAGTCAAGCAACGAGCTACATATCCTCGGCGGACCTCTCCGCAACGCAAAGAATTGAAATCTATGCCTTCAGGCTGTTCTTGGCAGCCTCGACCGTATTGTACATCAGCATGGCGATGGTCATGGGACCGGCCCCTCCGGGCACGGGCGTGATCCAGCCGGCCCTCTCCTTCGCCTTCTCGAACTCGACGTCACCGACCAGCTTGCCGCTCTCGTTGACGTTTATGCCTATGTCTATGACTGCTGCGCCCTCCTTGACCCAGTCGCCCTTGACCATCTCGGCCCTGCCCACGGCAACGCAGAGGATGTCGGCAGAGAGGCACTCGGACTTGAGGTCCGGGGTCTTGCTGTGGCATATGGTGACCGTTGCGTTCTTCCTGAGCAGCAGCATTGCAAGGGGCTTGCCCACGATGACGCTCCTTCCCACCACGACCGCCTTCTTGCCGGCAGGGTCGATCCCGTATGCCTCGAGCATCTTCATGGCGCCGTGAGGCGTGCAGGGCACGAAGCCGGGCTCGTCGAGGAGGAGCCTGCCGAGAGCGTCCGGGCCGAAGCCGTCCACATCCTTGTCAGGGGATATCCTGTGCATCACCTCTTTCTCGTTCATGTGCTTCGGCAGGGGAAGCTGCACGAGAATGCCGTGGATCTCCGGGTTTGCGTTCAGGTCGTCGACGAGCTTGAGCAGTTCCTCCTGGGTGGTGGACTCCGGGAGCTTGTGGCCTACGCTCTTTATGCCGAGGGCCTCGCAGGTCTTCTCCTTGTTCGCCACGTACTTCTTGCTTGCAGGGTTCTCACCCACGAGGACCACCGAGAGGGCCGGGTTCACGCCCTTGGCCTTGAGCTCCTCGACCTCCTTCTTGAGTTCAGCCTTGATGTCCGCCGCCACCTTCTTTCCGTCGATAATAGTTGCTGCCATCAAAACCTCCTTTTTCTCTCTTTCATTCGAAATTCACCGCTCATGTATGCAGGCCGTCGCCGCCTGTGACCACCATTGCAGCACCCCCGGTTCCGCCGCCGTGCGGTGTCCCGGCCTGTTGTGCTGATGATCCGGGGGAAGACGGCAAACGGCCTCAGTCCCTCTTCTTGATCAGCTCCAGCATCTCCTCCCTCGTGGACTGCTTGCTCCTGAAGATACCCCTCACGGCGGAGGTCACGGTCCTCGCACCGGGCTTCTTGATGCCCCGCATGCTGAGGCAGAGGTGTTCCGCGTCGATTATCACCATCGCCCCCTTCGGCCGCAGGCGCTCCATTATCATGTCGGCAAGCTGGGCGGTCAGTCTCTCCTGGACCTGCGGCCTCTTTGCGAGCATCTCGAGCGCCTTTGCAAGCTCCCCTATCCCGACGATCATCCCCTTTTCAGGGATGTAGGCGATGTGGGCGCTGCCGAAGAAGGGCAGGAGATGGTGTTCGCAGACCGAGTAGAACGGGATATCCTTGAGCATCACCATCTCGTCGTGAGTCTCACCCTCTATGTGCTGCAGGAGGTCCTCCGGAGGGGTCTGTAGGCCGGAGAATATCTCCCTGAACATCGCGGCGACCCTCTGCGGGGTCCTGCGCAGCCCCGGCCTCTCAGGGTCCTCGCCGATCCCCTCGAGTATGAGCCTCACGCCTTCTTCTATCTTCTTCATGTCCATGGCACTTCGATACAGTATCAGGCGGCCTCACCCCGGCCACCTGCATCTCCCGCATCTATCACCCGCGCGTCGGTGACGACCTTGTCGACCCTGACGTCGTGCCCGCTGACAGGGACCTCCCCGACTATCTGCTCTTCATAGGCGAGGGCGACGAGCACGGGCCTGTGCCTGATACCGGCAAGGAGGCGGTCGTAGTAGCCGCCGCCATAGCCGAGCCTCCCGCCTCTCTCGTCGAAGGCGACACCCGGCATCACCACGAGCTCGGGCTCCCCGGGGGGCACCTCTACACACCTCTGCGGGTCGGGCTCCGGTATGCCCATGAATCCAGGGACAAGTTCGTCCACAGACCTAACGGCATAGAGCCTCAGTGCCCCTCTCGTCCTGTCCACCCTCGGCAGCACCACCCGCTTGCCCCGGCCCAGGGCGTCCCTTATGATCGGCCCTGTATCGACCTCAGACCTGAACGAGGCAAAGAGCATAACAGTGCCTGCACGCCTGTATTCCGCCAGTCCGATCAGCCTTTCCTGTATCATTCTGTCCTTAACCTTTCTCTCTTCTAAAGGGATCGCGTCCCTCTTCATGATAACTTCAGCTCTTAACCTGCTCTTTTCTTTATACATAAAACACATGAAAAGCTACAAACCACAGCTTGCTGTATTTTACCCCGGCCGAGGGATAAAAAAGCCTTGATATTCAGGAAGGAAGCGATGCGATAGACTCTGAACGGTTTCAATTATCACTTTTGTCTCACCAGGATGGTGAGCCGTGATAATCACCTCGGGGTCCCGGCCGAACACTGGGACGAGAATGAGTGAAGAGTCTATTATATCGCTTCAAAAACCTTATTATCACTGGCCCCTGATTTTAAAATCCTTCTCTATCAAGTTCTTCAGCTCCTCCACCTCCCTCACCGTTGCAGGGCTCTTCTCGAACGGGGGAGTTCCAGAGAGGTCCGCCTCCATGATCTCGGGGTTGAACCTCACCGAGCCCAGCAGGGTCATATCCCCGAGGGCCGAGCGGATGAACTCCTCGTCACCCCCGCTCCTCACCTTGTTGGCGACGACGTAAACGCGCCTGACCCCGAGGTCCGCCACCATATCCCTCACGGTCCTTGCAGTCTGTATGCTCCTCTGCCCGGGCTCGACGACGACCAGAAAGATATCGACCCCTTCGGCGGTCCCCCGCGTGAGGTGCTCGATGCCCGCCTCCATGTCCACTATCACGACCTCGTCCCTCTCGAGCACGAGGTGCCTGAGGAGGGTCCTCAGGAAGACGTTCTCAGGGCAGTAGCAGCCTGAGGTCGCCTCCTTCGACTTACCCATGACGAGGAGGGTTATGCCGTCTATCCTGTAACCGAACTCATCGGGGATGTCAGAGACCCGGGGGTTCAACTTGAATATGCCCCCCATGCTTCCCGGCCTTGCACCCGTGCGCTCGGTGATCACATCGGTCAGCTCGGCTATCGGCCTTATGCCCTCGATCTCCTTCTGCAAGAGGCCGAATGCCTGGGCGAGGTTGGCGTCCGGGTCTGCGTCCACGGCAACGACGCTTCTGCCTTCTCTTGCATAGAGATGGCTCAGAATAGCAGAAAGGGTGGTTTTACCCACCCCGCCCTTACCGGTTACGGCTATTTTCATAAGGGGAATTTTAACATTTAGGGGCGAAACGAGTCAAAGAAGACGGGCGGCCGGATGCGCAGCGCACCCGGCCCCGGGCTACCTGAACATTGCGTGGCACTGGTTGCAGCTCTTCTGCACGGCCGCGGCGAGTTTCTCGGCTGCGGCGGCGTCCCTGGATTCTATGGCCTTGCCGAGGTCCTTGAGCCTCTTCATGAAGAGGCCGTGCTTGTTCATGAAGAGATCGGGCTTGTCGGCGTTCCTGTGCGGCTTGAAGCCCATCATGCCCTTGGCGGCCTCTTCCATCTCGGCGACGGCCCCTCCGGCCTCCTTCCACTCCTTCTCCTTAAGCGCCTTGCGGGCCTCGGCCCAGTGTTCGGCGATCGTCTCCATGGTCTTGTGCTGCATCTTCATGTCCATGTTCTCCATCATCTCGTCCATCCTCGTCTCGGACGAGGACTCTTCGGACTCCTCGTGAGCGACCGCAGCCGCACCATACATCAACACGAGAGCGAAGATCACAAAAACCGCTGCTGATCTCATGGCAAGCCTCCTTTGGTTTAGTAACAGGGCCGCAAGGCCTTCACTTGAGCTCGGAAAACTCCACGAACTCGTCTATGCTGTAGACGGCGAGTATTCCTGCGCCCGTGGTACCGTGGTTGACGTTCGATATGATGATTTCCTTGATGCCCTCCACGTCCTTCTCCTCCGCGATTATCTCGATCTTGACGCGGTCGTGTATGTCGTCGTGGTAGAGGCGCACCTCCTTTCCGAAACCCTTCACGGAGGTGCAGGTGAAGGGTATCCTCCTCTCCTCGAACTCGGCGGTGAGCTTGTCGAACAGTGCACGCCTTATCACGGCCATTATCATCTTATGCATCATGTTCCTCCTTTTTGCCGCCGCGCAGGCCGAAGCCTTTCACGGCCGCGTATATTGCAGGGATCACGATCAGGGTGAGGATCGTCGAAGAGACCATCCCTCCGATCATGGGGGCCGCTATCCTGCGCATGGTGTCGGCACCAGCGCCCTCGCCCCAGAAGAGCGGAAGCAGTCCGGCTATGATGGCTGTGACGGTCATCATTATGGGCCTCACCCTCTCCGAGGTCCCTTCGATGAAGGCCTCGTAGAGGTCCTCCTTCGTGTTCATCCTGCCCGCGAGACGCCGCTCCTCATATGCGTGGTCTATGTAGATGAGGACGAGCACGCCGATCTCCGCGGCAACCCCTGCCAGGGCTATGAAGCCCACACCGACGGCGATACTCATGTTGTAGCCGAGGAAGTAGATGAACCAGATGCCCCCGAGTATGGCAAACGGCAGGGAGAACATGACGATTATGGACTCGCCCACGTTCCTGAAGTTGAAGTACAGCAGGAGGAATATGATCAGCAGCGTTATCGGCACGACAACGGCGAGCCTCTTGTTGGCCCTCTCCATGTACTCGTACTGTCCGGACCAGACTATGTTGTATCCGGGCGGCAGATCGACCTCGCGCGCGATGACCTCCCTTGCGTTCTTCACGTACGTGGCGACGTCGATGCCTGCAAGGTCTACGTATATCCAGGCACTCATCCTCGAGTTCTCGCTCTTTATGACCGGGGGCCCCTGCCTCACGCTGATCTTCGCCACCTGGGCGATCGGTATCTGTGCACCCGTGGGCGTGGTTATCAGCACGCGCTCGAGATCAGAGATGGAGTCCCTGAGCTCGCGGCCGTACCTGATGTTGACTGGGTAGCGCTCCAGTCCCTCGACCGTCTCGGTCACGTTCATGCCGCCGACTGCCGACTGTATGACGTCCTGCACGTCACCCACGGTCAGGCCGTACCTGGCCGCAGCCCGCCGGTCTATCTCGTAGTCGAGGTAGTACCCGCCGACGACACGCTCTGAGTAGACAGAGAGCGTGCCGGGTATCTGCCTCACCACAGCCTCGATCTTCTCGCCGAGGGCCGAGAGCGTGTCGAGGTTGTCACCCATTATTTTTATGCCCACCGGTGTCTTGATTCCGGTGGCGAGCATGTCTATCCTCGTCTTGATCGGCATCGTCCAGGCGTTGGTTATGCCGGGCAGCTGTATCGCCTTGTTCATCTCGTCGACCAGCTCCTTCGGGGTTATGCGCCTCTTCTCGGGCCAGATCTTCGCAAGCGGGCGGCGTATGAAGTCTGGCCAGTCTGAGAAGAACCGCTTCACCTCCACCTCTCGCCACTCCTCTTCCGGCTTCAGCATGATGGTGGTCTCTATCATCGACAGCGGGGCCGGATCCGTGGCGGTCTCGGCGCGCCCTATCTTTCCGAAGACGCGTTCGACCTCTGGAAAGGTCTTTATGATCTTGTCCGTCTGCTGCAGCAGCTCCCTCGCCTTGGTTATGGATATCCCCGGCAGGGCGCTCGGCATGTAGAGGAGGTCGCCCTCGTAGAGCGGGGGCATGAACTCACCACCGATCTTGTCGAGCGGGAAGAAGACGTCCATCTTCTCGGCGAACGTCCTGACCGGGCCCTCGGGCAGTTTCTCGACCACGGCCGAACGGAAGGGCAGCAGTGTCATGACCAGTACGATGGCGACCAGTATGGTGACGGCCTTGTGGTGGAGCACCCAGCGGATCACCGG
>DRKX01000157.1 GCA_011051565.1 Nitrospirota bacterium | reverse complement strand
GGTTGCTTGGGGTAACTTCGTCAACAACAGGATTCAGTACAGGATAGGCATCATGGAAGGCAGGGAGGATCCCAACACCCCGAAGAGTGCCCTACGTTACACAGGTAGGCTCCACCTGACCCTGCTGAAGCCGGAGGCCTCGCTCGTCTACTTCGGCACCTACCGCGGCATGAAGAAGGTACTGACGATCGGCGGCGGTATGCAGTATGAGCCTGACATGATATACGGCAATCTTGGTGCCAAGACCGACGCCAAGGACAACGTGACCTGGACGGTCGACGGCTTCTTCGAGTATCCCACACCTGTGGGTGCATTCACCCTTTCGGGAGCTTACCTCGATGTCAGCTTTGACGAGGCATACAAGGGCCTGGATCCGGACCCGAAGGCAACAGGGATGTACGGTGAGAGAAACGGTTACTATGTGAAGGCCGGCTACCTCCTTCCGAACAAGATCGGAGTTGGCAGGGTTCAGCTTTACGGCAGGTATGAGGTCTGGAAGTATGCGAAGCTCAACGAGCAGGAGGATCAGGAGCTGACATGGATAGCACCGGGGATCAACTACTACATAAAGGGGCAGAAGCTGAGGTTGAGTGCCGAGTATGCAATGACTGATTTTGAGAAGGAAGGCACCGTGAGAAACGTCAAGACCGAGGACTTCAACACCCTGAGGGTGATGCTCCAGCTCCTGCTGTAAGTAACGCGCAGTTTCAGGAGTAGTTTTTTTCCGAAAAGAGGCGGCACATTCCGATGAATGTGCCGCCTCTTTAATCTTTATGTTAAAATAGCAAAAGAGGAGGTGCTTTCTATGCAAACAATCTCTTTAAAGAGCAATTCTCCTGATACTGTTATCCCTCTTTTAAGGAGTGCGATAGAGAGAGAGAAACGCATACTCACGGAATCGCTCAGGATTGCAAAAGAGAAGATCAGCAGGATCTCAAAAGCTCTTGATATTGATGTTGACAAACTCATGAAGGGCGAAATCGAACACACCGAGTCTAATGAATTTCTGCTTCTGGAGCTTGAAGGCGAGATTGAGCTTATGAGGCATCTTGAGTCTGAATTGAAGGAACTCGAATCCGTGGAGATATGCAAATAAGGGATTACCTTAACGAGGTTCTCGCAGTAATTGCAGAGAGTCCCTTTGTAGAGGCTCAGAAACTCTCATTTGAAGAACGTCCACCCGATGCTGCATACATAACCGGTTCTCTCACTTTTCTTAATGGTTCAGTTCTCAATTTCAGGGAATTTATAGTTATTAAATCAGGACGTGTTACCTTTCTCAAGTATGCCTATCACTACTCGGCAAAAGATGGTTCTCTTATCTTTCGATATGACAATGCCCTTGACCCAAAAGCCAGGCATTTTTCTACCTATCCTCACCATAAACATACTTCAAAAGAATTGCTCCCTGCCGGAAGGCCCGAGTTACGTGAGCTGCTGAAAGAGATATCCTGCCTGACAGGCGGTTGATGGGTAAGATGGATAAGACAGGCGTTATTCTGCTTAACCTTGGCGGGCCCGACAGTCCGGGGGCAATCAGGCCGTTTCTTTATAATCTCTTTTCAGACAGGGGGATTATTCCACTTGGACCGGCCTTTATGCAGAAACCTCTTGCATGGCTCATATCAGGACTCAGGGCAAGAAAGACGAAAGAGGCATATGCGCAGATAGGGGGTGCATCTCCTATTCTGAGGATTACCAGGCAGCAGGCTGACGCCCTCCGGGAGGCACTCATGGATGAGGGGGATTTCAGTGTATACGTTGGCATGCGGTACTGGCATCCCTTTATTGAGGATTCAGTCAACCAGGCATTGAAAGACGGTATCAGGAGGCTTATCGGCCTTAGTCTCTATCCCCATTACTCAAGGGCAACCACCGGCTCTACAAAAGAGAAGTTCGACAGGGCGGCCGGGAAGTTCGGGGTGAAGTCCACGTTCATAAGGTCGTGGTATGACCATCCACTTTACATTGAATCGCTCGTGGATACAATAAAGGAAGGGCTGAAAAACCTTGAGAGGGATGATGTGCATCTCCTCTTCAGTGCGCACAGCCTGCCGCTGAGCTTTATTGAGGAGGGAGATCCTTATGTGGATGAGATCGAAGGGACTGTGGAGGCTGTTGTCAGGAGATTGAGGGCTGAAGGACCGCTTCCTCCTTATCACATCAGCTATCAGAGCAGGAGCGGTCCTGTCAGGTGGCTCGGGCCCTCGACCGAGGAGGTCATAGTCGAGCTTGCCGGAAAGGGTGTAAGGAGGATTCTGGTGGTTCCGGTCAGCTTCGTCTCTGACCACGTGGAGACGCTCTACGAGATAGACGTCCTCTACAGGGACCTCGCGGAAAGACACGGGATGCAACTCGATAGAGCGGAGTCGCTCAATACACGCCCGCTCTTCATCTCGGCACTGAGGGACCTCGTGCTCAGGGCGGCGGAGGGGCTTGGGTGAAACGCAACAGGATAGTGATCATCGGCCTCGGCCGTATAGGGCGGGAGCTGTTGAAGAAGCTCCCGAGGGACTTCGAGATAACCTGCATCGACCTCGATCCCGAGCTCAAGGAGAGGGCGAGGAAACTCAAGGGTGAAGACGTCAGGTTCATCGCCGGGGACGCCACGAGCAGGCTCGTCCTCGAAGATGCCGGCGTGGATGAGGCCGACGTGGTGATAATCACCACCACCAACGAGAAGGTCAATGTAGAGGCCGCCCGTCTCCTGAGGGAGCATTTCAATGCGAAGAGGGTCATATCGGTCGGGGTCACGCAGGAGAACGTCGAGGCGCTGGAGGGCCTCGGTGTTGAGGTCGAGAATATTTACATTGCAAGCGCCACCGGCATACGGAACAGGATCGAGCAGAGGTCGAGAGCGGCCCATGCGATAGGCCTCGGCAAGAACGAGATTCTGGAGGTGGAGGTCCACCCCAACTCTCGTCTCGCCAACAAGCCCATAGGGGCGCTCGCGCCCATAAGGTGGCGTATCGGGATCATCTACAGGGACGGCAACATCATAATGCCGAGGAAGGACAGGATATTGAAACCGAGGGACCGGGTGATCATACTCGGCGATCCCGCTGTGCTTAAGACCGTCTCTGAGATACTCACCTTCAGCTTTCAGCGCTTTCCTCTCGAGTACGGCTCGACGGTCGTTGCATACCTGAGCGGGAGGGAGAGCGCGGGGTTCTTCGATGAGCTCGAATACCTCTTCTCCGTCTTCCACCTCAACAGGATCGTGTTCATCTATTCAAAAAAGGCGGCGTCACTCCGTGAATTGATGAAGAGGGACGGCTTCAAGAACGTTGAGGAGAGGGAGACAGTCCTCTCACCCTACAACGCTATTGAGGGTCTGCTCAAGGAGGAGAGGGGCGAGCACGGCCTCATCGTGCTTTCAAAGGATATCCCGGTTGCGGCCTCTTCCGACCTGAGGAGGCGGAGTTTTCTGAACAGCCTCGCCTCTGCGGCCGCCTGTCCGATCCTGCTCGCTGCCGGGACGTTTCCCTACGAGAGGATGGTCGTCCCATGTGTAGAGGGCATGGACGTCCAGCGAGTGATGGACACCGCCTTTGAGATATCATCGTCGCTGAACAATGAGTTGACCGCACTGCTCGTCGAGCCCTCGAGCTACATATCGACCGAGGAGGAGGTCCGGTGGTTCGAAGAGATGAAGAAGAGCGTCTCCGACATGGCGCTTGTGTACAAGACCAGCATCAATGCCCCGGTTTTGAAGGGCAACCCAGTGAAGGCGATCTCCGGTGCGTTGAAGGATTACAACCTGCTGATCGTCGACACAGGGGGATGGAAGAAGAGGGGCTGGTTTTCGTTGATGCTGAACCCAGACGTGGTATGGCACATAGTCAGCAGGTCTGCCATATCCACTCTCCTGATACCTCCGGTGGAGGAGTCGTTGTGATGTGCCGGGCCTGCGCCGGGCTGGATACGGCCCGCTCTCAGATGCAGAAGCCTCTTCCGCCGCGCCCTCGAGTGGGATGAAGCATGGGTGAACAGCTCCTCATAATGTTTGTCGTCATAGGCGGCGCCGCTGTCGTGCCCTTCTTCGCCAGAAAGTTCATGCTCCCCTCCGCGGCCCTCGAGATAATCTATGGGATCGTTCTCTTCAGTTCCTTCCTGTCGAGGAAACCCGAGTGGTTC
>DRKX01000156.1 GCA_011051565.1 Nitrospirota bacterium | reverse complement strand
TACTACGGCCTTGTGGGTCAGTTCAAGGAGAGGACCGTGGAGAGGAGCTACACCGCCATCGTCCACGGCCTGCTCAGAGAGGACGAAGGGGTCGTCGAGCTGAAGATAGGCCGCTCGCCGCTCAACAGGAAGAAGATGTCCACGAGGACGAGGAGGGGCAAGCCTGCCAGGACGTCCTGGAGGGTGCTGGAGCGCTACGGCCTTGCGACGATGATAGAGGCGAGGCTCGCCACGGGCAGGACCCACCAGATAAGGGTCCACTTCTCGGCCCTCGGGCATCCCGTGCTCGGCGACAGGGACTACGGGAGGAAGACCTCCGTCAGGCTCGACGGCAGGGTACTGAAGATCCCGAGGCAGATGCTCCATGCCGAGCGCCTCGGGTTCATCCATCCCGTGACCGGCGGGCGGCTCGCATTCCGCGCCCCGTTGCCCGAAGACATGATCGAGGTCGTTCAGGCGCTCAGGGCCGCGTCCGGCTGAGAAGAGGCCTTTACCTCTTTGGATGCAAGATGCTAAAATCATACCGTGCTTCTTGTTGTCTGTTAACCTGTAACCCATCACCCGCAGAAACGGAGGAGAAAATGCCAAGGGTTAGGAGGACGATTGTGAGCGTCTCTGACAAGACGGGAATCGAAGACTTTGCAAAGGCACTGCATGACCTCAACGTGGAGATACTGTCGACCGGCGGCACTGCGATGAGGCTCAGGGAGGTCGGAGTGCCAGTGGTCGAGGTCTCCGAGTACACCGGTTTCCCGGAGATGCTCGACGGACGAGTGAAGACGCTCCACCCCAAGATACACGCAGGCCTCCTGGCGAAGAGGGACAACCAGAAACACGTCGATGAACTGAAGGCCCACGGCATAGAGCCGATAGACATGGTGGTCGTAAACCTCTACCCCTTTGAGAAGACCATATCTAAGCCGGACGTGACGTTTCAGGAGGCCATAGAGAACATAGACATAGGCGGGCCGACCATGCTGAGGGCCGCGGCCAAGAACTTCGAGAGCGTGGCGGTCGTCGTGGACCCAGCCGACTACGACTCCATCCGTGAAGAGATGGCGAGGCTCGGCGGAGAGATCAGTTACAAGACGAGGGTGAGACTCGCCCAGAAGGTCTTCAGCCACACATCTCACTACGACTCCCTGATAGCAAAATACCTCTCTGACGTAATACAGGAAAGCTGGACCGATACCAGCGACTTCTGACCGACGCGAGGAGACTCTCGCATGTAAGGACCATCAGCCCGAGGATACCCCGGCAGGACAGCCCAAGGGCTCCCTCTGTATCCTGAATCCCCGAGCCGGCGATACGAGGCTCCAAGGTGCACCGGCGCCCGGGAAGACAAACTGTTCCAAGGAGGTTTTCAATCATGAAGGTACTCGTTGTAGGAGGAGGAGGCAGGGAGCATGCCATTGCTTGGAAGCTCGCGCAGAGCCCCCGTGTCGACAAGATATACTGCAGTCCCGGCAACGCAGGCATTGCAGAGATCGCCGAGTGTATCGACATAGACATCTCCGACCACGAAGCACTCCTCGACTTCGTCAAGTACGACTGGATAGACCTGACCATAACAGGCCCTGAGGAGCCGCTGACAAAGGGGATAGTCGACAGGTTCGAGCGCGAGGGCCGGAGGTGCATGGGGCCGGTGAAGGAGGCAGCCATGCTCGAGGCGAGCAAGGTATTCGCAAAGGAGTTCATGAGGAGGTACAACATACCGAGCGCTGAGTACAAGGCCTTCACCTCGTACCTCCACGCAGAGGAGTACGTGAGGATGAAGGGCGCTCCCATTGTCATAAAGGCCGACGGCCTTGCCGCCGGCAAGGGTGTCTTCGTTGCCGAGACCGTGGACGAGGCGATGAGCGCCCTGAGGCTCATAATGAAGGAGAAGGCCTTTGGTCCTGCAGGCGAGAGGGTGGTGGTGGAGGAGTGTCTCGGGGGCGAGGAGGCCTCGTACCTCGTCTTCACCGACGGCAAGACCATACTGCCGATGGCGAGCTCGCAGGACCACAAGCGGGTCTACGACAACGACGAAGGCCCCAACACGGGCGGGATGGGGGCTTACAGCCCTGCGCCGGTCGTGACGCCCGAGGTCGAAAAGAAGATAATGGACAGGATCATGAAGCCCGCCATAAGGGGACTGAAGAAGGAGGGGATCAAGTACAAGGGCGTCCTCTATGCCGGCATAATGTTGAAGGACGGTGAACCCTACGTGCTCGAGTTCAACTGCAGGTTCGGAGACCCGGAGACACAGCCGCTCATGACGAGGCTCGATGCCGACCTTCTCGAGATCGCGCTCTCGGTGACGGACGAGAGGCTCCACGAGGCGTCGATCGGTTGGAGGCCTGAGGCCTCTGTCTGCGTGGTTGCGGCATCAGGCGGGTATCCCGGCAAGTACGAAACCGGCAAGGTGATAACAGGGCTCGACGAGGTCAAGAATATGAAGGACATCGTGGTCTTCCATGCGGGCACGGCCTACGAGGGGCAGGATATCGTGACCTCCGGCGGCCGCGTGCTCGGGGTCACCGCGCTCGGAAGCGACATACGGGAGGCGCGAGACAGGGCGTACGAGGCCATCGGCAAGATACACTTCGAGGGCATGCACTACAGGAAGGACATCGCCGGCAGGGCGGTGGGGGCTCATAGATAGACGACGGTTACGGCCCCGCCGCCTTCCTCCTCGCCGCCCCTCCTGTATCGCGTAACCAGTGGGTGGCCATCGAGGTACTCGCGGACGGCTGCGGCGAGCCTACCCGTGCCTATGCCGTGAACTATCCTCACGCTCCTGAGCCCGGCTATCGAGGCGTCGTTGAGGTAGCGCTCGAGCATGGACAGGGCGGGGTCAATCCTCTGCCCCATGAGGTTGAGCTCTCCCGGGACCTCCCTCGCTGAGACATCCTGCACCGGCACCTTCTCGCCAGCCGTGCCTTCTGCAGGCGCTGCCGCCGGTGCTGCAAGCTCTGAGAGCGGAACCTCGATCTCGCGCCCCCTGACCACGACCCTGCAGCGGCCGCTCCCGCGGCTTACCGAGCGCACGGTGCCGTCCACCCCGAGGGTCCTTATGCTGACGGCCTGCCCTTCGCTGACCTCAGCGAGTCCCGTGGACTCGATGAGGTCGGTGAGTCCACGGGACTCGGGCTCTTCGGCCCTACTCCTCTTCTCTCCCACCTCTGCAAGGCGCTGGTCGAGCCCCCTCATGGCCTCCCTCATCTGATGAACGGCCCCGGCCTCCCGGAGCCGCTTCATGAGCTTCCGGGCCTCCTTCTTCGCCTCGTGCAGGACCGTCTCGGCCTCCCTCAGGCTCTTCGAGAGGATAGCCCTCTTCTCTGCGCGTATCCTCTCGACCTCCTCCCTGAGCGACGCGCGGAGCCCGATGAGATCGCGCTTCAGGCGTTCGGTCTCCGCTAGCCTCTGCTCCAGTTCTTCCCTCTTCTGCATGAGCTCGGAAAGCAGCCTCTCCACCCGCACGCCCGACTCCTTCATCAGGCCGCGGGCCTCTCTTATCAGTTCCGGCGGCATGCCGAGCCTGGCGGCGATCTCGAAGGCGTGCGACTGGCCCATCTCGCCGATGACGAGCCTGTATGTGGGCCTGTAGGCGGGCAGTCCCCCAGCCGCTGGCTCCTCCTCCATCTGCATTGCGGCGTTCACCATGCCGGGCTCTGTATGGGCAAAGGCCTTCAGGAGGCCGAGGTGTGTCGACACCACGGTCAGGGCACCGCGCCTCGTGAGTTCCCTGAGGACAGCGCATGCCAGAGGCCCTCCCTCTTCCGGGTCCGTGCCTGTGCCGAGTTCGTCTATGATGACGAGGGTCCTGCCGTCGCTCTCGGCGATGATCCCCGCGAGGCGGCTGATGTGGGCCGAGAAGGTGGAGAGGGTCCGCTCGATAGACTGCTCGTCGCCTATGTCGGCGAGCACCTTGCCGAGCACCGGAACGGTCGTGCCAGGCGCTGCAGGCACGTGCATGCCCGAGAGGGCCATGAGCTGCAGCACGCCGACCGTCTTGAGTGCCACTGTCTTGCCCCCGGCGTTCGAGCCCGTTATGACCATGCAGGAGCAGCCGCGGCCGAGCTCGAAGTCGAGGGGTACGAGTCCCTCTTCGCGGCCGAGCCTCTTCAGAGTCTGCCACAACAGCGGATGGCGGCCCTTGCGTATCCTGATGCGGCCCTCGGAGTTGATCTCCGGAGGGGTCATGTGCATCATCTCTGAAAAGGCCGCAAGCGCAAGGATGCAGTCGATCCGCACCACCGTCAGGTAGTCTCCGGTTATGGTGGGGAGGGCCTCCCTGAGCATGGCCGAGAGCCTCTTGAGCACCCGGAACTCCTCGACCTTCTCCTCAGCCCGGAGGGACTCGAGCTCGTTGCCGAGGGCCTGGGTCTCGTATGGCTCGATGAAGAGGGTCTCGCCGGAGTTCGATATGTCGTGCACCACACCCCTCACGTGCCCCTTGGAATCCCTCTTCACGGGTACGACCCACCTGCCGTTCCTCTCGGTTACATAGAAGTCCTGCAAGTGGGGCTTGAGGTCCCTCCTTCGTAGCAGGCCATCGAGGACCGCCGTGATCCTCTCCTTGAGACGCCCTATGGCCTCTCTCACGGCCGAGAGCTCAGCAGAGGCCTCGTCCGTGATCCTGCCGTCCGCGTCTATGGAGACCTCTATCTTCCGCTTCAGTGAGGCGTGGGTCACGAGGCGCGATGCCGCCTCTGCGAGCCTGCGGAGCGAGGGCTCGGCACTCAAGAGGCCCTTCAGATTGACGGCTGACGAGAAGAGCGGCAGGAACTCCCTGAGTTCGGCCGGAGAGAGCACGGAATCAGCCGGCCTCAACTTCCTGAACAGGGAACTCAGGTCTTCGAAGTGCTCTATGCCCGGCACCCTTCCACCGCACAGCAGTTCCCTGCCCTCGGAGACGAGTTCTATACGCTCCCTCATCTCCTCGATCCCTCCAAGCGGCCCTGTATCGAGAACGAGGGCCTTGCCCGGAGAGGAGACGGCGAAAGAGGCTGCCATGTCGAGTATCTTGTCGAATTCGAGGACCCGAAGGGTGTGCCTATCCATCGCCTCTCCCGCCTGAAGCCCTAAGCCCGCCCATCCGGCAGTACCCGGTCCATCAATTCCCTCACTTCTGCAAACACGGCATCCACCGGTCTCGAGGCGTCCACCACCTTCACCCTCTCTGGTTCGCTCCTGGCGATGCTCAGGAACCCCTCCCTGACACGCTCGTGAAACCCGGTATCCTCCATCTCCAACCGGTCCCTCTTTCCGGCACGGCTGTTCCTCTTCAGCCCTGCCCGAGCATCGATGTCGAGCAGAATCGTCAGCTCGGGCCACACGCCGTCCCGTGCAACCGCGTCGATGTCTCTCAGGGTCTTCAGGTCGAGTCCCCTGCCGAAGCCCTGATAGGCGACCGTGGAGTCGGTGAAGCGGTCGCACAGCACGACCTCACCCCTGTCGAGTGCAGGCCTGATGAGGCGGTGCACGTGCTCGGCCCTGTCGGCAAAGTAGAGGAGGAGCTCCGTAAGGGGGTGCATGCCCTCGTGCGCGGGGTCGAGGAGGATAGTGCGTATCTCCCTTCCTGCAGCGGTGTCTCCGGGCTCGTAGGTGCCGACGACCCTGAGGCCCTTTGAGGCGACGTACCTCGAGGCCATCTCCGATATCGTCGACTTCCCGGCCCCCTCGATGCCTTCAAAGGTGATGAAGACTCCCCTCATCGCCTCATGGTCTCTCCGAGTGATCTGAGGAAGGAGAAGACCTTCTCTGCCTCCTCCTCGGTCCGGCCGCCCGCTCCGCACGAGGGCGTCAGCAGGGAGCGCTCCGTGACCAGATCGCCAGGGATTCCGGCAGAGAGGTCGTTCAGCCTGCTCAGGAGCCTGTCCCTCAGGACATCGAGCCTCTCGTTCCGGATGGCTCCGGTGGTGGGGACGATCCCCCAGGCGAGATAGCCGCCCTGCCTCAGGAAGCCGGCAAGCTCGTCAGTGTATATCTGGAGGGTCTCGAAGTAGTCATAGGCGTCGAAGTTAAGTATGTCCACGCCAGTGCGTATCAGCATCCCCCAGTCGGCTTTGCCGCAGCAGTGGATACCCGCAAGGCCTCCGGCAGAGTGTACGGCGTCGACCGTATCGCGCAGGAGTCTCTCGGCCTCTGCGGGCTCGACACCGAGGTAGCTGCTGCTGCCTATCGCAGTGAGTATGGGCTCGTCGACGAATATTATCACCTTCCCGGCATACGCAGAGAGCTCCCTGACCTGCCACTGAGCCTTCCGCTGGAGGAGAAGCGACGCCACCTCCCTAAGTTCCTCGTTGAAGTATATGTAGCGCCCATCGGAGTCCTTGAGCCCGAGGGTGAATGTGAGCGGTCCGGTGATCTGCCCCTTCAGGAGGCCGAACCTCCTGCCGCCTATCTCCCGGAGAAAGGCATAGAAGCCTGCCGAGTACTCCTCGGAGACCGGGAAGTCCTCGCCCGCAGAGAAGAGCTCGTAGAAGCGGTTCAGCTCGTCCTGATCGGCCCGGCCGACGAACACCTTCTCTTTCTCTTGGTCCACCACGACACCCGGCAGTCCCTCCGAATACTGCGGGACCATCAGCTCCTTGAAGGACCTGTGCGGCAGCTGGGGCCAAAACGGTATGTCGCAGTGCGACAGCACGAGCCTGACTGCGGCGTCCGCGTCGGTAAAGGGAAGGCTTCCTATTCCTGTAGTCTCAAACGGTCTTATCATGTGGCGGATGAGTACGCGGCACGGCTCCTCTCCTCCGCAATGCCGCCTCCTTGCAGGTATGATCAATGATACACGATCAGGAGCAGGCGACACAAGTCTCTCAGGAGACGGCGGGGATTCCTGCCTGCAGCGCTGCGAAGAAGGGGGATCGGAAGGGAGCCCCTCCTGGAGAGGACGGCCTTTCCAGGAGGGGGGTGTATCTCTCTTATATGTCGTAGTAGAGGAAGAACTCGTAGGGATGAGGCCTGAGCCTGATGGCATCGACCTCGTTCTCCCGCTTGTAAGCCATCCAGGTCTTCAGCGCGTCCTCGGTGAAGACATTGCCCTTGAGCAGGAACTCGTGGTCGTTCTCGAGGCTGTCGAGGGCCTCGTCGAGGCTTCCCACGATCTGCGGGACCTTTGCAAGTTCCTCGGGCGGAAGCTCGTAGAGGTCCTTGTCGAGGGCCTCCCCTGGATCGATCTTGTTCTCTATGCCGTCGAGACCTGCCATCAGCAGTGCCGCAAAGGCGAGGTAGGGGTTGCAGGACGGATCCGGGAACCTCACCTCCACCCTCTTCGCCTTTGGAGAGGGTGAATACATCGGGATCCTTATCGCGGCGGAACGGTTCCTTGCGGAATACGCGAGGTTGACCGGCGCCTCGAAGCCGGGCACGAGCCTCTTGTAGGAGTTGGTGGTCGGGTTGGTGAGCGCCGCAAGCGCCCTGGCGTGCTTCAGGACACCGCCTATGTAGTGAAGCGCCATCTCGCTGAGCCCTGCGTACTCATTGCCTGCGAAGAGGGGCTTGCCGTCCTTCCAGATGCTCTGGTGCGTATGCATGCCCGAGCCGTTGTCCTCGAACACGGGCTTCGGCATGAAGGTGGCGGTCTTTCCGTGAGCCCGGGCCACGTTCTTGACGATGTACTTGAAGAGCATGAGCTTGTCGGCCATCTCCACGAGCGGCGAGAACCTCATGTCGATCTCGCCCTGACCTGCGGTGGCGACCTCGTGGTGCTGGGCCTCGACGTGTATGCCGCACTTCTTCATTATGGTGACCATCTCGGTCCTGATGTCCTCGAGGCTGTCCGTGGGCGGAACAGGGAAGTAGCCCTCCTTGTGCCTCGGCTTGTAACCTAAGTTGGGGCCTTCGTCCTTGCCGGAGTTCCATATGCCTTCCTTAGAGTCGACGAAGTAGTAGCCGCTGTGCGCGTTCTGGTCGTAGCGTATGTCGTCGAAGATGAAGAACTCCGCCTCAGGGCCGAAGTATGCAGTGTCTCCAATGCCGGTGGACTTGAGGTACTGGACCGCCTTCTGCGCAATGTATCTCGGGTCCCTGGTGTAGGGCTCCTTCGTGATCGGATCGACAATGTTGCAGACGAGGCTGAGCGTGGGATACTTCCTGAACGGGTCGATTATCGCGGTCTCCGGGTCGGGCATGATCAGCATGTCCGATGCATTGATCGCCTGCCAGCCCCTTATGGACGAGCCGTCAAAGCCGACCCCCTCCTCAAAGGTCTCCTCCTTCAGCTCGTCGATCGGCACCGAGAAGTGCTGCCAAACGCCGGGGAAGTCGATGAACTTGAAGTCCACCATAACCACATCGTTTTCCTGAGCAAACGTCAAGACATCCTTTGGTGTCATGGACTACCTCCTGAAAGTTGAAATTCTTGTTTTAACGGTAATGGGTTGCCGATAAACTTACTACAAAAAATTCCGCTTTGTCAAGAAAAAAATTTGTCGTAGAAGCCCTCGGCCCTCTTGCGATACGCCGGGAATATCTTCTCCGTGCGGGCGAGGAGTTCACCGACGTCGACGCCCTCTTCGCCCTCGAACCACTCCCTCAGTATCTCCGGGGTGACCTCTATGTGAAACTGCAGAGCGTACACACGGCTGCCGTACCTGAAGGCCTGGTTCGGGTAGCTCGACGACGAGGCGATCCTCACGGCACCCTCGGGCATGTCGAAGGTGTCGCCGTGCCACTGAAAGACCTCTGCGACTGGCCTGCCCTCGACCGCGAGGGTCGAGAAGGCGCCGTCTTCCATGCCCTCGGGCGTAATGTCGACCTCGTACCAGCCGATCTCCTTGACTCCCCCGGGGTAGACCCTCGCGCCGAGGCAGTGGGCGACCATCTGGGCCCCGAGGCAGACACCGAGTACGGCCTTCCCCTCGTCTATGAAACTCCTTATCAGCTCCGCCTCGCCACGGAGGTAAGGGTACCTGTCCATCTCGTAGACGGCCATCGGTCCGCCCATGACCACGAGGTGTGAGTACAGTCCCGTGTCTTCTACAGTCTTGCCCTTCGAGAGCTCTGCGATGGTGTATGGGATACCCCTCTCCCTGAGAAAGTCCTCGATGGTTCCAGGCCCTTCGAGCGGTATGTTCTTTACGATCAGCACCTGCATGACCTTACACTCTCCTTTGAAAGTCGATACCTACAGGTTATATCCTGTCTCACCGTGCTGGCTGAGGTCAAGCCCCTCAACCTCTTCTTCCTCCTTCACCCTCAGCCCTATGGTCCAGTCGACCACCTTCAGAATGATGAGGGTAGCGATTCCGGAGTAGACAATGGTGGCGACACTTGCAAGGACCTGGGCCATGAAGAGCGAGGGGTTTCCGAAGAATAGGCCGTCTGCCCCGCCGGGGTTCACCACGGTCGATGCAAAGAGGCCCGTGGCGAGCGCGCCCCAGAGGCCTCCGACCCCGTGGATGCCGAGCACGTCGAGGGAGTCGTCGTAACCGATCTTAGGCCTGACGTTCACGGCGAGGTAACAGAAGATGCCGGCACCTATGCCGATCAGTATGGCGGAGAGCGGGCTCACGAAGCCTGCCGCCGGCGTTATGGCGACGAGTCCGGCCACTGCGCCGCTGACCGCGCCGAAGGCCGTGGGCTTGCCCCTGTGGCCCCACTCTGCAAGGGCCCAGCTCATGGCCGCTGCTGCCGCCGCCGTGTTCGTGGTCACAAAGGCGAGCGAGGCGAGGCCGCCCGACGTGAGGGCGCTGCCTGCATTGAACCCGAACCAGCCGAACCACAGAAGAGCCGCCCCGAGGATGGTCATCGGGAGGTTGTGAGGCATTATCGCCTCCTGCAGGTACCCCTTCCTCTTTCCGACGATCACTGCGGCGGTGATGGCTGCAATCGCCGAGTTGATGTGCACGACCGTGCCGCCTGCAAAGTCGAGGGCCCCGAGCTTAGCGCCGATCCAGCCGCCGCCCCACACCCAGTGGCAGACCGGCGAGTAGACGAAGGTCGCCCACAGCACGGTGAAGACCACCAGTGCCGAAAACTTCATCCTCTCTGCAAACGCACCGGTTATGAGGGCGGGAGTGATGATGGCGAACATGCCTTGAAACATCATGAACGCGAGGTGTGGCACCGTCGGAGCCAGTGGGGCCGGTTCCTGCCCGACTCCCTGAAGCCCCAGCCACTTGAGCCCGCCCACAAAGCCGCCGATGTCGGGGCCGAAGGCGAGCGTGTAGCCCCACAGCACCCAGACGACGCTCATGATGCACAGTATTATGAAGCTGTGCATTATCGTGCCGAGGACGTTCTTGCTCCTGACCATGCCGCCGTAGAAGAACGCAAGCCCCGGTGTCATCAGCATGACGAGCGCGGTGGAGACCAGTATCCACGCAGTATCCCCCGTGTCAATACCCGATGCCTCGGCGGCGAACGCGCTGCCCGAGGCAAGCAGTACCAGCAAAACCGCCACTGCCGGCGTCACAACTGCTGAGACTCCTCTCCTCATCATATCGCTTCCTCTCCTCTCTCTCCTGTCCTTATCCTCACAACGTCCTGCAGGTTGTAGATGAATATCTTTCCATCCCCGATCTCGCCCGTCCTCGCAGCCTCCTGGATGACGTCTACGACCTTGTCGAGCTTGTCGTCGGAGACCGCCACCTCGATCTTGATCTTGGGGAGGAACCTCACCTCGTACTCCACTCCCCTGTATACCTCCATGTGCCCCTTCTGCCTGCCGAACCCCTTCACCTCGATGATCGTCATGCCCTCCACACCGATGTCCGTCAGGGCTTTCCGTACATTGTCGAGACGGAAATGCTTGATTACGGCGGAAACCATCTTCATTTGGACGCACCTCCTGTTGAGTTTTGACTTCAAGTAGAGATTCAAAGGCCGGTTACGGACCGGCACGCTTGCCGGCGGCATCAGCTATTTACAATAACCGTGCCACACCTGAAACGCCCTGTCTACAAGGGGAAAAACCACACTGCCGCATCCTACAATTTTGTAGGTCCTACAAAATTGTCATACAAAATTGTAGGAATCCGCTCCATCCCGGGGTGATAGGCTGATACTGTTCTCTACCGGATCACCTCGACACCCATGTACGGCCTCAGTGCTTCGGGAATCACGACCGATCCGTCTTCCTGCTGGTAATTCTCGAGGATCGCGACGACCGTCCTCCCGATGGCGAGCCCGGAGCCGTTGAGTGTATGGACGAAGTCCGTTCCCTTTTTCTCCTCCCTCCGGAAGCGGATATCGGCCCTCCTCGCCTGGTAGTCCTCGAAGTTCGAGCACGAGGATATCTCCCTGTAGCGGCCCTGGCCCGGCAGCCAGACCTCGATGTCGTAGGTCTTTGCAGCCGAGAACCCGAGGTCCCCGGTACAGAGCACCACCACCCTGTAGTGGAGGCCGAGTCTCTGGAGAATCTCCTCTGCATCCCTTGTGAGCCCCTCGAGTTCATCATAGGAGTCCTCCGGCCTCACGAACTTGACGAGCTCGACCTTGTTGAACTGGTGCTGCCTGATGAGCCCGCGGGTGTCCTTGCCGTAGGAACCGGCCTCGCGCCTGAAGCACGGGGTGTATGCGGTGTAGTAGATTGGCAGGTCACTTTCGCGGAGGATCTCCTCCCGGTGGATGTTGGTCACAGGCACCTCGGCCGTCGGTATCAGGTAGAGTTCCGGGTCGGCGGTCCTGAAGAGGTCTGGGGCGAATTTCGGCAGCTGGCCCGTGGCCGTCATGCTCTCACGGTTCACCAGTATCGGGGGAAAGACCTCCTTGTAGCCCTTCGAGGTGTTCATGTCGAGCATGAAGTTCATGAGCGCCCTCTCGAGCCTCGCACCCTCGCCCTTCATCAGCGAGAACCGGGCCCCTGCGATCTTCGACGCCCTGTCGAAGTCGACTATGTCGAGGCTCTCGGCGATGTCCCAGTGGTTGAGTGGCTCGAACCCGAACTCCCTCGGCTCTCCCCACCGCCTCACCTCGGGATTGTCGCTCTCGTCCCTGCCCTCAGGCACTGACTCGTGCGGAATGTTGGGCAGGTTGAGGAGGAACTCCCTGATACGAGCATCCACGTCCTTGAGGTCCTCGTCGAGGGCCTTTATCCTCTCCGATACACTCTTCATCTCGGCGATCAGGCCCGAGGCGTCGCCTCCTCCCTTCTTGAGCCTCCCGATCTCGTCGGAGACGACGTTGCGCCTGTTCCTCAGGTTCTCGACCTCGCGGATTATCGCACGCCTCTGCTCCTCGAGCGAGACGAACCCGCCGAGCTCAATCTCGTAGCCCCTCCTGCGTAGCGCATCACGGACGACCTGAACGTTCTCCCTGACAAACCTTGCATCAAGCATGTAGAGCTCCTTTATGACCTGTTTAGTGCCGGTTTCGAGACCCAAATAGATTATACTATATGTGAGTGGCTTAAATTAAAGTACGGGGGCTTGAAAAGGGCAAAGTGCAAGGGCCGTTGATCAACAGGACGGGCAGGGTCGTAAGCCTCCTGCTCGGCGAGAGGCCGTCGCTCACCCTTAGGGCCGGAGAGGTCGTCAGGGCCGAGGTCCTGAATGTAGCTTCAGGCAACACCGTCTCCATCCGGCTGAAAGGCATGGTCATCGAGGCGAAGACCGAGATGCCCCTCCGCAAGAACGAGACCCTGATGCTCAGGGTGGAGGGCGCTGGCAGAGAGGTACGGCTGAGGCTGGTCGGCAGGGAAGGCGGCGGTTCCCCGGAGGCACTGAGAGAGTCCGTCCTCTCCGCCCTGAAGGGCCTCAGCAGCGCAAGGCTCGATGCTGAAGGGCTGAGGGCAGCCGCCAGGCTGCTACGGGCGCTCCCCGCTCCGGTCAGGGAGATGCTGCCCCAGCTGTCCACGATCGAGAGGCTCATCCCCGGGATCGAGAGACTCGCATCGGGCGACCCCGGCGGGTTCGTAGAGTCTTCGGGCATTCTCTTCGAGACAAAGCTGAGGCTCCTCGCACTGAGGCTCGCCACCGGCGGGGTTTACGGCAACGAGGCCCGGGCTGCTGAAGAGGCATTCTCAAGTATGGTCAAGGGCGACCTGAAGGGGGCGCTGCTGAGCCTGCAGGACTCCCTCAGGGATGAAGCCTTGGCCGGCCGCCTGCTCAGGCACAACGTAAACCCCGACTCACTGAACACGGCCGTTGAGAGGCTGATCAGAAACATAGAGTTCCACCAGCTTCAGTCGAGACTGAACGACTCGCTCCAGGTCTTCATACCCTTCATCTGGAAGGAGCTGCGCGACGGCGAGCTGATCATAAGGGAGTCATACAGCGGGAAGCCCCCGGCGAGGAGATACTCCTGCATCGTCAACATAGACCTCGAGGGTCCGGGCAGGGTGATCGCCCACGTGCTCCTTCAGGCAGGCTGCTTCCACGTCAGCTTCGTCACGGAGAACCGGGCCTTTGCAGACCTGCTGAACGAGGGCCTGCCCGTGCTCGAGCGGCAGTTCGAGGCCTCGGGCCTCAGGGCAGGCAGCATGAGCGCGCGGTACGAAGAGAAGGTAGACACAGGGAAGGCCGTCTCAGAGGGGCTCGATGTGAGGATATGAAGGAGAGGGGATGAAGGAAGAGAGAAAGAAGGCGGCTGCACTCAGGTACACGGAGGGTGTCGACGCGGCACCGAGGGTGGTGGCAAGGGGCAGGGGGTGGCTCGCCGAGAAGATGATCGCCCTCGCTCGCGAACACGGCGTGCCCGTCCATGAGGACAGGGCCCTCGTGGAGATACTCTCCACGCTCGACACGCACGAAGAGATACCGCCGGAGCTCTACAGGGCCGTTGCCGAGGTGCTGGCGTTCATCTACAGGACGAACGGAAGGTGGAGATGACAGGATACACGGGAAAGAGCGTCAGGGTGGACCTCTCGGAGGGCCGCTCGGAGATATTCGGCACACCTGCCGAGCTCTGCAGGAGGTTCATAGGAGGCAGGGGCCTTGGAGTGGCCCTTATGAGGGAGCACATCACCAGGGCCTTCGACTCCGAGGAGATGCCGATAGTATTCGCCACCGGCCCGCTCGTGGGCACTGCGGCCCCAACATCGGGGAGGCTCTCGGTGGTATCGAGGTCGCCGCTCACCTCAACGGTCTTCGACTGCTCCGTCGGGGGCAGGTTTGCAACCGAGCTGAAGCGGGCCGGCTTCGACATGCTCATCGTCAGCGGCATATCCAGGAAATGGGTGACTATAGACGTCCGCGACGGCGCGGTCTCCATAGAGGACGCATCCGGACTCTGCGGCATGAACGTCGAGGAGGCCTCGGCGGCACTCGGCGGCAGCGGCTCGGCGGCGGTGATCGGACGTGCAGGCGAGCACGGTGTGAGGTTCGCTTCGATCATCTTCGACGGGCACTATGCAGCGGGCAGGGGCGGCCTCGGCGCGGTCATGGGGGTCAAGAGGCTGAAGGCCGTCAGGGTGAAGGGCTCCGGAGAGGTGAAGGTCGCCGACCCCGGCGCACTGAAGAAGGCGAGGGAGGAGATCATGCGCCTGCTCAGGGCATCGCCAGCGGTCTTCGGCGAGTTCGGCCTCAGCGAGTTCGGCACCGCAGCCCTCGTGGACCTCATACACGCAAGGAGGATGGAGCCGACCGAGAACTTCAGAAAGAGCCTCTTTCCAGAGGCCGGACGGTACTCCGGCTACTCCATGAAGACCGCCTACCACACGAAGAAGAAGGGCTGCAGGGGATGCCCCATACTCTGCAAGAAGGTCGGCGCCTCAGGCGAGGTCATGCCCGAGTTCGAGACCGCCTCGCACTTCGGCGCCCTGAACGGAAACAGTGACCTCGCAAGCATCGTCGAGGCTAACCGTCTCTGCAACGACTACGGCCTCGACACCATCACGACCGCATCCACCCTCGCATGCTACGCCGAGATAAGGGGCAGGCGGCTTGCGCCGGCCGAGCTCGTCAGCCTCGTGGCCCTCGTGGGAGAGAGGAGCAAGGCCGGTGACGCCCTCGCCGAGGGCTCGAAGAGGTTTGCCGAGTCAGCCGGCGCAGCCGGGCTCAGCATGTCGGTGAAGTCGCTCGAGCTTCCGGCCTACGACCCGAGGGGCGCCTACGGCATGGCCCTCGCCTATGCCACGTCGAACCGCGGCGGATGCCACCTCAGGGCATACCCGATCAGCTACGAGATACTCAGGAAGCCGGTGGCGGTCGACAGGTTCTCGTTCGAGGGCAAGGCGAGGATGGTTAAGATATCGGAGGATGCAAACAGCGTGATAGATTCACTCACGGCATGCAAGTTCGTGTTCTTTGCCGCCTCGCTCGAGGAGTACGCAAAGGCGGTGAACGCGGTGACCGGAAGCGACTACGACGTGCAGTCGCTCCTCAAGGCCGGCGAGCGCATATGGCTCCTCGAGAGGCGCCTTAACACGCTGAACGGCTTTTCGAGAAAGGACGACGACCTCCCCGAGAGGTTCTTCAGCGAGGCAGGATACACCGACGGAGACGTCACGATCCCGCCCATAGACAGGGAGGCCTTCGCCGAGGCACTCGGCAGGTACTACAGGATAAGGGGCTATGACGAGGACGGCAGGGTAGGCGGCGAAGATGAAGGCAGCAGTTGACACGCACGCGCCGGCTGGAACTTCCATCCAACGGCGGGGTGAAACATGAAGGCACTGATCGACAAGTACACGGCCAAGCTCGTCTCGCAGGGACTCGCCGGAGAGTCCGACATACGCCTGCTCGCCGTCGACGAGGAGATATACGCGAACACACCCTCGGATCATCCGCTCGTCGGCATCGATGCCCTGAAGGAGGTCTTCGGCCTGATGAACATCAACTCCCTCCTCTTCGCGGTCCCTGCCGAGCCCCGCAGGAGCATCATCAGCGAGCTGCTGAGACACGGCCTCTCCGACCTGCCCGGCTACCGCGCCGTCGTGCCCGAAGACTGCGAGACGAGGACCTTCTTTCACGACATACCGGTGATCGAGTCTCCGGAGCCGCGGAGGATAGCCGAGGTGCTCTCCGAGAGGAAGTCCGCCATCGTCGAGGCAGGCCCGGCAGTAGTGAGCTACGGAACGATATCCCCTGAGCAGGCTTTCATCTCGTACAGCTCGGCGTGCTTCTCCACGTTCGTCAAGTATTTTCACGACCACCTCGCCTACCTCGACTCCTGCAGGAGGAAGAATGCGCTGCCGGACAGGGAGAGGACCGCGGCGTTCGAGGGGATAAAGGGCCTCCTGCATGCAGGCAGGGCAGCCGAGAGCCTCCAGCCGCTGCGCAAGGGACCACCCGGGGATGAAGCTGCGGTATATGCAATGATGGCGGAGGCGGGCAGGAGGCTCGTATCGGAGAGGCTCGTGGATTCCTTCTTCGGAAACATATCCTGCTGCTTCAACGGCAGGATATACATCAGTGAGACCGCGGCCTCACTCGACGAGCTCGAGGGCTGCATAGACGCCGTCCCCGTCGACGGCTCCTCGTCGGTCGGCATAACCTCCTCGTCCGAGTTCGCGACCCACCGCGCCATATACGGCATGACACCGTACCGTTTCATACTGCACGGACACCCGAAGTTCTCTGTGATCATGTCGATGCACTGCCTCAGGGAGTGCCCGTCGCGCGGGCTCTGCTACAAGGCATGCCCTGAGAAGCGGCGTGTCTGCGGTGTGCCGGTCGTGCCGGGAGAGGTCGGCACAGGCCCGACCGGCATGGTGAGGACCGTACCCGAGGCCTTCAGGGTGTCGGACAGCGTCATCGTATACGGACACGGTGTCTTCACTGCAGGTGGGGAGGACTTCAACGGCCCGTTCCTGAGGATGAAGGAGTTGGAGGCGGAGTGCGAGAGGGAGTACTTCTCGATGGTGGAGAGCCTCTCGACCTCACCCTGACGAGGCGGCCCTGGAAATGAACACGGGCGGGGCCGCGTGTGCGGCCACGCCCGTGCCGTAAATACTACCGCGACACCGGTGCTACTGCTGGATCACTCCGCCGATCACAGCCGGTGCGCCGCTGACTTCAGGGGCGTCGCCGATGGCCGGGTCCACCCAGTCGTCTATGCTCGGCAGTGAATACGTGGTGGTGGAGAGTCCGGAGCAGTTGGTCGTCGCCACCGCCTTCATCCGCTGTTCCTTCTCGAGGGCCTTCACGAGATACGTGGTCGTGCCGTCGGTGCTGTCAACCACCTCGGAGCCGTCGGAAATGGTGAGCTCGGGCACCCACCTGCTCGTCTCGTCGCAGCTCTCGTCCTCACCGCTGTCCAAGTCGACGCACTTGCCCGGTATGCCGAACAGGTCGCCGAAGCCGTTGTACTCGAGGTAGAACTTGCTGCCGTTGTACTTGTAGTCGGGCTTGGTTGTGTCGGTCTGCGTGTGGGTGTATTCAACGGGAAGCGGCGGATCGAACGTGAGGAAGTTGTTGTTTGCATCCTTGAGAGCGGTGAACCGGTTCCACTCGTTCAGGCCCGTCTCCCAGGTATAGAACTCGCTCAGGTTGCTCCAGGCCTGCCATGCGCACGTAGTGCTACCCGTGGTATCCCAGTCACACGCCAGCGCGTTCAGGTTGTCGGTGGTGGGCACAAAGAGCGGCCCTGACGTTACCCCCCACTCGTTCGGGCTGTCGGCGGACGTGAGTACTACGTTGCTTCCGCTGTACTTGAGGACCATGCCGGCTGCATCGAAGGTGAACGCATAGTTGGTTGCACTCGAGGGAGCGACGTCCTGGTAGAGGATGTTGCTCGGGGATTCAGGGGTCGAGTCAGTGAAGTATGGGGTTGCACCGTTTATGTTGGAAGGATCAGGGCAGTTCTCGAAGCATACGAGGTTGAGGTCCTGTGTCAGCTGATCTGGATACACCATGTCCTCTGAGAAGAAGACCACCTTCGTCGTGTCGGAAGCGCTTCCGGAGCAGTCGAACGTCCCCGTAGTGGTATCCGGCACGCAGTCGTCGGTTGTGTCTGCTGGGTCGTCGAGCTTGACCTGTACGTTTCCACCGAGAGACTGTGACCAGAAGTTGAGCTCGGTCCAGTAGAGGGCCGTGAGGTCGAGGGGCGTGGGGGTGATGTCCTCCCACATCCAGGTGGTGTCGTTGAGTACCGCGACCTTACTGAACTCTGTCCCCGTCCATACGACGCGGTAGTTGCTCCCGCCTGTGGGGTCCCACCAGTCGAGGGGGACGTTCTTGATGTCTCCAAGCGTCAGTTCCTTCTTGGTGTGCTTTACGAGCTTGCCGCCGGCTATGAATATGTTGTACGGCTCCTCGGTATCGCCGCCTGAGCCGTATGAGAGCTTGTACACGGTGTCTCCGCTGTTGAGGGTTGCATCCTCGGGGAACCAGAGACCCCAGAAGCCGATCCAGCCGTAATAGTCCACCCCGTTCTGCGTGACCTTGATCGGGAAGCCGGAGTTGCGGACCACCCGGCTGCCGCTCGAATCGTACAGGCCGTATCTCCAGGCGGTCTCGTCAAACGAGGTCCTGCTGAGGCAGACCTGTGTGCCGGCCGAGGTGTCGACCCTTAGGAAATAGTCCTGGTTGAAGGCTATGTTGAAGCTCGATTCGTCCGTCTGTGTACCGGTCGGAGTGGGATAGGTGTCGGAGGTATACACGGTGCCTGCACCGCTCGTGCCGTCAGCCGACCTGTCGAGGGCGACCTTCTGGGAGAAGCTTATGGAGCCGTCCGGGGTGTCGAAACCGCCGTTGATGACGAACGAGAGTATGACCTTGCCCGAGGAGTCCTTCTCGGTCTTCAGTATCCCCTTGAACATGGCCGTCGATGTATCGACCGTCCCGTTGACCACGGGATAGGCCTTGAAGTTCATGGTGAAGAGCCCGTACGGATTCGTGTCGCTGACCCCTTCCGTTATGGTCACCTTGACATAGATCACCTTCGGGGGTTCGAACTCGTCGCCCTCTTCACTCACCCAGACCTTCACGATATGCGGCGAACTGGCGTCCGTCCTCGATGAATCCACTATCCACATCTCGTACTCCGGTGCCGATGTGCCGGATGTCTGGTTCGTCGAGCTCTGTCCCGCGCTCTTGGCGCTGTCTTTAGAGCTGCTGCATTGGTTAACGTCTATCTGCGCCTTGTACGCCCCCTTGTTCAGCATCTCGGCATACCGCGTCTGAGACATCATGCAGAGTATCTCGTTTATGAGGTTGAACGCCTCTGTGGAGCGTTCTTCCACATACACGAAGCTCTCGTCGTTGAAGTAGTCGGAATCAGCAGGCAGGTCCGACGGGCTGACCTGGAAGACACCTATGGTCAAGGGGCTTACGCCGCTCGATCCGGAGTCCTTCGCATCAACCACGCTCACCTTTTCAGCCACCCTGAGCGCTGTTGCCACGCCTGTAGAGGTTGTCGTCGAACTGCCTCCTCCGCCGCTGCTGCAGCCCGTGACGACGAGGAGAAGCGCACTGAACGCAGCCGCAACCAGCATGCAGAACTTCTTCTTCATAAGGTTCCTCCTTTGCTCGGAATAGTTACACCAAGAAATCAGCCATCAACTTCGTCGATAATCCGTCTCGGTATCAGAACACCCTTGTCTTCACACCCCCTCAAGCATTTGATGATGAAGAGCGGAAACCGCCCCTTGCACCGTCACCCCCCGATGGATCAGGCACAACATCACTGTATATCGGCCGTTTCACCGAAAAGTTTAGGGCTGCATGCACCCTCCACAGCCACGGCCGTGCAGGAGGGAGCAAGTTTCCTGCCAGGGGTGCCACTTCTGAGGCAGGCGTCTTTAAGCACATGAAAACAGGCGGATACGGCCGTGCTCAGCCGCTGCGGCAGCGCCTCGGCAAGGCGGCTGTGACGCATTGTGTCAGGACCCGGCCGTTGATTGTCACTCCGCTTCAGCCGGACGGCCCGCTGAGCTGCCCGCACGTGCTATAATATCGGGCTGTCCCGTCCGGACGGCATGAAGCAGCGGCACCAAGGAGCTGATCATGGGAGAGTCACCAACAGAGGCCGGTCTCTTGACAGAGGTGTTCAGGAGGCTCCACGACGCCTTCGGCCCGCAGCACTGGTGGCCGGGAGACGGCCCCTTCGAGGTGATGGTGGGGGCCGTCCTCACGCAGAACACGAACTGGGGCAACGTGGAGCGCGCGATAGAGAACCTGAAGAAGGCGGGTGCACTGGCGCCTGCGGCCATACACGGGATGAGCCGGGAGCGGCTTGCCGGGTTGATCCGTCCTGCAGGGTATTTCAACGTCAAGGCCGAGAGGCTCAAGTCCCTCGTGGGGTTCCTTGTCGGGCGCTACTCGGGCCGTGTATCGAGGATGAAGAGGGTCGGCACCGAGAGGCTCAGGCGCCAGCTGCTCGAGGTGAAGGGCGTGGGGCCCGAGACCGCAGACTCCATCCTCCTCTACGCACTCGAAAGGCCGGTCTTCGTCATCGACGCCTACACGAAAAGGGTCCTCTCAAGACACGGAATCATGGATGCATCGGCCTCCTACGACAGGTTCCAGGAACTCTTCCACGCCTCCCTGCCGGGTGACGTCCGGCTGTTCAATGAGTACCACGCACTCCTCGTAAGGCTCGGCAAGGATTTCTGCAGGCCGAGGCCGCGCTGCGAGAGGTGCCCGCTGTCAGGGCTGCCTTCGTAGCCACTCGACCAGGCGGTAACCGCCGCACGGAGGAGCGGCGATGCCCGCCCTGTAGTCGCATCCGCCGACCAGGAAGTCGCACGCTGAGCAAATCTCCTCCAGTATGAAGGCATCCTCTGAGAAATCCGGAACAATCTTCTCAGGGGCACTCTCGAGTTCCTCCGCCGAGAACCTCTGGGCGAGGTACCTGTAGGTCCCGCAAAGGAGCCCCTCCTTTCCCTCCTTGTAATATGCGCAGTATCTCCTGCAAATGATCCCGGTCAGTCTCTCGTTCTTCACTGCCCGCACACCCCGCAGTCAGTCACCCTTTCCCCTCCTGAAGAGGTCGAAGAGCGTTCTCACCTCTTCGCTTCTCAGCATCAGGGCGGTCAGAAAGTAGAGGCACGCGCAGAGGAGTATGGTTCCTCCGAGGTAGAGACTCTTTTTCAGCACCTCGCCGCCGCCCTTCCACAGGGGGCCCTGGAGCATCGACCACGCCGTGACCCCCATGATGAGGGAGGCCGCCAGCGTCTTCGAGAAGGATTTCAGTACGCGCCTGCAGTCCACGCTCGATATCTTTCTTCTCAGGAGGTAGAAGAGCAGGGAGAAGTTTACGCCGGAGGAGACGGAGTTCGCGAGTGCGAGCCCGCCGTGCTCGAGCGGCCCCATCAGGAGGAGGCTGAGTACTATGTTCGTCGCCAGTGCCAGAAGCGCCACCTTAACGGGAGTGCGGGTGTCCTGCATGGAGTAGAACGCCGCCACAACGACCCGCACGCCGACCATGGACCATATGCCGAGGGAGTAGAAGACGAGGGCGAAGGCGGTGCCTTCGGTGGCGGCATAACCGAACTCCCCGCGCTGGAACAGGAGGTTCACTATCGGGTATCTCAGTGCGATCAGTCCCGCCATCGACGGAACCGTTATGAAGAAGAGGAGCCTGAGCGTGGAGGAGAAGTCCTCACCGAGGGCCTCCATGTCGCCCTTCGCTGCATGCGACGACAGCGCGGGCAGGGCCGCCATTCCCATGGCGACCCCGAATATCCCCACCGGAAACTGTATGAGGCGCATAGAATAATACAGGTAAGTGATACTCCCCTCAGGCAGGTACGACGCAAGGATCGTGCTCACGAAGATGTTTATCTGCGAGACTGCGAGGCCGAGGGTCAGCGGCAGGATCAAGACAGCCATCTTCCTGAGCCCTTCGTGCCCGAATGCGGTGTCTATCCCGTACGTGTAGCCCCTCCTCAGGTATGACGGTATCTGGGTGACATACTGGACGACGCCTCCCACGGTCGCCCCTATGGCGACTGCGAGAATCGGCATCCCGAGATGAGGCGACAGCAGGACTATCGTGAGGATTATGGCGATGTTGAACCAGGCTGAGGAGAGCGCGGGCACGAAGAAGACCCTCTCCACGTTAAGGACTCCCATGGTCAGGGCCGCAAGGCTCACGAAGAGCAGGAAGGGGAACATGATCCTCGTAAGGAGCACAGTGGTGGCCAGCCGAGCGGGATCGGTGAACCCAGGGACTATGAGCCTCACTATCGCGGGTGCAAAGACGATCCCCGCAACACATATCGAACCGACGACCAGGATGATGAACGAGAAGGTTATCCTCGCCAGCCTCCGAGCCTCTTGTTCCCCCTGCCTCACCTTCGTCTCCGTGAGCACCGGGATGAAGGCAGACGACATGGAGCCCTCGGCAAAGAGCTCTCTGAGGAGGTTCGGGATGCGGAAGGCCACGAAGAAGGTGTCGGAAAGCCCGGTCGCACCGAAGAAACCGGCTATGACCATGTCTCTGACAAACCCGAGAATGCGGCTGAGAAAGGTGGCGAGGGAGATGAGGGAGGCCGACCTTGCAATCTTCCTGCTCTCTGTCATGGGGTAGATTATATCAAGTCGCCTCCCGGTCTTGCCAGGTTCGGGCAGGAGTCGGCTGCCGATGGTGCTCGAGCCCGGCGATACACGGTCCTGAAGCTACAAAATTGTATGGAACTACAATTTTGTATGCTCGGCGTTGCCGGGAAAGCCAATCAAATCAACGGGTTACGATCTGGCACGCTTCTGGCAACTGTATACCGGCGAACCGAGAGGCCGTGCACGTACCCCCTGAGGCAGGAGGCCGACACGGGTGGCGGCGTGAGGGCTCTCGGAAAGGGCCGCCGCAAGCAGGGCGGGCCGAAGGTGGGAAAGGCGGAGGGGACTTCCCTTGACAGATAGGACCCTGGGGCCTGTTCAGAAATCACGGAGGAGGTGATGTGCAGAGAAGAGGTTCTTGCAGAACTGACTGATCGAGTGAGATTACTCGACTGAAAGCAACAGAACAACGAGAGATCAAAAAACATAACATTTAAGAGGAGGACAGTACAATGAAGGTTTTCAAGGTTTTGGCCTTAAGCATAATGGCACTGGTAGTCTTTTCAGGCATAGCCTACGCCACACCATCGACGCAGATATGGATACCGTCGACGGACATACAGCCGTACAAGACGCCGCACTACGGCTTTGATTCGTACATCGGAACATCGGGGAGCGGCATAGTGACGAACATCGGGCTGACCGTGGGCGTGCTGCCTTTCGAGAAGGTCCAGCTCGAGGCCGGGATCGACTACAGGGACGTCGACGGTGATCATGCATCCCCCATGCTCTTCAACGCAAAGCTCGGTATACCTGAGGGCGTGCTCTTCGCCGGTGCACCTGCAGTGGCCGTGGGCGGCTATGATTTCGGCACCGACAAGGATGTCTCGGACTCCAACATAATCTACGGCCTCGTCGCCAAGACCTTCGACAAGATCGGGAGGCTCTCCGCTGGCTACTACACCGGCAACGACAAGGTCCTCGTCGACATCAACGGCGAGAAGGACAACACCGGCATACTCCTTTCGTGGGACAGGACGATCTCGGAGATATCCGACAAGCTCTGGGCCGCCGTGGACTACCAGGGAGGAGACAACGGCTACGGTGCGCTCAGCTTCGGTGTGGCCTGGAAGTTCGCCCCCAACGTCGGGGTCATAGTCGGCTACGACATCTACAACGAGAGCAGTTACAAGCCGACTGCAACGCTCCAGCTGGACATAGATTTTTAGCGCATGCCGTGAACTCAAAATCGGAGGTTATGGAGGCATAAATGAAACGATTGTTGGTAGTAACCATAGTTGCCCTGTTGCTCTCGTCGGCAGGCGTACTGTATGCCGAGGAGCAGGGCCTTTCCAACCCTCCCGAGGTTGCACCGGCTGAGCAGCAAGCTGCTCAGCCGGCAACTGGGGAGCCGGAGACAACCGCTGCGGAAGTTCAGACTAACGCCGACTTCGTATGGACCCTCGTGGCCGCGTTCCTCGTCTTCTTCATGCAGGCGGGCTTTGCGATGGTCGAGGCCGGGTTCACGAGGGCCAAGAACACGGTGAACATCCTCATGAAGAACCTCATGGACATGTCCATGGGTGCGATCGCATACTGGGCCGTCGGGTTCGCGATAATGTTCGGGGTCACGAAGACAGGCTGGTTCGGAACCACGGGCTTCTTCCTGAGTGACTTCGCTCAGGACAAGGACCCCTGGACACTCGCCTTCTGGATGTTCCAGGTGGTCTTTGCCGCCACGGCGGCCACGATCGTCTCCGGAGCCATGGCCGAGAGGACGAGGTTCGTGGCATACCTCGCCTACTCGGTGGTGATAAGCGGGCTGATCTATCCCGTGTTCGGTTCCTGGGCGTGGGGCAGCCTCTACAAGGGCAACGGCTGGCTCGAAGGTCTCGGTTTCATCGACTTTGCAGGCTCGACCGTGGTCCACTCGGTCGGCGGATGGGCCGCACTCGCCGGCGCTATCGTCATAGGCCCGAGGCTCGGGAAGTATGCAAACGGTAAGGTCAAGGCCATCCCGGGCCACAACATCGCACTCGGCGCCCTCGGTGTCTTCATCCTCTGGTTCGGATGGTACGGGTTCAATCCGGGCAGCACGACAGCGGCCACCAAGGACATCGCCCTGATCGCGGTCAACACTACACTGGCTGCTGCAGGCGGTGCAGTGGGTGCGATGATGATGGCGTGGATCATGTTCAAGAAGCCTGAAGCCACCATGACGCTGAACGGCGCACTCGCCGGTCTCGTGGGCATCACCGCTGGCTGCGCCAACGTCCTGCCGGGCAGTGCGGTGCTGATCGGTATAATAGCCGGCATAATCGTCGTGCTCTCGGTGGTATTCATCGACCAGGTGCTCAAGATCGACGACCCGGTGGGCGCCATCTCCGTACACGGTGTCTGCGGCGCATGGGGCACGTTCGCCGCCGGACTCTTCAATGCCGAGGGTGTTACGATGAAGATACTCGGAGTCCAGCTCATCGGCATAGTGGCCGCGTTCCTCTGGGTCTTTCCGACCGCCTTCATCCTGTTCAAGCTGATCAAGGCCACCATAGGCCTCAGGGTGAGCGCCGAAGAAGAGCTCGAGGGCCTCGATGTCGAAGAGCACGGAATAGAGGCGTATCCCGACTTCCAGATTCATCCGTCTGCAAAGGGGTTGAAGCTGTAAAAAGCCAACAGGAGGAGAAGATGAAGAAGATAGAGGCAATAATAAAGCCCTTCAAGCTCGATGAAGTGAAGGATGAACTGCACGCGTTGGGTGTTCAGGGCATGACCGTGACGGAGGTGAAGGGATTCGGCAGGCAGAAGGGCCATGTAGAGGTCTACAGGGGCGCGGAGTACGAGGTCACCTTCGTGCCCAAGGTCAAGCTGGAGATAGTCGTCCCCGACGATATGGCCGAGAAGGTCATCGGCAAGATACTCGAGAGCGCGAAGACCGGCAAGATAGGCGACGGAAAGATATTCGTCACGCCTGTCGGCGAGGCCTACAGGATCAGGACCGGGGAAAAAGGAGAGACCGCGCTTTAGTGTGTTCCTTTGAAAAAGGACGTAAAAAAGGGGCTGCGGAAGCAGCCCCTTTTTTATTTCAGGCTCTGCAGCTCGATGCCGTACTTCTTTATCCTGTAACCGAGCTGCCTCGGCGTTATGCCGAGGGCCTTCGCAGCCTTGTGCTGGATGTAGTTGTGATCCATCAGGGCGCGGATGATCCTCTCGCGCTCGAGATTCCTGACCTCGTGGCCGAGGGTGCGTTCCTCGTAGAATGCAGCCTCCTTCTTCTGCGAGGCGCCGAAGTCGGCGGATGTGAGGTTGAAGGGGAGGTCGCCGGGTGCGATGGTCTCCTTCTCGGTCATTATCACGAGCCTCTCGACAGTGTTGGCGAGTTCCCTCACATTGCCGGGCCAGGAGTATTCACTCAATATAGCGAGGGCCTCTTCAGAGAACTGCACCCGCTTGTTGTACGCCTTGTTGAACTTGTCCAGGTAGTAGTTCAGCAGGAGCGGAACATCCCGCTTCCTCTCCCTCAGGGCCGGCAGGACGATTGGCACGACGTTCAGCCTCCAGTACAGGTCTTCACGGAAGTTTCCCAGCCTCACCTCTTCCTGGAGGTTCTTGTTCGTTGCTGCGATCACCCTGACGTCGGCCTTGATCGACCTCGAGGATCCGACCCTCTCGAACGTGCGCTCCTGCAGCACCCTCAGCAGCTTCGCCTGGAGCCCCAGGGGGATCTCGCCTATCTCGTCGAGGAATATGCTGCCGCCGTTTGCAAGCTCGAACCTGCCGGTCCTGCTCGTCGTCGCCCCCGTGAATGCCCCCTTCTCCACGCCGAAGAGCTCGACCTCGAGAAGATTGTCCGGCAGTGCCGCGCAGTTGACGGCGACGTAAGGACCCTTTGCACGGTGGCTCTGGTAGTGGAGCGTCCGCGCAATCAGCTCCTTGCCCGTGCCGCTCTCGCCGAGGAGAAGCACGGTCGTATCCGTGCTGGCCACCTTCATAACGGCCTTGAGCACACTCTGAAACCTTTCGGACTCGCCGATGATGTTCGGCAGGCTGTACCTCTCCTTCAGCTGGGACCTCAGGGACTCCCTCTCCTGCTCGGCCTTCCGGTAGTTTTCCCACAGCTTGACGAACTGGGCGATCAGCGAGGCCACGATCTTCAGCACCCTCAGGTCGTCGTCCACACTGCCGTGCTCCTCGGCATATATCCTGTCGGCGCTTATAACGCCGAGTATCTCGCCCTTGAGTTCGATGGGGATGCATAGGAAAGAGACCCCGTACTTCTTGGGCCTCGAACCGGTCCTGTTCAGGAACTTCGGCTCCTCGCCTATGTTCGGGATGAACATCGGCGAGCCGGTCTTTATGACCCTGCCGACGATGCCTTCGCCGATCCTGTATTTGCCGCGCTTGACCTCCTCCTTCGTGAGCCCGTGGGCCGCCACTATGCGAAGCTCGCTCGACAGCGGATCGAGCAGAAAGACACAGCCCCTCTGCATCTCGAGGAGGCTTCCGAGTATCTTCATCGCGGCACGGAGGTTCTCCTCGAGGTCGAACGAGGCCGTAAGGACGCGGCTCACCTCGAGGATGGCGCTCAGCTCCATGTTCTTCCTGACTATCAGCTCTTTCTCTTTGTCCATGGGTTTCTTCGATCTCTCCCCTGTCCTCAGCGATTCAGGCCGCGCCTACATCTGCACGGCCGCCCTCCCGCGGCAGAGGTTGCAGTCCGGTCCCCGTCTCTGCAGTCAAGGGGGACTTGGTGAAGTATGCATGAGGGCGAAGCATTGGCAACGAATCGGACGAAACCTCCGGGTCGCAGACCCTCCCCTGCCATCGAGGTCGGCATGACATTGCCGTCGCGTTACTTAACTATTTAAAACAAAAATGTAGGGAAATGTCAAGGAGGCAGGCCGGCTGATCGGCCAGTTGGATATTATGCGGTTTTTGGGCTATAATATGCTGTCATGTCATTACTTACGGATTTCCTGGACGAGCCCAAGATCGCCTACTTCTCGATGGAGATAGGCCTCCGCAAGGAGATACCCACCTACAGCGGCGGTCTCGGTGTGCTTGCAGGCGACACCATCAAGTCGGCTGCAGACCTGAAGCTGCCCCTTATTGCAGTGACACTGCTGAGCCGGAAGGGCTTCTTCGAACAGGACATCACACCCGAGGGCAGGCAGGTGGAGTATCCATCCGAGTGGAATCCGTCCGACTACATGGAGGTCCTGCCTGAGAAGGTCGCCGTGGAGATCGAGGGCCGGGAGGTCTTCGTGAGGGCTTGGCTCTACATCGTCGAGAGCATAATCGGCGGCAGGGTGCCGGTCCTCTTCCTCGACACCGACATGGAAGAGAACTCACCCGAAGACCGCACCATAACCGACTACCTGTACGGCGGCGACCGCCTCTACAGGATAAAGCAGGAGATAGTCCTCGGCATCGGCGGGGTGAGGATGCTGAGCACCCTCGGTTTCGAGATAAAGAAGTACCACATGAACGAAGGACACTCCGCATTCCTCACCCTCGAGCTCCTGAGACGCTACAGGAGGAGCATCGAGGAGGTCTGGGACGAAAAGCTCGTCTGGGACACGGAGAAGGTGAGGGACATGTGCGTCTTCACCACGCACACCCCTGTGGAGGCAGGGCACGACAGGTTCTCGCACGACCTGGTGGCGAGGTGCCTCGGCGACTTCATCCCGCTCGACGTGCTCAAGGAACTCGGCGGAGAGGAGGACAACATCAACATGACCCTGCTCGCCCTCAATCTCAGTGATTACGTCAACGGTGTCGCAAAGAAGCACCGCGATGTCTCGCGGGTCATGTTCCCCGGCTACGAGATACACGCGATCACAAACGGCGTTCACTCCTTCACCTGGACGTCGGAGAGCTTCAAGCGGCTCTTCGACAGGTACTTCCCGGGCTGGGCCAACGAGCCTGAACTGCTCGTCCGTGTTGAGAAGATCGCGCACGAGGAGATATGGCAGGCCCACATGGAGGCGAAGAGGCACCTGATAGACTATGTAAACGAGACCACGGGAACGGGCATGAACTACGACACCCTCACCATCGGTTTTGCAAGGAGGGCGACCGCATACAAGAGGGGGGACCTCCTGTTCAGGGATATCGAGAGACTGAAGAAGATCGCCGGCGGCAAGGTGCAGATCATCTATGCCGGCAAGGCCCACCCGCAGGACGAACCCGGAAAGAAGACCATAGAGAGGATATTCTCCTATATCGGACAGCTACGTGACAGCATAAAGATCGCCTATCTCAAGAACTACAACATGGAGATCGCCTTCAAGATGGTCTCGGGCGTGGACGTGTGGCTCAACACGCCGCTGAGGCCTCTCGAGGCGTCAGGAACGAGCGGCATGAAGGCGGCGCACAACGGGGTATTGAACTTCAGCGTGCTCGACGGCTGGTGGATCGAGGGCTACATAGAGGGATACACGGG
>DRKX01000155.1 GCA_011051565.1 Nitrospirota bacterium | reverse complement strand
GGCGTATACGCAATGGTCGACGGCAGCAGGGGCGTTTGGAAGGCACCGGCGAACGTGAGTCTCAGCGGGGTCGCCGGCCTCACCGAGACCATCGACAGCGACGAGCAGAAAGACCTGAACGTGGACACAACGGCCGGAAAGTCGATAAACGCCATACGCGCCTTCACGGGCAAGGGCATACTCGTCTGGGGAGCCCGCACCCTCGCGGGAAACGACAACGAATGGCGTTACATCCCGGTCAGGCGCTTCTTCAACATGGTGGAGGAGTCCGTGAAGAAGTCGACCTACTGGGCCGTCTTCGAACCGAACGACGCCAACACCTGGATAAAGGTGAAGTCCATGATAGAGAACTACCTTACGCAGAAGTGGCGTGAGGGCGCGCTGGCAGGGGCGAAACCGGACCAGGCGTTCTACGTAAAGGTGGGACTCGGCTCAACCATGACTGCACAGGACATACTCGAGGGACGCATGAATGTCGAGATAGGGATGGCGGTCGTAAGGCCTGCAGAGTTCATCGTCCTGAAGTTCTCTCACAAGATGCAGGAGGCCTGAGGATTTCAAGGCGCGGTCGTGTCTGATACGGCCGGACGGCTCAAGACGTGACGGACCAACAACTTCTTGAAAGGAGAGATGGCATGGCTGAATATCCTTTACCTGCTTTTCACTTCCAGGTGGACTGGGGTGGTTCCAAGGGGACCGAGATAGGGTTTGCCGAGGTGTCGGGACTCAACATCGAGACACAGGTTATCGAGTACCGCGACGGAGCAAGCAAGGAATACGGCGCTGTCAAGATGCCGGGCATTCCCAAGTACGGCAACATAACGATGAAGCGCGGCATCGTGCCCAAGGACAACGACTTCTTCAAGTGGCTGAACACCACGGCGCTGAACAAGGTGGAGAGGAGGACGCTGACGATCAGCCTGCTCAATGAGAACCACGAGCCCGTGATGACTTGGAAGGCGGTCAATGCGTTCCCCGTCAAGATCGAAGGCCCCGGCCTGAAGGCCACGGGCAACGAGGTCGCCATAGAGTCGATCGAGATCGCGCACGAGGGGCTGACCATAGAGAATGAGTAACACCTATCCACCTGTAGGGTTCCACTTCAAGGTGGAGTTCAGGCTTGACGGTGTGGTGGACGGTGACTCCAGGTTCCAGGAGGTCTCCGGCCTGACGTCGGAACTCGGCATCGAGGAGGTGAACGAGGGCGGGGAGAACCGGTTCTCACACCGCCTGCCGACACGGGCCAAGTACGGAAACCTCGTCCTCAAGAGGGGTCTGCTCAAGGACTCGCGCCTCATAAAGTGGTTCAGGGACGCGGTCGAAGACTTCGAGTTCGAGCCGGCCGACGTCCTCGTGACACTTCTGAACGAGGAGCACAAGCCCCTCATGGGCTGGAACTTCGTAAACGCCTGGCCCGTGAAGTGGGTGGTCTCAGACTTCAAGGCACAGGAGAACGCCGTGGTGGTGGAGACCATAGAGCTCGCCTACAACTATTTCAAGAGGACCTGATCATGCCAGTACAGGTAAACGAGATCGTCATACGGGCGGTCGTAGAGAGCGGCGCGGCAGGAGGCGCCTCAGGGGATGCAGCGGGCGACATCGAGTCGATCGTATCCGAGTGTGTCGAGCAGGTACTCGATATACTGCGGGAGAAGGAAGAGAGGTAGATGGAGAAGGGAGAACTGACGAAGCTCGTCATAAAGGCATACACAAAGCCCGACTACACGGGCGGTGTCGCGGATGAATTCACCGTCAGCCTCAACCCCGAGGAGTATTCCCAGGTGTACGACATCGAATACGACGACAAGAGCGGTGACGGCACCACCGGAAGTCCCATGGTCTTCAAGAGGATCAAGCCGCAGGAGTACACCCTCAAGTTCATGATCGACGGCACCGGGGCGAGCGGCAAGAAGATCAACGTGCCGGAGACCATAGAGAGGTTCTTCGAGGTCACGGGTTACGACGGCAAGATACACAGGCCCCGCTACCTCGAGATACTCTGGGGGACCTTGAGGTCCCACTGCATACTGCTCAAGGCCGACATCGCTTACAAGCTGTTCAAGCCCGACGGCACACCGTTGAGGGCGGTCATAAACGCCACGTTCAAGGAGAACATCGATGACCGCACCAGGGTCGCCAAGGCAAACGACAGCTCACCCGACCTCACCCACGTCAGGGTGGTCAAGGAGGGTGACACACTCCCAGCCATGGCTCACGAGATCTACGGCGACTTCACCCGCTACATCGACGTGGCGAGGGTGAACGGGCTGAACGACTTCAGAAGGCTGGCACCCGGACAGAGGATTTTCTTTCCGCCCCTGGAGAAGACGGATAATGGATAACGGAAACAGCGAAAGGGCCATTCCCGCACCAAAGCCGACTGACAGGCCGACGTACACGATACTGCTCGATGGAGAAGAGCTTCCGAGGCAATACCACGTATTATCCATCGCCGTCACCAAGGCCGTCAACAGGATCTCGCGGGCGAAGATAGTGCTGAAGGACGGAGACCCTGCGGCCGAGGACTTCGAGGTGAGCGACACGGGGCTCTTCATACCAGGCGTCAGGATAGAGATACTCGCCGGATACCACTCCGACGAATCCGCCATATTCAGCGGAATAGTCATGAAGCAGGCGATACGCGTCAGGCAGGGGAAGCCCTCGACACTCACGGTCGAGTGCATGCACGAGGCGGTCCGCATGTCAGTGGCGAGGAGGAGCGCCTACTACCACGACTCCACCGACAGTGACGCCTTCGAGACCATAGCAGGCATGTACTCCATAGGGACTGACATAGACGACACAGGAGTCGAGCACAAGGAGCTCGTCCAGTACTGCAGCACGGACTGGGACTTCATCGTGAGCCGCGCCGAGGCCAACGGAATGCTCGTGCTGACCAACGACGAAAAGCTGAGCATCAAGAGGCCAGACTTCTCCGCCGAACCGGCCGTCTCGCTCCTTTACGGGGCCACCATCATCGAGTTCGACGCAGAGACGGATGCCAGGACACAGGTGCCGTCCGTGGAGGGCGTGTCCTGGGACATGGCGAACCAGGAGGTCTTGAAGGCCGAAGGCGAAGAGCCTGAGACGG
>DRKX01000154.1 GCA_011051565.1 Nitrospirota bacterium | reverse complement strand
GTGATCTTTCCCATGCAGCAGGTGTCACACTGCTGCCCCGCCCTTGTTCGGGTAGGGCGCTGCAGGCTGCGGCAGGGTCGGTCATGCCGGGCCTGCTGTTTCAACAAAGGCGGATTCGGCGTGTGCCGTAACTGTTATAATATATACTGCAGTGTCAAGCGGGTGTTGAGGCGGAATCGAGTTTCAGCGGCCGGGAGGAGCCCTGTATTGAGACGGATCAGGTTGACGCTCCAGTATGACGGTACCGACTACTCGGGCTGGCAGGTGCAGCCCGGCAGGGTAACGGTGCAGGGGCTGATCGAGGCAAGCCTGCGGAGGATGACGGGCGAGGAGACGGTGGTGATCGGCGCTGGCCGCACCGATGCCGGGGTGCACGCACTTCAGCAGGTGGCGTCGTTTGACACGGCGTCCGGGCACCAACCCGAGGTCTTTCAGAGGGCGCTCAATGCCATGCTCCCCCGAGATGTAAGGGTGGTCTCGGCCTCTCTCGCCGGCGAGGACTTCCATCCCCGCTACAGCGCGAAGGCCAAGGCCTACTTCTACCTGATCGACTGCTCGGAGACGGCGAATCCGTTCATGCGCCGCTACAGCCTCCACTGCAGGCAGAGGCTCGACAGCCGGCTGATGGTGAGGGCCTCGGCCTGCCTGGTCGGCAGGCACGACTTCTCATCCTTCAGGGCCTCCGGATGCGGTGCGAGGTCGGCGGTAAGGGAGATATACGGCATAGAGGTCGAAGAGACGGGCTCGATAGAGTTTCTCACCGCGACCTTCACGGGCTCGTTTCTGCGGATATCCGTCAAGGGGGACTCTTTCTTGAGGCACATGGTGCGCAACCTGGTGGGCACGCTGATAGAGGTCGGAAAGGGGAGGATGAGTCCCGAGGGGATGAAGTCGGTGCTCGATGCGCGGGACAGGAGGGCCGCAGGTCCTACCGCCCCTGCAAGGGGCCTCTTTCTCGAGAGGATATTCTACTGAGTCACGCACACCCGCTCAGGCAGCCGCCGGGCCGTTCCTCAGATACCCTCCTCTTCACTCTCCAACTTCTCGATCTCCTCCCTCTTGCCCATGCAGTCGACACAGTATATTGCGAACGGGATTATCTTAAGCCGCTCCTCGCTTATCTCCGAACCGCAGTCTTCACATATCCCGTACGTGCCCTCGTTCAGCTTTCTCAATGCCTCGTCTATCTTGTTGAGGGTCTGCTTGTGAACGGTGAGCTTCCTCAGGTTGAGGTCTTCGGCCAGGTCGACGACGGACCAGTCTCCGTCGTCGAGCGCGGTCTCGGCGAGCTGCTTGTTCTCGCCCCTGATGAACTTGCCGATCTCGTTCTTGGCCTCCTTGATTATATCCTGTCTCTTGGCGATCAGCAGCTTCCTGAGGCGCTCCCTGCGCTGTTGTTCGTTCTCACCGGCCTTCTCAGCCTTCTTTTTCGGCATTGCCCACCTCTTTTTTCTCGGCTCCGCCTTCTTTGTACAGCTCCACGATACTCCTGACCTTTATGCCTGCCGCCTTGAGCGCCTTCTGCACGTCCGGCAGCTTCGCATCCTCGACCTTGACCATGAAGTTTGATTTCATCAGTGCCTCCTTTACAGGGCTGAAGTCTTACAGAAGGACATCGGCTCCATCCGTTGGTCCTGCGGCAAGGGTTCACCGGATTTCAGCCGATGCGCTGAATTCTCCCAGAAACAGAGACCCTACAGCCTCCACCATCATCTCCCTCGTGCTGCAGCCAACATGCAGGACTTTCATGGCTGCGACACCTGCGGCTAAACCTCCATTATCTCCTTTTCCTTGTGCTGCAGCACCTCGTCGACTGCTTTTATGTAGGCATCGGTGAGCTTCTGTATCTCTTCGAGGCCCCTCTTTATGTCGTCTTCGCTGACATGCTCGTCCTTTTCGAGCCTCTTCAGTTCCTCGTTCGTCTCCCTCCGGATGTTTCTTATCGCCACCCTCGCCTCCTCGGCGCGCTTGCGGACGACCTTGACGAGCTGCTTGCGCCGCTCTTCAGTAAGCGGGGGGATGGCAATCCTGATGACCTTGCCGTCGTTTGTGGGATTGAGTCCGAGGTCGGACTGGAGGACGGCCTTCTCGATGACGGGGATCATGGATTGCTCCCATGGCTGGATGGCGATCATGCGGGGTTCGGGCACTGAGAGGGTCGCGACCTGGTTCAGCGGGGTCTGGGTTCCGTAGTACTCGACCGTGATGTTGTCCAGAAGCGATATGGACGCACGCCCGGTCCTGATGGAGCCGAGGTCTTTCTTCAACACCTCCACGGCCTTCTCCATCTTCTCCTTGGCCTTCTTCTTCAGTTCCTTGTCCATGACTTCTCCCTCCAGTGGATCGGTTCAGCTGGGCGTCCCCGTGGCGACCGCATCTTGTGTGCCTGCCCGGTTCAATCCATCTTGACGATGGTCCCTATGCTCTTGCCCTCCATGACACGCCGTATGTTGCCCTTCTTCCTTACATTGAATACCACAATCGGCAGGGCATTGTCCATACAGAGGGATATCGCGGTTGAGTCCATAACGTTCAGGCCCTTTTTGAGCACGTCTATGTAGCTGATCTTCTTGAACTTCTTCGCCTTCGGGTCCTTCACGGGATCTGCGGAGTAGACGCCGTCGACCTTGGTGGCCTTCAGGATGATCTCGGCCCCTATCTCCATCGCCCTGAGGGATGCGGCGGTGTCGGTCGTGAAGTAGGGGTTGCCGGTCCCGGCGGCGAATATGACGACGCGCCCCTTCTCGAGGTGCCTCACCGCCCTGCGTCTGATATACGGTTCGGCCAGCTCCCGCATCTCGATGGCGGACTGCACCCGGGTGGGAACGCCGGTCTTCTCGAGGGCGTTCTGTAGCGCAAGTGCGTTTATCACGGTGGCGAGCATACCCATGTAGTCGGCGGTCGCCCTCTCCATGCCCTTTACGGAGCCTTCGACGCCGCGGAATATGTTGCCGCCGCCGATCACGACCGCGACCTCGATCCCGAGGTCATGGATCTCCTTGATCTCGCTGGCCATGAAATCGACGGTGGAGGCGTCGATCCCGTAACTCCTCTGCCCCATCAGGGCCTCTCCGCTCAGCTTCAGCAGAATCCTTCCGTACTTGACCTTTGGCTTGCCTTTCGGTTTAATCTTCGGTTTCCTCGCCGAGCTGGTAGCGCGTGAAGCGCCTTATCACTATGTTCTCTCCGACCTTTGCCACCATCTCCGTGACAATGTCGTGTATCTTCTTCTTCTGGTCAGGGTCCTTCACGAATATCTGGTCGAGCAGGCAGTTCTCGGCATAGAACTTCTCGAGCTTGCCTTCCACTATCTTCTCCACGACGTGCTCGGGCCTGTCTTTGGTCTGCTCCCTGTATATGCCCTTCTCCCTCTCTATCACGTCCTGCGGTATCTTCTCCCTCGACAGGTACCTCGGGTTGGCGGCCGCGATGTGCATTGCCACGTCCTTGACGAACCGGCGGAAATCATCGGTCCTTGCGACAAAGTCGGTCTCGCAGTTCACCTCTATCAATACGCCGATCTTGTCCATGTGTATGTAAGAGGATATCAGGCCTTCGGACGCCCTCCTTCCGGCCTTCTTCTCGGCTGCCGCCAGTCCTTTCTTCCTGAGGACCTCCACGGCCTTGTCGAAGTCCCCGTTGCTCTCCGACAGGGCCTTCTTGCAGTCCATCATTCCGGCCCCCGTCTGTTCCCTGAGCCGTTTTACCATATCTGCGGTGACGGTCATTCTGAAACCTCCTCTGTCTGTGGCGCTGCCTCTGCAGGTGCTGCAGCCGGTTCACTCACAGCCGCCATCTCTTCTTCCGCCTCATCCTGTGCCGCCTTCTCCTCCATCCTCGCCTCTTCGGCCTTTGCCTCCATCTCCTTGTTCAGGATCTCTTTGCCTTCGAGTATGGCGGTGGCCATCTTCGACGTGATGAGCTTTATCGCCCTTATGGCATCGTCATTGCCGGGGATGACGTGGTCTATCTCGTCGGGATCGCAGTTCGTGTCCACTATGGCCACAATGGGAATCTTCAGTATCCGTGCCTCCTGCACGGCTATCCTCTCTTTTCTCGGGTCGACCACGAAGAGCGCACCCGGGAGTGTCTGCATCTCCTTGAGGCCCCCGAGGTTCTTCTCGAGCTTGGTGCGCGTCTTCTCGAGCTTCGCCACCTCTTTCTTCGTCAGGGCCTCGTACGTGCCGTCCTCCCTCATCTTCTCGATGCCCTTGAGCTTCTCTATGCTCTTCTTGATCGTGGTGAAGTTGGTCAGCATTCCGCCGAGCCATCTCTGGTTGACGTAGAAAGCACCGACCCTCTCGGCCTCGTCCTTTATGGAGTCCTGGGCCTGCTTCTTGGTCCCCACGAAGAGGACCGACTGCCCCGAGATCGAGAGGCCCTTCAGGAAGTTGTACGCGCTCTCGAGGCCCTTCATGGTCTTCTGGAGGTCTATGATGTATATCCCGTTCCTCTCGCCGAAGATGTAGCGCTTCATCTTCGGGTTCCATCTCTTGACCTGATGCCCGAAGTGGACACCGGCCTCCAACAGCTCTTTCATCGTAACGACCGACATGCCTTTACCTATCCTCCTTTGTTGCTGGTTTTTTCCTCCGCCTCTTCTCCTGAACTCCGGGCACATTTGTCCTTCCCGGAGACCGGTCAGGAGAGGTTTCAAGGCGTGTGTTTTCCTGGTCTTCTGCAGAAGAGGCGATGCTGCATCCGCAGATAATGCCATAAACCTTAACATAAGCCGGAGAGAAAATTCAAGAATCCGCTCAGCCTCGGCTCTCGCGGAGACGGCCGGAGCCGAGGGAGCTGTAGTACTCGAGGTCGAGGAGGCGCCGCTTTATCTCGATGCCCGAGGAGTAGCCGCCCAGTCCGCCGTCGGACTGGATGACCCTGTGGCAGGGGAGGACTATGGGGAGGGGGTTCCTGCCGAGTGCCCGGCCGACCGCCCTTACACCCCGTGGAATCCCGAGCCTCTCGGCGAGCCATTTGTATGTGCGGGTCTCGCCGTATGGTATCTCGTTCAGGGCGAGCCATACCTTCTTGTCGAACTCCGTCCCCGAAAGGGCGATCTGGATGTCGAACCTCCTCCGCCGTCCCTCGAAGTACTCCCTGAACTGCGCCTCTACCCAGGCGGGCAGCGGGTTCCTCTTTGCCGCATGCGCGGGAGCGCCGAAACCGACGCCGCTCAGGCGGAGGGCGCCCTTCGTCGTGATCGAATAAGTGAGGCAGATGTGCCCCAGAGGCGTCTGGATCAGATCGTAGAGGAGCTCAGAGCAGGGAGGCTTCCTTCTGTTCATCGGACCCTGTGTCCGCTCCGGCGATCTGATCGAGGAGGGCGTGCCCCTCCAGGTTCATCATGTCGATGAAGTGCTCGATAAGCACGGGGTCCCATTGCCCGAGGCGCTTCTCCTCTCTCATGACCTCGAGCACTTCAAAGGCCGTACGGCCCTCGCGGTATAGACGCTCGGAGTACATGGCATCGAAGGAGTCTGCTATGGAGAGGATTCTCGCAAGCAGAGGAATCTCCTCTCCTTTGAGCCCGTCGGGGAAGCCCTTGCCGTCCCACCTCTCGTGATGGTGCCTTATGGCCGGAAGCACACCCCTCAGGGAGTGGAGCGGCTTGCATATCTGCTCTCCGATGACGGTGTGCTGCTTTATCGTCTCGATCTCCTCGTCCGAGAGCGGCGGAGGCTTCAGGAAGAGGTCCTTGCTCAGGCCTATCTTGCCGATATCGTGCAGGAGCCCCGCCTTCCGCAGCAGTTCCTGTTCCTGAATGGAGAGGCCCAGATAGTCTCCGAACTCCCTGCAGAGCTCGCCGACCCTCGCCGAATGCCCCTGGGTGTGCGGGTCCCGGACCTCGAGCGTGGCCGCGAGCGTAAGGATGATGTTTTCGGAGTGTTCGAGTTCGTTGTGGAGGTGCTTGAGCCTCAGCAGGGACCGAACCCTCGCCGAGAACTCCCTCGGATCTATGGGCCTGCCGATGAAGTCGTCTGCCCCGGACTCGAGTCCCTCTATCTTGACCCTCCTGTCACTGTGCGTCCCGAGGAGGATGACGGGAAAGAACCTCTGCCCGGCCGCATCCTTGAGTATCCTGCACAACCGGAAGCCGTCCGCCTCCCGACGGCTGATGTCTATGACGGCGATGTCGGGGTGGAGGGCCTTGAACTTCTCTATCGCATCCTCGGGGCCGGTTGCATTGAAGGTGCGGAAGGCATCAGAGCTGAAGACCTCTTCGAAGAGGCCGTTGTTGGACCGGGAGTCATCCACTATGAGTACCGCCGCGGATATGATATTGTCTGTAATCATTATTACTGTATAATTAAATCATCTTCTGAGAGATTTGTCAACAACGGCGGGGAGCCCGGCGTCGAGTACTTTGCGGGCTCATATCAGCCTGAGTCCCGCATAGTAGCAGCAGCACTCGTTGTCGAGGTCGTTGATGAAGGAGCGCTCCTCTCCGTCTTCGAAGAGGACCTTCACCAGACAGAACCCCCCTTCGAGGCGTGAATGCCTCTCTTCCACAACGACCCCTTCGCCCCAGGCGTCGTATCTCAGGTGCCTCACCCTGTTGCCTGTCTTGAGGTACAGTCTCGGCCTCATACTTGAATTATACCAAAATCGTGCCCTTCCGATGGGACGGACACGGCGGCGGTTGCATAAATTTCTTATCTGTGCGAATATGTTATTGAGAGCGCCTCCCCGTCATCGAAAGGGCCCGAAGGATAATAGGGTTATTAGAGTTTTAAATAGCTTTTAGCCCGAAATTTTTTGACAAAAACGTCGCTGTTGTGATAGATTTATGTGACTTCAGGGAGCGAACAAAAAACTAAATATTAAAAAACAAAATTGTGAAGAAATTATGAAGAATGTGAAGAACAAGAACATGAAGAAACGGAATGAGGCCGGAAGGCTCAAGAACGACAAGTCCAGGCGGCTCTTCAAAAAGGCGCAGACGTTCATCCCCGGCGGCGTCAACAGTCCTGTCAGGGCGTTCAAGGCGGTCGGGGGCAGTCCTCTTTTCATAGCCTCTGCCAAGGGCTCAAAGATCCGGGACGTGGATGGCAACGTATACATAGATTATGTACTTTCCTGGGGACCCATGATACTCGGCCACGCCCATCCGGCGGTGGTGAGGGCGATCAAGGCGGCCGTCGACCGGGGGACGAGTTACGGTGCGCCGACCCGCCTCGAGGTGAAGCTTGCGAAGATGGTCCTGAAGGCCTATCCCTCGATGGACATGGTGAGGATGGTGAACTCCGGCACCGAGGCGACGATGAGTGCCATCAGGGCTGCGAGGGGCTTTACCGGCAGGGACAAGGTGGTGAAGTTCGAGGGATGCTATCACGGCCACGCTGACGGCCTACTGGTGAAGGCCGGCTCCGGAGCCGCGACCTTCGGGGTTCCGGACAGTCCGGGTGTGCCGGGGTCCTATGCGAGGAACACCCTGACCGTGCCCTTCAACGACCTGAAGACGGTGAAGGGAGTCATCGAGAAGGACTGGAGGAACATAGCCTGTGTCATCATCGAACCCGTTGTCGGCAACATGGGCTGTGTGCTTCCCAAGAAGGGTTTCCTCGATGGCCTGAGGAAGCTGACCAGGAAGTACGGGATCGTGCTCATCTTCGACGAGGTGATGACGGGCTTCCGGGTCTCTTACGGAGGAGCCCAGGCCTACTACGGCATAAGGCCTGACATGACGTGCCTGGGCAAGGTGATAGGCGGGGGCCTTCCCGTAGGCGCCTACGGGGGCAGGGCCGAGATCATGTCTGGGATTGCGCCCGAGGGGCCTGTCTACCAGGCGGGAACCCTCTCTGGCAACCCACTCGCCATGACCGCCGGCATAGAGACCCTGAAGCTGCTTTCCAGAAAAGGTGTGTATGAGAGGCTGGAGGAAAAGGCCCGCGCACTCGAGGAGGGACTCAAGGACGCTGCCAGGCGAGCGGGCGTCAAGACGAGGTTCTACAGAGCTGGTACCATGTTCTGTACATACTTTACAGACAGGGAGGTTCATGACTACAGCAGCGCAAAACTTTCCGACACCGAAAGGTTTGCCAGATTCTTCAGGGGCATGCTCTCACGGGGCGTGAACTTGGCTCCGAGTCAGTTCGAGGCCGGTTTCATCTCACTTGCTCATACCGGCCGGGACATCGACAAGACTGTAGGGGCTGCGTACGAGGCGATGAAGGACATATAGTGCCTGCGGTGTACTTGCTCGCTGGTGACTAAAAGAGATTATCTAACCGGATGAGCATGTAGAGCGAGTGACTTGCCTGCAGGCGACCAACTACCTGCGAGGTGACTGCTATGAAGTGGTTTGGTTGGGTAACAGAAGGCCTCACCCTGAAGGGCAAGATAATCATCGCTGTACTGCTCCTGGTAATCATCGTCGGCGGCGGTGTCGTAGCCTTCAAGTTTTACGACTTCACCCAGAACAATCCGAAGTTCTGTATCAGTTGCCATCTCATGAAACCGGCCTACGATGCGTGGCAGAAGAGTGAACACACCGGCATCAACTGCCACGAGTGTCATCACCTCTCCATACCGGAACAGAACAAGCTCCTCATCACGTTTGTCCTGCACAGGCCGAAGAGCGTGCCGCCGAGGCACGGCAAGGTTATAGTCCCCTGGAAGTACTGTGTCGAGTGCCACTGGGAGAAGAGCGAGAAGTACCCCAAGGCCAAGAAGATAAACAACTCCATGATGCACGCGAAACACTACTTCATGGAGAAGATAGAGTGTTCCAAGTGTCACGGCTACGTGGTGCACAAGTTCACGCCCGAGGAGCGCTTCTGCCTGCGGTGTCACAAGGGCAAGGAGGTGCACGGTGTGGGCATGGAGGGACTGGCGTGTCTCAACTGTCACACCGACAGGACGGTGGACCTGCGGCCGGGCAGAAAGAAGTGTCTCTTCTGTCACGGCAGCGAAGAGGTGAGGAAGGAACTGATAGCCGACAACACCATAGACGTGCAGTTCTTCCTGCCCGGAAAGGAGACGATCTCCAAGGCCGACAAGATCGATGTCCCCAAGGACGCCCCGATGCAGTTCTACTGCTACAAGTGCCACAAGCCTCACGCTGAGATAATGCCGGCCTACGGCACTTGCCTCAGCTGCCATCCACGGATACTGAACGTGGGGATGCACAAGATGCATGTGCAGACGATGGGGATCGAGTGCAAGACCTGTCACAAGCCGCACTCCTGGAGGGTGACCAAGGAGCAGGCACAGACCACGTGCACGCAGTGTCACGGGTACAGGGAACCGCTTACTTTCATCGGTCCCAAGAGCTGAGCCGCATAGCGGCGTGTTGTTTTCCCTGAAGTCTTTTTGGAAGCGGAAACGAGTTGCAACGTTAAACCTAACTACAAATACAAACAACAAGAGGAGGCACGTTTATGAGCAGTCATGTATTGCGGCCCCTGTGGGTAGTGATAATAATCGTCATCCTTATACTCGGTGCGAGGTTCATCATCGTACCGCCGGATTTCGGAATCCAGGAGCGGGGCTTCATGTACGGGTACCATCGCAAGAGCAACGAGGATGACTGGAAGGCCTTCAAGGTCAAGTACAGGACGAGGAAGTACTGCAAGGACTGTCATCCCGACAAGTACGAGCCCATCATGTCCTCGAAACACAGGATAATCCAGTGTGAGAACTGCCACGGCCCTGCGGTCGACCATCCGGAGGACCCTCCGAAGCTCGTCGTCGACAAGAGCAGGTCTCTGTGCATCCGGTGCCATGCCCGCCTCCGTTACCCCGGGACGGAGAGGGCGAAGATCAAGGGCATCGATCCCGAGGAACACAATACGGGTATGGAGTGCAGCATGTGTCATAACCCGCACAAACCAGACATGGAGGGTTGGCAATGAGCATATCGCGAAGAGACTTTCTGATATCCACGCTTAAGATCGCCGCTGCATCGGCGCTCCCGCTGAGTGCATTCAAGATACTGAGCCCGGCCGAGGCGAGGGCCTCTGTCGAGGCCTCAACCGTCAGGTGGGGGTTCATCGTCGACACCTACAAGTGTGTGGGCTGCGGGTTCTGCGTGAAGGCCTGCAAGCTCGAGAACGAGGTGCCCTACGAGGCCCCTGTCACCAGGACATGGGTCGAGAGGTACCTTATACTGAAAGACGGCCGGATGGTGGCGGATACGCCCCTGGGAGGCAGGGACGGCTTCACCTCCCTGGAGATACAGGAAGAGGTGGTGAAGCCCGAGGATGTCGCCAAGGCCTTCTTCGTCCCGAAGCTGTGCAACCAGTGCGAGAACCCGCCCTGCGTGCAGGTGTGCCCGGTGGGTGCGACATACCAGACCGCGGACGGCGTTGTCCTGGTGGACAGGACTTGGTGCATAGGGTGCGGTTACTGCATCATGGCATGCCCCTATGGCGTGAGGTTCTTCCATCCCGTATACAAGGTGGCGGAGAAGTGTACGTTCTGCTACCACCGTATCAACAAGGGAATGAAGACGGCCTGTGTCGGCGCGTGTCCGTTCGGCGCCAGGCAGATAGGCAACCTGAAGGACCCCAACGACCCTGTCACGAAGACGATCATGACTCAGAGGGTAGCGGTCTTGAAGGATGAATACGGAACGAAACCCCAGGTCTACTACATCGGCCTGGATGAGAATGTGAGGTGATGAAGATGACAGAAGCATGGTCGTATCCGGAAGCCTTATGGACCGTCAAGGATATGTTCGTCTATCCGAACGAGTATATCTACTGGAGCGTCCAGATAGTCATGTACCCGCTGATGACGGGTCTGGTTGCAGGAGCGTTCGTCCTGTCGTCACTGTACCATGTCTTCGGCCTCAAGGACCTGAAGGACATGGCGAAGTTCTCGCTCGTCTTCTCATTCGCCCTGCTCCTGGTGGCGCCGATGCCGCTGATGTTTCACCTGCAGCAGCCGCTTAGGGGGATGGAGGTCTTCTTCACACCGCACTTCACCTCAGCGATCTCCGCCTTCGGCATAGTCTTCTTCTCATACTCCATTGTGGTCGCCACCGAGATATGGTTCGTCTACAGGAAGTTCTTCGTCGAGCAGGCCCTCGCCCTTAAGGGCAAGGAGGGGCTCGGAAACAGCCTCAAACAGAAGCTGTATGCGCTCCTAACGCTCGGCGCCTACGATATAAGCGAGAAGGCCCTGCACAAGGACGAGAAGGCGGTGAAGATACTCGCAGGGATCGGTATCCCCGTGGCCTGCTTCCTACACGGTTACGCAGGCTTCATATTCGGTTCGGTCAAGGCGAACGCACTCTGGATGACCCCCCTCATGCCGGTCATATTCATCATGTCTGCCATCGTCTCGGGTATCGCCCTCTGCATGCTCACGTACATAGTGATCATGGAGTGGAAGAAGTTCAGGATAAAGACTTCGAGGAAGGCCTGGGACGTGACCGCAGCCGAGGTCGGCGGAGCCGAGGTTGACCTCATCAGGAAGACGTCGCGCTACCTGATCGGGTTCATGATAGCAGCCATCACGCTCGAGATACTCGACCTCGTCTTCAGGGGATACACCGCAGTCAAGTCTTGGGAGATTCTCCGTTCCGTCATATACGGGAAGGACTTCGTCGACATCTTCATCCTCCAGTACACCATCGGCAACCTCCTTCCCTTCATCATGCTCGTCCTGCCGGGTCTAACGATAAGGAGGACCGCCATCGCACTCGTGCTCGTCATATTCGGGGTCTTCATGATGAGGTGGAATGTCGTGATCGGAGGGCAGGCGTTTTCGCTCTCCTTTGCCGGATACATGCACTACAAGCTGCCGTTCATTCCTGAAAACATAGAGACCTACAAGGAGGGCTTCTTCGGGGCGCTCACCATAGGTGTGATGCCCTTCGCCCTGTTCTGGGTGATCAACAAGTTCATCCCGTCACTGAAGTATCATAAGTAGCCACGATAAGACCGGGTTGCAGCAGGTCTCCAGGCGGCGTGAACGCGCCGCCCGGAGACTTTTTTTATCCGTATGTTTTACAATCAGTCTGTGCAACTGTTTTTCCGTGATAGTACCCCGCAGGCCCGCCTCAGGGCGTCCGCATCCAGATTCCCGGCAACGGAGCCGCATGTGAACGCCGGTTGCATTGCCGCCTGCCGGATATGCGCAGGGGTATGACATGATGGGCGGGGACAACAGGAAGAAGAGGAGGGAGCTGTGGCGCCAGCTGATCGATGCGAGCGTCATCCCGCTGAACCTGGTGGCCGCCACCTTCGTAGGGTTCGCCATAGGTTACGGCCTCGACAGCCTCTTCGGGACATCGCCGTATCTCACGGTCTTCTTTTTCATCATGGGCATAATCGCGGGGTTCAGGGAGCTCTTCAGGTATGCAAGGAGGATCGAGCGTGAAGATGATAAGAAGGATCAATAGGCAGGCGGCGTGGATACTGATCCCGCTCTCCCTCCTGTCGGCCCTCATCGACTGGAAGAGGCTGCCCCTCGGTATCCTGACGGGCGGGGCGTTGGCCCTCGTCAACCTCAAGGGCATTCAATGGGGTGTGCTCGGCCTGACGAACCCGGAGGCCGTCCGGGGGGCGACGGGCAAGCTCCTCTTCTTCAGCATGTTCCGGCTCCTGATAGTCTTCACCGTGCTTGCAGTGCTGCTGTACCTCGGGCTCATAAACATCATAGGCGCCCTGACCGGCCTGACGGTCGTCTTCGTATTGGTGATGAAAGAGGGGCTGGTCGAGGCGAGGAGGCTCTGAGAGCCTACTTTCCCGCCTCGGGCAAAGTCCACCTTATTGCATAAAACCGTACCGATTATTTAAGATTATAATTAAGATGGTATCGATTATCAAGAAGATCTTCGGGACAAAGAACGACAGGGAGATCAAGCGGCTGAGGCCGATGGTCGAACGCGTGAACGCGCTCGAGTCCGAGATGTCCGCCCTCACCGATGCCGCGCTGAGGGAGAAGACCGAGGAGTTCAAGCGGCGCCTCGAGAAGGGGGAGACCCTCGACGACATCCTGTACGAGGCGTTCGCCCTCGTGAGGGAGACATCGAAGAGGCTCCTCAACATGAGGCACTTCGACGTCCAGGTCATCGGCGCGATCGTCCTCCACGAGGGAAAGATCGCCGAGATGAAGACCGGTGAGGGCAAGACCCTCGTCGCCACCATGCCCGTGTACCTGAACGCCATCGATGGCAGGGGCGTCCACGTCGTGACCGTCAACGACTACCTCGCAAAGAGGGACGCACAGTGGATGAGCCCGATATACCACCATCTCGGCCTCTCGGTAGGCGTCATTCAGCACGATGCATCGTACCTCTACGACCCGGAGTTCCGATCTGACGACAAGCAGCACGACCGCCTCAGGCCCTGCTCCCGCAAGGAGGCCTACGCTGCCGACATAACCTACGGCACCAACAACGAGTTCGGCTTCGACTACCTGAGGGACAACATGAAGTACGACATCAACGACTACTGCCAGAGGGAGCTCAACTACGCCATAGTGGACGAGGTGGACAGCATACTGATCGACGAGGCGCGGACCCCGCTCATAATCTCGGGCCCTTCGGAAGAATCGACCGACAAGTACTACAAGATAGACAGGATAATTCCGCGGCTCCAGAAGGACGTCGACTTCACTATTGACGAGAAGGCGAAGACGGTGATACTGACCGAGGAGGGCAGCATAAAGGCAGAGCAGCTCCTCGGCGTGGAGAACCTCTTCGACCCCGTCAACATCGAGCTCGTCCACCACGTGTTGCAGGCACTCAAGGCCCACCACCTCTTCAAGCGCGACGTCGACTACGTCGTCAAGGACGGCCAGATCGTCATAGTGGACGAGTTCACCGGGAGGCTGATGCCAGGAAGGCGCTGGTCGGACGGCCTTCATCAGGCGATCGAGGCCAAGGAGGGCGTGAAGATAGAGAGCGAAAACCAGACCCTTGCGACCATAACCTTCCAGAACTACTTCCGGATGTACGACAAGCTTGCCGGCATGACCGGCACGGCAGACACGGAGGCCGAGGAGTTCGCCAAGATCTACGACCTCGACGTGGTGGTCATTCCGACCAACAAGCCGATGGTCCGCAGGGATCATCCGGACATGATATACAAGACCGAGCGCGCCAAGTTCAACGCGGTCCTGAAAGAGATAGAGGACTGCTACAAGAGGGGCCAGCCCGTGCTCGTCGGGACGATATCGATCGAGAAGTCTGAACTGCTCAGCAAGATGCTCAAGAAGAGGGGTATTCCACACTCCGTGCTGAATGCGAAGTATCACGAGAAGGAGGCCCAGATAATCGCACAGGCCGGCAGGCCCGGCGCCGTCACCATTGCAACCAACATGGCCGGCAGGGGGACGGACATCGTGCTCGGCGGCAATCCCGAGGGTATCGTGGCCGAACTCCTCAAGAACAAGAAGGACCCTTCCGAGGAGGAGAGACAGGAGGCATTGAAGCGTGCCGAGGCCATCTGCCGCGAGGACCGCGAAAAGGTCGTGCAGGCCGGAGGGCTGCACATACTCGGTACAGAGAGGCACGAGGCGAGGAGGATAGACAACCAGCTCAGGGGCCGCTCGGGCCGCCAGGGCGACTCCGGCTCGTCGAGGTTCTACCTCTCGCTCGAAGACGACCTCATGCGTATATTCGCTTCGGACAGGATCTCGGGCCTGATGGGCAGGCTCGGAATGGACGAGAACATTCCGATAGAGAACCGGATCGTCTCCAAGGCGATCGAGAACGCCCAGAGGCGCGTCGAGGCCCACAACTTCGACATAAGGAAGCATCTCATCGAGTACGACGACGTGATGAACAAGCAGAGGACAGAGATCTACGCCTTCAGGAGGGAGATACTCGAGTCGGAATCCCTGAAGGAGAAGATAGAGGAGCTGATAGAGGAGACGGTAGACTCGCTGCTGGCCCTCTACTGTCCGGAAGACCGTCACCCCGAGTACTGGGACATAAACGAGCTTAACAACTCGCTTTACGGCCTATTCGGCGTCAGGTCCGAAACAGCGTCCGAGATACAGGGCATCGAGGCCCTCAGGCAGGCCGTCACGGGTGAGCTGAAGGACTACTACGCGAAGAAGGAGCAGGAGATAGGCAGCGACCTGATGCGCTACCTCGAGAAGATAATAATGCTCCAGGTCGTGGACAACCAGTGGAAGGACCATCTCCTCGCCATGGACTACCTCAAGGAGGGCATAGGTCTGAGGGGTTACGGCCAGAAGGACCCCCTCGTCGAGTATAAACGTGAGGCGTTCGACATGTTTACGGAGATGACCGAACGCATAAGGACAGAGGCGCTCACCAGGCTCTACAGGGTGCAGGTCAGGTCCGAGGAGGAGGCCTCACGGGTTTCCCGGCAGCAGCAGATGCGTCTCGTCTACAACCGCGGCAACGGTGCAGAGTCACAGCAGCCGGTGAAGAGGTCGAAGAAGGTCGGCCGCAATGAGCCGTGTCCCTGCGGCAGCGGAAGGAAATACAAAAAATGCTGTGGAGTAAATGCCTAAAATACTCGTTATAGCCCCCCCTTCCAAGGACCCTACCCCAATACTGCACGACTGCGGCCTCGACGACCTGACACTGAAGCCGGACCTGCCCGCCAAGGAGGAGGTTCCCGAGCTTCCGCCGGACATCATCATACTCAACGAGGCCCTTACGACCAGGAAGGGGCTCCAGCAGCTCGACAGGGCTTTTCCGTCTGTGCCCAAGGTCGTCCTGTCGGCCAAGGAGACGAAGAGGCTCGCCTTCGTTAAGGAGAGGCCTCTGTCCGACCTCCTGGTGAACCCCGAATGCGACGAGCTCTTGGAATCCATAAAGAGGCTTCAGTACGAGAAGGGGCTTATGAGGGAGATACTCTCCCTCAAGAAGGAGGGGGCCGTCCTCAACAGGCTCGCCGCGCTCTTCGACGAGATCAGCTGCATGTTAATGAAGTCGGACGATCTGGACGATATAGTTTCGAGGATAATGAACAGGATAAAGTCTGCAGTCGGTGCAAGGGGCTGGGCCATACTCCTTGGTGACGATACGGGTAAGGAACTGTATCTCATGCAGGCATCCGCCAAGAGGTCGAGGCGCATGCGGAGATGCAGGCTCAGGGTCGGCGAGGGGATTGCCGGCTGGGTCGCCGACAAGGGAAAGCCGGTGATAGTGAACGACGTAACAGGAGACAGGAGATTCCTCGCGGACAGGGACGGATATCCCGGCGCAGAGACGAGGTCCATACTGGCCGCCCCGGTCGGAGACCAGGAGCGGATACTCGGCGTCATCGAACTGATCAACAAGAGGAGCGGCGATGGTTTCACCGGTGAGGACCTCACACTCGTCACGAGGCTCTCGGGCCTCGTTGCAACGGCCATCAACCTGACCGCCGTGCACCAGAAGATGGCGGAACTCGCCATTACCGACGACCTCACGAAGCTCTTCAACTCGAGGTATCTCCAGAGGACCATCGAGATGGAGGTCGAGAGGTGCAAGCGCTACAACACCTCGGTATCCCTCATCTTCATGGATATCGATTACTTCAAGAACATAAACGACAGGTACGGTCACCTCGTCGGAAGCAAGGTGCTCGTGGAGGTCGGACAGCTCCTGCTCCGAAAGCTCCGCTCCGTGGACATCGTTGCACGCTACGGGGGCGACGAGTTCGTCATAGTCCTGCCCCAGACGTCCCCGAAGTACGCCACCCAGATTGCGGAGCGGCTCAGGAAGACCGTCTCCTCCACGGTCTTCCTCAAGAAGGAGGGCTACAGCATCAGGCTGACCGCGAGCTTCGGGGTCGCTTCGTACCCGGAGACCGCGGGCTCGAAGGAAGACCTCATGCGGCTTGCCGACGAGGCGATGTACAACGTGAAGTACCAGACAAGGAACGGGGTTTGTGCTATAATCTAAAAAACAGACAGCGGCCTGCTCCTCGTGGAGACGGTTGCGCGAAGGCCGCCTGTCACTGATTGAAGACGGCTTTGCCGGTGATGGTGGACAATGGCACTCTTTAACTATGCTACTAAGGAGATAACCCTGAAGGTCGTCTATTACGGCCCAGGGCTCAGCGGAAAGACCACTAACCTCCAGTACCTCCACTCCGTGCTGACCCCCGACAGGAGGGGCAAACTGCTCTCGCTCGCCACCGAGGCGGACAGGACCCTCTTCTTCGACTTCATGCCCGTGGAGCTGGGCAAGATAAAGGACTTCTCCATAAGGTTCCAGCTCTACACGGTCCCCGGCCAGGTGAGGTACAATGCGACGAGGAAACTCGTTCTGAAGGGCGCCGACGGAGTCGTCTTCGTGGCTGACTCGCAGAGACTCATGAGAGAGCAGAACAACGAGAGCCTCGCGAACATGCGCGAGAACCTGATCGCCAACAACCTCGATCCCGCCGACATACCGGTCGTCTTCCAGTACAACAAGAGGGACCTCGACGATATCATGTCGGTGGACGAGCTGAACAGGGACCTCAACCCCGACTCCTTTCCTTATTTCGAGGCCGTCGCAGTGGACGGCCGCGGGGTCAAGGAGACCTTCGATGCTGCAACGAGACTCATTCTAAAGTACATATCGAGGAAGCACAGGATAGACGTGAAGATGGCGGAGAAGGCCGAACAGACATTCTCCCCCACTCCGCCGCCGCCTTCTCCTCCGGTTGCAGAGCCGGTTGCAGAGCCTTTTGCGGAACCTGCGGCCGAGCCGCTGGCAGACATGATGGCAGCAGACCCGGTGGCTGCGGCCCCAGCCTTCGACCAGCCGCAGGAGCAGTCCTTTGCCGCCCCGGCCCCTCCAGTGCAGGCAGGTCCCGACATGTCGTTCTTCATGGACGAGGTCACCGCCGCCCTGGGCGAGATAAGGAGTCAGATCGCGCGCGTCGAGAAGTCGGTCGAGAAGTCGGCGGACAACCGGGATTCACAGAAGGACAAGGTGAGGTACGACCTCGCCATCCAGAAGTTCGACAAGGCGATAACGGAGATTCAGAAAAGGCAGGAAAAGCTGTTCTCCATGCTCCAGGAGGTAAAGGCCTCGATAGACAATGCGAAGACGAAGAAGCGCTGGCTCTTCTTCGGTTAGACCGCCCTTATCCCTGGCCCTTCTTTTCGGGCTCTAAAGCCTCTCTATCGTCGAAAGCAGTGCCTCGGCCTTCTTGAGGCTCTCGTAGTATTCACTCTCTGGCACCGAATCCGCCACTATGCCTGCGCCGGCCTGTACATACGCCCTGCCGTCCTTGATCACGAACGTCCTGATGACGATGTTCATGTCCATGTCGCCGTTGAAGGCGACATAGCCGAGAGAGCCGGTGTAGGGGCCCCTGACGACGGGTTCGAGTTCGTCTATGATCTCCATGCACCTGACCTTCGGCACGCCCGTGATCGTGCCGCCCGGGAAGGTCGCCCTGAGGAGGCTGAAGGCGTCCCTTCCGGGTGAGAGCACCCCGCGTACGTTCGACACGATATGTATCACGTGCGAGTAGTCCTCGGTGATCATCAGCTCGTCGACCCTGACCGTGCCGTAGCCGCAGACCCTGCCGAGGTCGTTCCTCTCGAGGTCGATGAGCATTATGTGCTCGGCCCGCTCTTTCTCGTTCAGCAGGAGGTCGGCCCTCAGCCTCTCGTCCTCGACCGCGGTTGTACCGCGCGGCCTCGTGCCGGCTATGGGCCTCGTCTCGGCGATTCCGTCCTTGAGCCGTATCAGCCTCTCCGGCGAGGAGCTGACGATCTGGTAGCCTCCGAAGTCGGCGAATGCAGAGAACGGCGAGGGGTTTATGAGCCTGAGGACCGAGTAGAGCGTCCAGGGGGGTGTGTCTATACGAGCGGAGAGGCGCTGCGAGAGGTTTGCCTGAAAGATGTCGCCTGCCCGGATGTACTCCTTCGCCCTGACAACCATGTCCATGTAGTCCTGCTTCGTCATCTCGTATACTATCTCCGCCCGGCCGTGTCTGGCTGGAATCACTGCGTCCCCTTCGTCCCGCGCGCGGCCGTATTCTTCCACCATTCGGCAGAGGGAGTCACCGGCCTCGTCGTACAGGCCAGCGTAACTGCAGCCGTCCGTGACACCGAGGCCCGGTGCCGCGGCACCGGCGCCTTCTCTCCAGCCCTCCACCACCTCGAGCGCCGTCCGCCTCGCTCCGGGACACACGACGGCATATGCCTTCCTCTCCTTGCGGTCGAATGCAAAGAGCCTGTCGAACAGGAAGAAGTGGGCGTCGGGTATGTGGAGGTCGTCACGTGCCGTTTTGGGCAGTTTCTCGAAGTAATGCACGAAGTCGTAGCTCATGAGTCCGACTGCCCCTCCCTGGAAAGGCGGCAGCGCCGGGTCCTTCTTCTGCGGGTATGAGTGCAGGAGGCCCCTGAGACGTGAAAGCGGCCTCTTGTCGGTCAGGTTCAGGCAGGACTCAAGCCCCCCCCCGGTCCCGGCACATCGGACCTCGACGGCGGAGTCCTTCACCTTGAACTCGGCGAACGGGTCTACGGCGATGAACGAGTACCGTCCTATGGTCTCTGAGCCCTTGAGGCTCTCGAGCAGCATGGTTCCGGCCGCCCTGAACCGCTCGTACACGGCTGCAGGGGACTTGTAGGGGAGTTCGACGTAGAGGGGGAAGAGGGTGGTCTCATGTTGAAAGCCGCCGGTGCGGGTCTTGTCGGCCTGCCGTATCTTGATGGTCATTGCTCGTCGTTCCTCGGCCCGTCAGGATGAGAGGAGTTCCAGCAGGATCAGTTCCACAGCCTTCTCGGGCTCCTTCTGTGCAAGCACCGCCCTGCCCACCACGAGATAGTCCGCACCGTTCCTGAGGGCCTCCCTCGGCGTCATCGTGCGCTTCTGGTCGTCCGGCGGCGACCACGAAGGCCTTATGCCGGGTGTGACGATGACGAACCCCTTGCCGAGGGAGTTCCTTATGGCCTGGACCTCGTGGCCCGAGGCGACCACTCCGTCGAGCCCGGCCCGATGGGCCAGGGCGGAGAGGTGCTTTACGTGGGTCCTTATTCCGTGCTGGTATCCCATGTCCTTCTTGAACTCCTCCTGTGATATGCTCGTCAGCACGGTGACGGCGATCATCTTCGGCCTCGGCAGGTTCTCCCTGAGGCATGTCTCCACCACGGCCTCGCTCGTCCTCCTCATCATCTCGAACCCGCCGGATGCGTGCATGTTGAACATCGAGACCCCGAGCCTCGTCACCATGATCGAGGCCCTCACCACGGTGTTCGGTATGTCGTGGAACTTGAGGTCGAGAAAGACCTTCTTTCCCCTCTCATGGATCCTTCTCACTATGTCGGGTCCGGCTGTTGTGAAGAGTTCGAGCCCGACCTTGAAGGTCGTGATCCAGTCGCTGAACCTCTCGACTATGGCGATCGCTTCCTCGGGGTCGTTGACGTCCAACGCCAGTATGAGTCTGTCCTTTGCCGACAAGGTGCCTCCTCCTCTGCGGCGAGCAGGTGCTCGAATCACTTCTCGCGCCGGCCGACAAGGTGCTGCCTTTTTCACCCCGGGCGCCATCCGGCCGGCGCCGCCTCCTGCTATATCCTCGGCAGGGTGATGCCCTTCTGGGCCTGGTACTTGCCCGTCTTGTCCTTGTAGGACGTCCCGCAGGGCTCTTCGGCCCCGAGGAATATCAGCTGTGCTATCCCCTCGTTCGCGTATATCTTGGCCGGAAGCGGCGTGGTATTGGATATCTCTATGGTGACATGCCCTTCCCACTCGGGCTCGAGCGGTGTCACGTTCACCACGAGGCCGCAGCGTGCATAGGTCGATTTACCGAGACAGATGACGAGGATGTCCCGTGGAATCCTGAAGTACTCCACCGACCGGCCGAGCACGAACGAGTTCGGAGGGATGATGCACTCGGGCCCCCTGTGGTCTATGAAGCTCTCGGGGTCGAAGGCCTTCGGGTCGATCACGGTTGTGTTTATGTTCGTGAATATCTTGAACTCGTCCGATATCCGCATGTCGTACCCGTAGGAGCTTATGCCGTAGGAGACGGCCCCGTCGCCCGAGCGGCTCCTGCCCATGGGCTCTATCATCCCCTGTCTCGCCATCTCCTCTATCCACCTGTCGTTCTTTACCATGGCCATGGCCTCCGTGGGATTGGTGTAATAATAACCGGACAGTCGGGTTATAATGTAAATGTCGGTAGAAAAGCTTAACATAAACAGGAAAATCTTAACAATAAGCTTGCATCACCCGGGACTGGGGAGACCTTGAAGAGATCCGCCTTCGGCAACATACCATCCACCGTACTGGCGCTTGGAGCCGTCAGCTTCCTGACCGACCTCTCGAGCGAGATGATCTATCCCCTCCTGCCCGTCTTCCTCACCACTGTCCTCGGTGCAGGGGCCTTTGCCTTGGGGCTCATCGAGGGGATTGCAGAGACGACCGCCTCGGTCTTCAAGATCGTCTCGGGCCATCTCACGGACAGGACTGGCAGGAGGAGGCCCTACGTGGTGTGGGGCTACACGCTCTCCTCTGCCGCGAGGCCCCTGATAGGGCTCGTCAGGCTGTGGCCGGCGGTGCTCCTGCTGAGGTTCTTCGACAGGGTCGGAAAGGGCATCAGGACCTCTCCGAGGGATGCACTGATCGCCGATGTCACGGACTTGCGGTTCCGGGGCTGGGCATACGGCTTCCACAGGGCCATGGACCACGCAGGTGCGATTGCAGGGCCACTTGCAGCAGTCGTCCTGCTCAAGGGGTTCGACGTCTCCCTGAGGGACGTCTTCCTCTGGTCTGCACTGCCTGCTGCAGCGGTCGTCATCATAGTCACGGCGTTCGTCAAGGAGAAGAGCCCGCAGGGGGGCGCAAGGGAGGCCCCCCGCCGCGTGGAGGGCCGTGAGGTGGGCGGCATGCGCGACTTCAGGCTCTTCATGGCCGCCGTCGTCGTGTTCACGCTCGGGAACTCGACCGACGCGTTTCTCCTGCTTAGACTCAACAGCGCCGGAGTCGGCGGAACGGGTGTCGCCCTGCTATGGTCGGGTTTTCATCTCGTAAAGGTCGTCTCCACGCTTGCAGGGGGCAGGGCCTCGGACAGGCTCGGGCGGAAACCGATGATCATGGCCGGATGGCTCTACTACGCCGTCATCTACCTCTTGTTCGCCCTCCTCGAGACAGAGGGGGCCCTCATCACGACATTCCTCCTCTACGGTCTCTACTTCGGCCTTACAGAGCCGGTCGAGAGGGCTTGGATCGCCTCCCTCGTCCCGCCGGAACTGAGGGGCAGGGCGTTCGGCTGGTACAACGGCGCCGTCGGCATTGCGTCCCTGCCGGCAAGCCTCCTGTTCGGCCTCATCTGGCAGCAGTGGGGCAGCGGGTATGCGTTCGTGACGGGCGGAGTGCTCGCACTGCTTGGATGCGTGTTGATCTCAGGGGTGAGAGAGAGGGGGGATGAAGGCGGAACAGGGAATTCGGGGTAGGCGTGAAAGGGCTCCTTCCTGATCCCGCACGTGTGGCGAGAGGGGGGGGAAAGGATATCGGATCAATAAACTCGTAGGAGGTTGTCATGTTGACTGGTGCAGTAAGGGAGATATTCCGTACCAACCTCGGTGTGAAGAGGACCGAGCGGGTGCTTGTCTTCACAGACAGGCCGACGAAGCGGGACGCGGTCCCCGGGGAGGACCTGCAGAGGTGGTCGAGGCTGAAGGACGTGGCGATGCTGACGGCGGAGACCGGCAGGGGGTTTGCGCGCGATGTCGTATTCTACTGTTATCCGTCGAGGGGCGGCCACGGTGTCGAGCCGCCGGAGGGCCTCTGGAGGGCGGCCTTCGGTGAGAGGGCCGTCGAGTCGCTCAAGGCGGAGAGGCTGCTGAGGGCCCTGATCCAGAAGAAGGCCTCGCCCGAAAAGACGGCGAGGGCCGAGGAGATCGTGAGGAGACACTGTGATCAGGCCGTGGACGCGGTGATCGCCCTGTCGAACTACTCGACGAGTCATACGAGGTTCAGGGACCTGCTGACGCGTGTATGCGGCGCCCGGTATGCCAGCATGCCGCTGTTTGACGCCGGCATGTTCGAAGGAGCCATGGACGTCGACTGGAAGGCCCTCAGGCGGCGGACGAAGGCGATGGCGAGGCTGGTGGACAGGGCCGTCGAGGTCCGTGTGTCCACGCCGAACGGTACGGATATCAGGCTCTCGAAGAAGGGACGGAGGGCGCTCGCGGACACCGGAGACCTCAGAAGGCCCGGCTCTTTCGGGAACCTGCCCGCCGGAGAGGTCTACTTCGCCCCTGTCGAGGGCTCTGCAGAGGGGACGCTCGTCCTCGAATGGGCCCCAACGAGGCGCCTATCCTCTCCGCTAAGGCTCACGGTCAGGGCCGGGTATGTCGTGGACGTCGAGGGTGTGGACGAGTTCGGTGCAGCCCTCGGGGAGCGGCTCGCCGAGCGCAGGGAGAACGCCAACATCGCCGAGGTCGGCATCGGCACCAACGACAGGGCGTCAAGGCCGGACAACATCCTCGAATCCGAGAAGATACTCGGCACCGTGCACATAGCCCTCGGTGACAACAGCTCGTTCGGCGGCGAGGTGAAGACGCCGTTCCACCAGGACTTCGTCTTCTTCAGGCCGACCGTGGTGCTCGTATACCGTGACTCCTCGGAGGAGACCCTCCTTGAGAACGGAAAACCGGTACTCCAGGCATGAGCGGCGGGATTGCACGGAGTAGGCATGACACGAAACCGAATCATTACGATCCCCGCTCGCCTTTCCCGGGCACGCAGGCGGATAATTGCAAAAGAGGCTTGATTCCGGTGTCTCGAAAGCTGAAGGGCCGGCTGGCAAGGCAAGGGAAACGGATAATTGCAAAAGAGGCCTTAATACTTTATAATATCACAGATAATGCGGTGTTGCGTGAAGGGTTTTCGAGACTGCACCACCTCTGAGGCTGTTCCGGCCGCCGGTGTCCCTGCGTGTCTAAGGATTGGAGATTGAATGATCGGTTTCAAGGACGTAACCAGGATTTACGACAACATAACCGCCCTCAGAAAGGTCTCTTTCGGCATCGAGAAGGGCGAGTTCGTCTACATAACCGGCCCCAGCGGGGCGGGCAAGTCCACGCTCCTGAAGCTGATCTACCTCGCCGAGAAGCCCGACGAGGGGACCATAAGCATAGCCGGCTGGGATACGGACACACTGAAGGAGTCCTCCATTCCCTATCTCAGGAGAAACATCGGCGTGGTCTTCCAGGACTTCAAGCTCCTTGCCAACCGCACGGTCTACGACAACATCGCCCTCGCACTGAGGATCAGGGGCTACGGCGAGACGGAGATAAAGGAGCGGGTGCACGACGCGTTGAAGCTGGTGGGCCTCAGGCACAAGACCGACAGCTTTCCGGCCGCCCTCTCAGGCGGTGAACAGCAGAGGATCACTATAGCGAGGGCGATCGTGGGTGACCCGACGGTGCTGCTCGCGGATGAGCCCACGGGAAACCTCGACGTCGACAATGCAGCCGGCATAATGAAGATATTCAAGGAGATCAACGCCAGGGGCACGACCATCCTGATCGCGACCCATAACAGGGAGCTTTTCAGGAACACGGGCCTGAGGGTCCTCTGGTTCGACAGCGGCAACCTCGTGGCGGACGAGGAAGGGTGACGACATGCTCTACTCCATAAGGCTTGCGTTAAAGAGTCTCTGGTTCGAAAAGTGGATACACATGCTGACGGTCGTGACCATCGGCGTGGGACTCTTCGTACTCGGGCTCGTCTTCTTCGCCCTTTACAACATAGAGGGTGTGGCGAGCAGGCTTCCGGAGCGGTTCTCTGTCACGGTCTTCCTCTCCGACCGGACTGGAGAGAGGGAGATCGATCAGCTGAAGGCCAGGCTGAGCAGAGACCCGATCGTCGAGAGCGTGAAGTTCATATCAAAGGACGAGGCACTCGTCGAGCTGAGGTCGTCACTCAAGGACGCGGCCTACATTCTCGAGGGCCTCGATGAAAACCCCCTCTTTCCATCCCTGGAGATCAGGCTCAAGGAGAACGGTTTCGACAGGAAGAGGGTGGAGGCACTGATCGATGAGCTCAGGCGCCTCAGGAGCGTCGACGACGTTGTCTACGGCGAGGACCTCCTCGGCACCATTTATACGATCCGTAGCGGGGTCAAGACCCTGAGCGCGGGCGTGATCCTGCTCTTTTCCATGGCGATAGTCTTCGTCTGCTACAGCACGGTGAAGATACTCTTCTACAGGCGCAAGGAGGAGATCGAGATATTCAAGCTGCTCGGGGCGACGAGGGCCTTCATACGGATGCCCTTCCTGATCGAGGGCGGGACCCTCGGCTTCATGGGCGGCCTGCTCGGAGGCGCAGGCACATACGGCCTCTACAGGTTCATCAACGGGCTGGTGGTCACCGACTTCCCGATGCTCGGTGAGATGCAGCTCCCGCTCGGCCTCGTGGCAGCACTCCCGCTGGGAGGGGCGGTGCTCGGCATCATAGGATCAACAATCGCTCTGGGAAGGCTCAAGTTCTGAGCCCCGTGACCTCGTGACCGTCATGACCCGCTTGAAACATACCTCCGTCATACTGCTCGTCCTGCTGGCCTTCCTC
>DRKX01000153.1 GCA_011051565.1 Nitrospirota bacterium | reverse complement strand
TCTGGAAGCCGAGGGGCAGGTACTACGGCGGTGAAGTCGCCGCCCCGGTATTCAGGGCCATCTCAGAGAAGGCCCTTGCATACAAGTCCATCCCCTTCGAGGACAGGGTGGACAACAATATACTCGTGATGGGCCCACCGCCGAAGGAGGGGCTGAAGAGCCGTGATTTCTGACCGTATGTGCATGAGACTGAGCGAACTCATAGAAGGATTGACACCGGCGGCCGTTACAGGAGACTGCGTCGTAGGGGGGCTCTCCGCGGATTCGAGGGAGGTGAGCGAGGGAGACCTCTTCTTCGCGGTCAGGGGAGACCGCTTCGACGGCAATGATTTCATCAGGGACGCCGTTGCCAGGAAGGCCGGGGCCGTCGTCTCAGAGATGCCCATGCCCCCTGGCGTGAAGGTCCCGTATGTGCAGGTCAGGGATATACACGCCGCCATGGCGGTCATTGCCGACAGGTTCTACCGCCACCCCTCGGGGAGGCTCTCGCTCACCGGCATAACCGGCACCAACGGCAAGACGACGACCTCGTACATACTCCTTGCCATACTCGCCGCCGAGGGCGTCAGAGCGGGCCTCACGGGCACCATAAGATACATCGTCGGCTCCGAGGAGCTTGCGGGGAGGTTCACCACTCCGGAGGCACTCGATTTCCAGCGCCTCCTCTCCCTGATGAGCGACAGGGGGGTGACTCATGCAGTGGCCGAGGTGTCGTCGCACTCCCTCTCTTTGAAGAGGGTCGACTGCACGGACTTCGACACGGCCGTCTTCACGAACCTGACGAGGGACCACCTCGATTTCCACGGCGACATGGAGGCGTACTACAGGGCCAAGCAGCGGCTCTTCCTCGAACTCACCGGCCGCGCCGCCGTCGTAAACATAGACGACCCGTACGGCAGGAGGCTGGTCGAGGCGATAAGGGACAGGGCGGTCCACGGGACCGGTCTCCGCGTCATCACCTACGGTATCGAGAGCCGGGACGCCGATTTCCGGGCCGCAGATATAGATGAGGGCTTCGACGGCCTCGCCTTCACCGTTGTGCACGGCGCGGAGCAATACCGTCTCAGCTCACCCCTGCTCGGCGTAACGAACGTATACAACATACTTTCGGCCGCAGGCGCTGCCTTTGCAATGGGGATAGGCTGGGAGCGGATAGCCGAGGGCGTGAGCCGGTGCAGCGGCGTCGATGGCAGGATGGAGCCCGTCCGGTCCGGCCTCGGCTTCCTCGCCGTCATCGACTACGCCCATACCCCTGATGCCCTCAGGAGGGTGCTCGAGTCCCTCAGGAGGCTGACCCGCGGCCGCATCATCACGGTATTCGGCTGCGGTGGCGACAGGGACAGGGGAAAGAGGCCGCTGATGGGCGGGATCGCGGCGGAGTTGAGCGACATCGCGATCGTTACGTCCGACAACCCGAGGACAGAGGACCCTATGGCCATCGTTAACGACATCCTGGAGGGCATGGGGGGTGCGGAGTACATCGTGGAGCCTGACAGGAAGGCGGCCATCGAGACGGCCGTCCGGGTTGCACGGCCGGGTGATGTCGTGCTGATCGCCGGAAAGGGACACGAGGACTATCAGGAGATCGGAGGGGTGAGGCATCGCTTCAGCGACAGGGAGGTCCTCATGGAGGCGATCAGTGGATCGAAGACCGGCCCTCGCAGGAGGATTGGATGAGCAGTTATGCCCTGACAGAGATACTCGAGGCGACCTCGGGCAGACTCATACTGAAGGGGGCCGATACCTTCAGCGGCATATCGATAGATTCGAGGACGATAAAGGACGGCGAGCTCTTCGTCGCCCTGAAGGGTGAGCGTTTCGACGGTCACCTCTTCGTCGACGAGGCCCTGAAGAAAGGGGCCGGAGCCGTCGTCAGCTGCCCTCCCGTCGTCCCGAGGGGGAGGAGCATCATACACGTAGGCAACACCCTGCGCGCACTTCAGCGGATAGCGCGTCACAGGAGGCTCAGCAGGCCGGTGAAGGTGGTAGGAGTCACCGGGACCAACGGCAAGACCACGACGAAGGAGATGATCGCCACGGTCCTCGACAAGCGGTACAAGGTCCTCGGCAGCAAGGGGAACCTCAACAACCAGATCGGCCTCCCTCTCTGCCTCACGGAACTCGATGACCACGGCGTTGCAGTCCTCGAGATGGGGGCGAGCAAGTCCGGCGACATAAGGGAACTCTCCGAGATAGCAAGACCGGACATCGGGGTGATAACCAACATAGGGCCCGCGCACCTCGAGGGGTTCGGCTCCATCGAGACGGTGCGCGCCACCAAGTTCGAGTTGCTCGACTTCGCCGCGACCGGAGTGCTCAACGGTGACGACCCCAATATCAAGGATATACCGGAGATGTGCGATCTCCTCACCTTCGGCCTGAACGAGGGTGTCGACGTCCGGGCGGACGGGATCGAGTATGAAGATGGGGGAGTGAGTTTCAGGGTGTACCTGAAGGACGGAGAGGCCGCCGACGTACGGCTCAGGGTCTTCGGGTTGTTCAACGTCTACAACGCCCTCGCCGCGGTGGCGGTCTGCAGGCTGCTCGACGTCCCGCTCGATGAGATAAGTGCATCCCTTGGGGAGTTCAGCGGTGTCCCGATGAGGCTCGAACTGAAGGAACTGAAGGGCGCCCTCGTAATCAGCGATCTCTACAACGCCAATCCGGCGTCGATGGAAGAGGCCGTGAAGGAACTGCTCAGGCTCAGGAGGGGCCGTGCCGTTGCGGTCCTCGGCGACATGCTCGATCTCGGTCCCTACGGCGAGCAGGCCCACAGGAAGCTCGGCAGGTGGCTCGCCACGCTCGGCGTGGACGTACTGATCGCCGTGGGCGAGCTCATGGCGTATACATGCGAGGAGTTCTCAGGCGGAAACGGCGATGCCGAGGCCGTGCACGCCGGAGACCCGCAGGAGGCGCGTGAGATACTCTTGTCAATGGTCGGGAAGGATGACACGGTGCTCATAAAGGGCTCGAGAGGCATGAGGCTCGAGCGGGTCCTGGAGGATTGATGCTCTACGAACTCCTGTACAGCCTGAGTGAATACTATTTCCCGTTCAACGTCTTCAGGTACATTACGTTCAGGACCGTACTCGCGGCTATCACCGCCTCGCTGCTGACGTTCATGCTGGCGCCGTCGGTGATAGAGAGGCTCAGGAACTTCAGCCTCACGCAGCAGATAAGGGACGACGGCCCGAAGACCCACATGTCGAAGGCCGGGACCCCGACCATGGGGGGCATCCTGATACTCGCCAGCATCCTGGCGACGGCCCTTTTGTGGATGGACCTGAGGAACCCGTATACCTGGGTCCTGATCACGGCCACGAGCGGCTTCGGCCTCATAGGACTGGCCGACGACTACCTGAAGGTCGTCAGGAGGAACCACAAGGGACTGAGGGCGTGTCACAAGTTCGCCCTCCAGATAGCGCTGGCAACGGGGATCAGCCTGTTCCTCTACCACAATCCGCTCGATCCGTACAGTACCAAGCTGAGCGTGCCGTTCTTCAAGAGGTGGCTCCTCGACCTCGGACTCTTCTACGTGCCGTTCTCCGTCTTCGTCGTCGTAGGGTCATCCAATGCCGTCAACCTGACCGACGGCATAGACGGTCTCGCCATCGGGCTCGTCGCGGTCGCTGCCCTTGCAAGCGGTGTCTTCGTCTATATCAGCGGCCATGCCCGGCTCGCCCAGTACCTGCAGGTCCTCTATCTGCCCAGCACGGGTGAGCTGACCGTCTTCTGCGGCGCCATGTTCGGTGCTGCGCTCGGCTTTCTATGGTACAACGCCTATCCTGCCGATATATTCATGGGCGACGTCGGCTCTCTGGGGCTCGGGGGCGCGCTCGGAACACTCGCAGTGATCACCAAGCACGAAATCGTACTCGCCCTTGTCGGAGGCATCTTCGTGGTGGAGACGGTCTCGGTCATTCTGCAGGTCCTCTCGTTCAAGCTTACGGGCAGGAGGGTCTTCAGAATGGCTCCGATACACCACCACTTCGAGGTGAAGGGATGGCCCGAGCCCAAGACGGTCGTGAGGTTCTGGATAGTGGGGATAATTCTGGCCCTGCTGAGCCTGTCGACATTGAAGCTGAGATGAACGGATTCGAGACCGGAGCGGACGGTTGCCGCTTCAGCATGGACGTCAACTTGATTCGTACGGGGTGTGATGAATTGCAGGCAGTCGACATCAGAGACACGATGAGATCGAGGAACGTGGTTGTCGCAGGCCTTGGACGGAGCGGCCTCGCCGCTGCCAGGCTGCTCCGCTTCCTCGGCGCCGAGGTGACTGTGACGGATACCAGGGAGAGGGACCTCCTTGCCGTGAACATCGCGAGACTCCCGGATGGAACGGGGATCGAGACAGGGGGGCATCCCGTCAGCCTGCTCGATGATGCGGAGACGGTGGTCGTGAGTCCCGGGATATCCCTCGATCAGCCCTTCTTCGCCTCGGCCGCGGAGCGCGGCATCGAGGTCATAGGGGAGATGGAACTCGCCTTCAGGGTCTTGAGGCCCTTTGGAATTCCATGGGTGGCCGTCACGGGCACGAACGGTAAGTCCACGACCACCACCCTGATTCACCTGATCCTGACCGGGGCCGGACAGAGGGTGATCACCGGTGGAAACATAGGCACACCCATATCGGATGAGGTCCTGAGGGTCCTCGAGGAGGGCAGTGCAGGTGCCCTCGACCATGTGGTCGTCGAGGTCTCCTCTTTTCAGCTCGAGAGCATCCGTGACTTCGCCCCCTCGGTGGCAGCCGTACTGAACGTGACCCCAGACCACCTCGACCGCTACGATGGCCTCGGCGGATACGTGGAGGCGAAGGCACGGATATTCATGAACCAGACCGCCGCCGACCGCCTCGTTCTGAACCTCGACGACCCCGTCGTCAGGCGAACAGGCGAGCAGGCGGCTTCTGAGCCATTCTACTTCTCGACCAAGGAGAGGGTTAGAGGGGCCTATGTCAGGGACGGCCTCATCTGTGTCGATACCGGCGGCGGTGAGGTCGTGATCTCGAGCATACGTGACCTCGGGATGAAGGGGGCCCACAATACTGAGAATGCCTTGGCGGCCTCGCTCGTTGCGTCCCTCTGCGGTGCGGATGCCGATGCGGTCAGGAGTGTGCTCTCAGGGTTCAGGGGGCTTGAACACAGGATGGAGTTTGTCGCCGAGATAGACGGCGTAGGCTTTTACAACGACTCGAAAGGCACGAACATCGGTGCGGTCACCAAGTCCCTCGAGGGTCTTCAGGATGGCGTGGTACTCATCCTCGGCGGCAGGGACAAGGGAGGCGACTTCACCCCCCTCAGGGAGTACATGGATGGGAGGGTGAGAGGACTCGTGGTCATAGGCGAGGCGGGAGGCAAGATACTGGGACAGCTCGGCGGTGTTGCACCCTCGGCGGAGGCCGAAGACATGGCGGATGCCGTTGCAAAGGCGTTCTCGATGGCACGGCCGGGTGATGTGGTCCTCCTGTCGCCGGGGTGTGCAAGCTTCGACATGTTCGAGGACTTCGAGCACAGGGGACGCGTGTTCAAGGAATCGGTGACGAGACTCAAGGAGGTGCGGGTTGCCGGTTCGGCAAGGGGGAAGAGACATGAGACTTGACAGCGTGACGATGAGCGGGTGCAAGCCGGTCGTGCAGGGCGAATCAGCGGGCGGACGGGCCGACAGGTGGCTGCTCTTCGTAGTGCTGCTGCTCTCCTTCGCAGGAGTGGTGATGGTGTACAGCTCGACCGCGCTGATGCAGATTTCGAAATCCGGCAGTGTTGCGGCAGACGACCCGGGCATCCAGTTCGCTTACCTGAAGAGGCATGTCATGACCCTCGTCATTGCCGTCTTGTCCATGTGGGGTTTCTACAGGATACGGCCGGCTACGTTGAGGAAGTACTCGTATCCGCTCCTCGCCCTCTCGTTCCTGCTGCTGCTCTGTGTGTTCATCCCGGGCCTCGGGGTGAAGATCAACGGTGCAAGGCGGTGGCTCAGGCTCTGGCCGTCGACCTTTCAGCCGGTTGAACTCGCAAAGTTCGCCATGGTCGTCTCGCTTTCAGCCTACCTCTCTTCGCCGCGGTACAGGAGTGACAGCGTCAAGGCGTTCATGAAACCGCTCCTTGTGATGCTGGCCTTCCAGGGGGTGATCTTGATGCAGCCCGACTTCGGAGGGGCCTTCACCTTGGGACTAATCACCTTCTCGATGCTCTTTCTGGCGGGCACGAGTATGAAGTTCTTCCTCTATACGGTCGTCGCCATGCTGCCCCTGCTGCTCAAGCTCCTGAGTGAACCGTACAGGATGGATAGGATATTCGCCTTCCTCGATCCGTGGAAGTACTACCATGGCAGCGGCTTTCAGCTCGTACAGTCATTCATAGCCCTCGGCAGCGGAGGCGTGACAGGGGTCGGACTCGGTGAGAGCAGGCAGAAGCTGAGATTCCTGCCCGAGGTAAATACCGATTTCATATTCGCCCTGATCGGCGAGGAACTCGGCTTCATCGGCGTCACCGCCGTGCTGTGCCTCTTCATCCTGTTCTTTGTCCGGGGGGTGAGGGTTGCCGGCAGGGCACGGAGTCCGTTCTCTTACTACGCCGCGTTCGGATTGACGATCATGATAACGATGCAGGCCCTGATAAATATAGCCGTAGTCACCGGCATCGTTCCCACCAAGGGACTGCCCCTTCCTTTCATCAGCTACGGCGGCTCTTCGCTGCTCGTCAACTTCATGGCGGTCGGCACGCTGTTGAGGATATCGAAGGCCGAGCCCGAGCAGTACGGCCTTCCGGTGAGGGAATCGATAGCAAGGAGCAGGCCCGGGCTCAAGACTCGCAGGCTCAGGAGGAGGTCCCTGTGAGGGTCGTGATTGCAGGCGGGGGCACAGGCGGCCACCTCTACCCGGGGCTCGCGCTGGCCGATGAACTGAGGGCGAGGGACCCAGGGACCGAGATAGTCTTCATGGGGACGGTGTACGGCATTGAGGCGAGGGTTGTGCCGAGGGAGGGCTACACGATAAGGTTCATCCCTGCAGAGGGTTTCGTGGGGGGCTCCCTCTCCAGGAAGGTCCGCTCACTGTACAGGTTTTTCCGGGCCCTGGGAGAGAGCCGTGCCTTCATGCGGGAGTTTTGCCCGGACATAGTGGTCGGTTCGGGAGGCTATGCCTCAATGGCCCCGCTCACTGCTGCGTGGATGCTCTCAATCCCCACGATCCTACTCGAGCAGAACACGGTTGCAGGGATGGCCAACAGGCTGCTTGGACACCTGGCGAGGTCCGTATGCATAACATACCAGGACAGCATGGCCTACTTCCCGAGGGAGAAGGTCCACCTAACTGGCAACCCGGTGAGGGAGAGGATACTCAAGGGCAGCAGGTCAGCGGCCCTGAGGCTCTTCTCTCTCAGAGAGGGTCTCTTCACCGTATTCGTATTCGGAGGGAGCGCCGGAGCGGCATCAATCAACGAGGCGGTAATGGATGCGCTCCAGTACCTCGTCGACCTCAAGGACGAGATACAGTTCCTTCACCAGACCGGTGAGAGGGATTTCGACAGGGTCAGGGATGCATACAGGACTTACGGGTTCGGTGCAATGGTCTCGCCCTTCATATACCAGATGCCGGAGGCGTATGCGGTTGCTGACCTCGTGGTGTCGAGGGCTGGGGCCACCACGCTCGCTGAGATGACCGTCACCGGCAAGCCGGCGATACTCGTGCCTTACCCGTATGCTGCGGCGAACCACCAGGAGGTGAACGCCGCGAAGCTCGAGAGGCTCGGCGCTGCGGTGATGATCCGTAATGCGGAACTCAACGGCAGGAGGCTCTCCGGTGAGATAAGGAGGCTGTACAACGACCCTGCACTCAGGGCGCACATGAGGACGAAGGCGATGGGACTGGGAAGGCCGGATGCCGTCAAGAGGATAGCGGATATAGCTTTAAGTCTGATCTCGTTGGAAAGGAGCAGAGAAGGATGTTTGAACAGTTCAGAGTGATACATTTCGTCGGCATCGGAGGCATAGGGATGAGCGGTATTGCAGAGGTCCTGCAGAACCTCGGCTATGAGGTCACTGGTTCCGACGTCAGGGAGTCCGACAATACACGAAGACTGAGAGGGATGGGAGTGAGGATATACATAGGGCACAGGCCCGAGAACGTAGACAGCGCACACGTCGTCGTCATATCATCGGCGGTCGGGGAGGACAACGTAGAGGTCCTCGAGGCACGCCGCAGGTCCATACCCGTGATACCGAGGGCGGAGATGCTCGCCGAGCTGGGGCGCCTCAAATACAGCATACTCGTCGCAGGAGCGCACGGCAAGACGACGACGACATCGCTGATAGCAGCCGTCGTCTCCGGCGCAGGGCTCGACCCCACGGTCGTCATCGGCGGGCGCCTCAAGGCCACAGGCTCGAACGCAAGGCTCGGGCAGGGTGATTTCCTCATCGCAGAGGCGGACGAGAGTGACGGGTCTTTCCTCAAGCTCTCCCCCACCATTGCCCTGGCTACGAACATAGACCGAGAGCACATGGACTACTTCAAGAACATGGAGACCCTCTGCAACGCCTTCAGGGAGTTTCTCGACAAGGTTCCCTTCTACGGGGTATCGATCCTCTGTGCCGACAACCCCTACCTGAAGCGTATAGCGGGCAGCCTCACGAGGAAGTACATCACCTTCGGTCTCTCCCAGGAGGCGGACGTCAGGGCCTGTGACGTCAGGGCCGACGGCCTCGGCATGAGCTTCGGCGTGACAGGTGTTGCAGGCTACAGGGGAGAGTTCAGGATTCCCCTTGTCGGTGCCCACAACGTCCTGAACGCCCTCAGCGCAATCTGTGTCGCCTCGGAGCTGAGGATCGACGCCGAGACGGTGAGGGACGCGCTCGCCGCCTTCTCCGGCGTGCAGAGGAGGTTCGAGTTCAAGGGAGAGTTTTCCGGGGCGAGGGTATACGATGATTACGCCCACCACCCCACCGAGATAAGGGCCACCATCGGCTCGGTCGGCAGTGCGGTGAAGGGGAGGTTCATAGTCGTCTTTCAGCCACACAGGTATTCGAGGACAAGGGAGCTTATGCAGGAGTTCGTCGATTCGTTCGACGGCGTGGACCTGCTCTACCTCATGGATATCTACCCTGCAGGCGAAGAGCCGATCAGGGGCGTCAGCTCAGAGGTCCTCTACAGAGGGCTGAAGGGCCGCCTGAAAGGGGTCAGGTACATCAGGGACAGGGACGAACTGGTGTCCGACATCAGCGCGGAACTGAGAGACGGAGACCTGCTCCTCACCCTCGGTGCCGGCGATGTATGGAGAGTGGGAGAGGCGGTACTCAAGGACGGCATGGTCGGAGTGGCCGACAGAGAGGGGCTGAACCGGTGATTTCAGACTACAGCCTGAGAGAGAGATTGCCCGGTGGGTTCAGGGGCAGGATCGCCACGGATGTGATGCTGAGGGATCATACCTCTCTCCGAATAGGGGGCAGGGCGGCGTATCTCTTCATGCCCGACGACACATCGAGCCTCACAGGCCTGTTGAGTGTGCTTTCAAGTGAGGGGATGGGATATGTTCTGATCGGCGGTGGAACGAACCTCCTGGTGATGGACGACGGGCTCGATGAGGCGGTCGTAAGCCTCAATGCCTTCCGGAGGCTCGAGACCGTAGAGGTCAGTGGTGACGACGTGCTCGTCTTCGTCCAGTCGGGCCTTCCGCTCCAGAGGCTCGTGTCGTTCTGCAGGGAGGAGGGGCTCTCCGGGCTCGAGGGCCTTGCCGGAATCCCGGGAACCGTAGGCGGGGCGGTCTTCGGTAATGCCGGAGCCTATGGTTACGAGATCATGGGTGTCGTGCAGAGGGTTGCCGTGCTCAAGGACGGCCGCCTCGGCTCGATGAACAGGGAGGAGATCAACGCAACATACCGTTGCGGGGGATTCTCTCGAGGCACCGTGGTCCTCGGGGTTCATGTGCGCTTGAGGAGGGACGACAGGAGTGCCGTCCGCAAGAGGATGAAAGAGTTCCTCGACATGAAGAGGAGGACGCAGCCGCTCGCTGAACGGTCTGCTGGATGCGTCTTCAAGAACCCTGCCGACGGGTCGGCTGCAAGGCTGATCCAGGAGGCCGGGTACAAGGGAATGAGAGTCGGAGATATAGAGGTGAGCACGAAGCATGCGAACTTCTTCGTGAACAAGGGCCGCGGCAGGGCCGAAGACTTCCTCACCCTCATGGAGACTGTCCGCGAGAGGGTGGAACGGCTGTTCGGCGTCGCTCTCGAACCCGAGGTGAAGATCATGGGAAGGCGGCGAGAGGCGTGAAAGGACCGGTGACGGACAAGCGTATAGGCGTGATCGCAGGCGGTGTGTCCGCCGAGAGGGAGGTGTCGCTCAAGAGCGGCAATGCCGTGTTCAACGCCCTGAAGGCCGGAGGCTATGACGTCGTCTTCATGGATGCAGCCGGTGCCTTATGCGAGGCGTTGAGGAGGGAAGGCGTGGAGGTCGCCTTTCTCGCCCTTCACGGCGGCTGGGGAGAGGACGGGTCCGTTCAGGGGATGCTCGAGGTGATGGGCATACCATACACGGGTTCGGGTGTCCTCGCCTCAGCGCTCGCAATGGACAAGGAGGCGTCGAAGAAGATGTTCCGGCACCACGGCCTCGACGTTCCGGGCTACCTGGTCTTAGGGACAGAGAGCAGGTGGGCCCCCGGGGTGATCGAACCTCCGTTTCCCCCTCCATGGGTCGTCAAGCCCTCGAGAGAGGGTTCGAGTGTCGGCGTCAGTTTGGCGGCCACGAGAGAGGAACTGAACGAGTCCGTAAAGGCGGCGCTTGCCTACGGAGGCAGGGTCGTTGTGGAGAGGTTCATAGATGGAAGGGAGATACAGGTGGGAATCCTCGGGGGCAGAGTGCTCGGTGCTGTTGAGGTGAGGCCGTGCGGGACGTTCTATGATTACCGCTCGAAGTATACGCCGGGTATGACGGAGTATCTGCTTCCACCAGATGTGGACGGCGAAGTCCTGAGCAGGGCCGAGGATATCGCGCTTGAGGCGCACAGGGCCCTCGGGTGCGAAGGGGCGACGAGGGTGGACCTGATAGTGGATGGATCGGGCACACCCTTTCTTCTCGAGGTCAATACCATCCCTGGCATGACCGAGACGTCCCTGCTGCCGAAGATAGCGGCGCTCGCCGGATATGATTTCCTCTCGCTCGTGGAGGAGATCGTCCTGGATGCCCTCAACAGGAGGGGGGTGGCGGCATGAACAGGAGACCGAGGAAGAAGGGTAACAGGGTGAAGAGAGAGAGGAGGCCCCTGTCGGGGCTGTTACTTCATCCGTTCCTTCTGAGGGCCGTCTTCATCATCGTCGTGGCCGCGGCTGTCGGCCTGACAGGGGTGTACCTCTACGGAAGGGCTGCGGATGCCCTGGTGATAAGGAACATAAGGGTGGTGGGCAACAAGCACTTCTCTGACGAGGAGGTCGTGGCGCTCCTGAGGATCAGACGCGGTGAGAGCATGCTCAGGATAAGCGGCAGGGAACTGAGCGAGCGGGTGCTCGAATCCCCCTGGATAAGGGATGTAGCCGTCAGGAAGGAGCTCCCCCATACACTGATAGTGAGGCTCAGGGAGGCGGAGCCGCTTGCGCTGCTCAATAGGAATGGGCGCCTCTACATCTTGAGCAGAAGAGGGGATATTCTCGAGGAACTCAGCGAGACCATAGCATTCCTGCCCGTGATAAGGATGGACACCTTGAGGGAGGATCTGCTGCGCGAGGCCCTGAAGGTTGCCGCCATTGTGAGAGAGGAGGGGTTCTTCTCAGATGAGGAGGTGGAGATCGTCGCCCAGAGGCCCGAGGACATGAGGCTGAAGGTCGGAGGGCTGACGATCATGATCGGCAAGGGGGATTACCGTAAGAAGCTCACGAGGCTCGTACAGCTCGAGGGCGAGATGGCCAGAAGGGGGATTCCCGCCGGTTACGTGGACCTCAGGTTCGCCAGAAGGGTGATAATCAGGCCTGTAAAGGGGAGAATGTAACATGGATCAGGGGCCTATAGTGGCTGGACTCGATGTGGGCACGACGAAGATCTGCGCCCTGGTGGGTGAGTCCGTAGGTGACAGGATGGACATACTCGCCCTCGGTGCCGCACCATCGCGGGGACTCAGGAAGGGGATGGTGGTGAACATCGAGACAACGGTGGAGTCGATCATCGATGCCGTGAAGGATGCCGAAAAGGCCTCTGGCGTGGAGATAAACTCCGTCTGCGTCGGGATAGCCGGCGGCCACATAAAGAGCTTCGAGAGCTACGGGGCCGTGGGCATAAGGGGCAGGGAGGTGAGCAAGGATGATGTCGACAGGGCGCTCGAGGCTGCAAAGGCTGTGTATGTTCCGCTCGACCGCGAGGTGCTCCACGTCATCCCCGTCGAGTACGTGATAGACGGCCAGGATGGGATAATGAATCCGGTGGGCATGTCCGGCGTGAGACTCGAGGCAAGGGTGCAGATCGTGACCGGTTCCGTCTCGGCGGTGCAGAACCTCATCAGGTGCTGTGAAAAGGCCGGACTCCAGGTCGTCGACATAGTGCTCGAGCCCCTTGCATCTGCCCTCTCGACACTGACCGACGACGAAAAGGCCGAGGGCGTGGTGCTCGTGGATATCGGGGGCGGGACGACGGACATAGCCTTCTACAAGAGCGGTGTCCTCACCCATACGTCCGTCATCGCGGTCGGAGGCAATCATGTGACGAACGACCTCGCCATAGGCCTGAGACTGCCCGTCCAGGAGGCCGAGCGTGTCAAGAAGCTCTACGGCATGGCCGTGGCGGGCCTCGGAAACAAGGACGAGCAAGTGAGGATAATGGTTGCAGGGAGGGACGAGAAGACTATACCGAGGAGCTATATAACCGAGATAATCCAGCCGAGGTGTGAAGAGCTCATCGAGATTGTGAAGAATGAACTCAAGAAGGTCGGTGCTCAAGACGAGGCATCCTACGGGATCGTGCTGACAGGCGGCGGTTCACAGCTCTCGGGTCTCGACAGGATGGCGGAGGTCATGCTCGGGCTGCCGGTACGGGTGGGTACGCCGGTGAATGTCGGTGGGATCAAGAACATCGTCTCCGACCCCATGTACGCCACGGGGGTGGGACTCCTGATCTACGCGGCGCAGACAGAGGTTCCCCCTGTCAATTACGGCGACCTCTTCGGGAATATTCTGAAGAAGATGAAGGACTGGGTGAGGGGCTTTCTTAGAAGGTGACGCCCGGCAACGGGATCGACGATACCATAAATACTAAACATAAGGAGGTTTTCATGTTCGAGCTTGAAGAGTTGAGGGAACAGTCGGCCAAGATACGGGTCATAGGAGTGGGGGGCGCCGGTGGAAACGCGGTGAACAACATGATAGCCGCAGACCTCAAGGGTATCGACTTCATAGCGGTCAACACGGATCTCCAGGTGCTGGAGAACTCGCTCGCCCCTCAGAAGATACAGATAGGCGCGGACCTCACGAGAGGGCTCGGCGCAGGCTCGAACCCGGAAATCGGGCGCCAGGCCGCCCTCCATGACTGCGACGCTATCGCAGAGAGCCTGGAAGGGTCGGACATGGTCTTCATAACCGC
>DRKX01000152.1 GCA_011051565.1 Nitrospirota bacterium | reverse complement strand
GCCATGTCGATCATCGCAACCCTCCAGTGTTGAATTATACGGCCCGCACCAAACCGAGGGCCGGATGCGGCGCGCGCTTCAGCTCAGACCTTCTCTATCCTCACGGTACTCACCTTGAGCTCCGGTATCTTGCAGAGCGGATCGAGGGCCTTGCTGTTCGTAAGGACGTTGGCCGCAGCCTCCCTGAAGTGGAAAGGTATGAAGACGACCCCCCTTCCGGGCCGCTTCGAAAGGCGGGCCCTGAGCTCTATGGAGCCGCGCCTCGAGGTCACCCTCAGCATTGCTCCATCCTCTATGGCCATCTCCCGCGCGTCATCGACGTTCACCTCTATGAAGGGACCGGGCGAGACCCGGTTTATCGGCTCCACCCTGCGCGTCATGGTACCCGTGTGGTACTGGAAGAGGACCCTGCCAGTCGTGAGCGTAAACGGGTACTGCTCGTCGGGCTCCTCTGCGGGCGGCCTGTACTTAACCACCGTGAAGCGCCCCTTGCCCCGGGGAAAGCCTCCCTTGAAGAGATAGGGCGTGCCTGGGTGGTCCGCCGTGGGACACGGCCACTGCAGCCCGCCCCTGTTGAGCCGCGAATAGGACATGCCGGCCATCGCGGGCCAGGCCATGCCCATCTCCTGGAAGACCGACTCTGCACCCGGATACTTCATCTCGTACCCCATGCGGTTGCTCAGCTGCATAATGATCCAGAGGTCCTCGCGCGCCTCACCCGGCGGGGAGACCGCGCGCCGCACGCGCTGGACCCTCCTTTCCGTGTTCGTGAACGTGCCGTTCTTCTCTGCAAAGGAGGCCGCCGGCAAGACCACGTCCGCGAGCTCGGCGGTCTCTGTCATGAATATGTCCTGGACAACGAGGAAGTCGAGTGCCTCGAACGCCTTGACCGTGTGCTGCATGTCCGGATCGCTCAGCACCGGGTTCTCACCCATCACGTACATCGCCCTGAGCGTCTTCGCCTCTGCGGCGGACATCATATCCGTCGCCGTCATCCCCTCCCGGTCGGAGAGCTTCGTTCCCCAGAGGTTCTCGAACTTCTCCCTCACCGCCGGGATCGTGACCTTCTGGTAGCCGGGATACATGTTCGGGCTGCACCCCATGTCCGAAGAGCCCTGCACATTGTTCTGTCCCCTGAGCGGATTCACCCCCGAACTCTCCTTGCCGAGGCTGCCCGTCATGAGGCCGAGGTTCGCAATGCAGAAGACATTGTCCGTGCCGTGGCTGTGCTGAGTGATGCCCATGGTATAGTATATCCCCGGATTCGAGGCCCCGGCGTAGAGCCTCGCAGACTCTATTATCTTCTCCTTCGGCACTCCTGTGATCTTCTCGCCGACCTCCGGAGTGAACTCGTCGAGACTCTTCAGGAACTCCTCGTCAAAGCCCTCGGTGCGGAAGACTATGAAGTCCTTGTCCACCAGCCCCTCTTTGACTATAACGTGCATCATGCTGTTGAGCAGGGCGACGTCGGTGCCGGGGCGCTGCTGCATCCATATGTGCGCGAACCTCACGAGCGGCACCCTCCTCGGGTCGGCCACTATGATCTTCGCTCCCTTCCTCGCGGCCTTCAACATCCTGAGGGCGACGATCGGGTGGTTCTCCTTCGTGTTTGACCCGATGACGAATAGGAGATCGTTGTTCTCTATCTCCGGGATCGAGTTCGTCATGGCCCCGGAACCGAACACTGTGGCCAGACCGACCACCGTGGCACTGTGTCAGTAGCGGGCGCAGTGGTCGACATTGTTCGTGCCGACCGCGGCCCTCATGAACTTCTGGAAGAGGTAGTTCTCCTCGTTCGTGCACCTGGCTGAACTGAGCCCTGCGATCGCATCGGCACCGTAGCGATCCTTTATCTCTCCGAGCCTCTGCGCAACGTAGTCGAGGGCCTCGTCCCACGAGGCCTCCTCGAACCGGCCGTTCCTCTTGATGAGCGGGTGCTTGAGCCTGTCGGGACTGCTGTTGAACTTGAAGCCGAACCGTCCCTTCACGCAGAGCCAGCCCTCGTTCAGCGAGTCAGGGCGTGACGAGACCCTTATGACCTCGTTTCTCGCGACATGGAGCGTTATGTTGCAGCCGCAGCCGCAGTACGGACAGACACTCTCCACCTTCTCTATGTCCTTCTGCCTCCCCTTGCCCATCGAGAGCTTTCCCATGAGCGCGCCGGTGGGGCAGACGCTGACGCACTGGCCGCAGAACTCGCAGTCGAGGTCCTTCTCAAAGGGCGGGCAGACCTTCGCCGAAAAACCCCTGTACGCGATCTCGATGGCGCTGACACCCTGGACCTCGCTGCAGACCCTCACGCACTTGCCGCAGAGTATGCACTTCTCCATGTCCCTCTCTATGAACGGGTTACCGTCACGCTCCGCATACTGCCTTCTCTCGCCGTAGAAGCGGTTCTTCCTGATGTTGTAGAAGTATGCAAGCTCCTGGAGCGTGCAGTCGCCCGCCTTCTCGCACACCATGCAGTCGTTGGGATGGTCGCTGAGAAGGAGCTCGACGATCGTGCGCCTGAGGTCCTCGATCTCATCGTTCGTCGTCTCCACTATCATCCCCTCCGAGACAGGCGTCGTACAGGCGGTCACAGGCCGCGCCATACCCTTTATCTGCACGAGACAGAGGCGGCATCCGCCGTACGGCTCCAGTCTCGGGTCGTCACAGAGGGTGGGAATGTAGATATCGTTCTCCCTGGATGCCTGAAGTATGGTGGCACCCTCTCTCACCTTGACCCGTCTGCCGTCTATCGTTATCGAGACCATCATAACCTCCTCCGATCTATCCCTTCTTAACCGCCTTGAACTTGCATATCTCGAAGCAGGCCCCGCACTTCACGCATATCTCCTCGATGATCTTGTGCGGCTTCTTCTTCTCTCCCACGATGGCCCCTGCAGGGCAGACCCGTGCGCACATGGTGCACCCCTTGCAGAACTCCTCGAGTATGGAGTAAGTAAGGAGGTTCTTGCATACGCCTGCAGGGCAGCGCTTCTCGTGTATGTGCGCCTCGTACTCGTTGCGGAAATACCTGAGGGTGCTCAGCACCGGGTTCGGCGCCGTCTGTCCGAGGCCGCACAGCGAGGCGGACCTGACGTCGTTGCTCAGCTTCTCGAGCAGTTCCACGTCCCCGGGCCTTCCCCTGCCGTCGGTGATCCGCTGTAGTATCTCGAGGAGCCTCTTCGTCCCTATCCTGCACGGCACGCACTTGCCGCACGACTCTGCCTGTGTGAACTCGAGGAAGTACTTGGCTATGTTGACCATGCAGTCGGTCTCGTCCATCACGACCATGCCGCCTGACCCTACGATGGAGCCCGCCTTCGCGAGGGACTCGTAGTCGACCGCTATGTCTATCATCTCGTTGGTTATGCATCCGCCCGAGGGCCCGCCGGTCTGGACGGCCTTGAGTCTCCGGCCGCCTTCGATCCCGCCGCCTATGTCGTATATGATCTCCCTCAGGGAGATGCCGAGAGGGACCTCTATGAGGCCGCTGTTCTTCACCTTGCCCGTGAGGGCGAAGACCTTCGTCCCCTTGCTCTTCTCGGTGCCGAACTGCGCAAACCAGCCGGCGCCGTTTCTGACTATATAGGGGACGTTAGCAAGCGTCTCGACATTGTTGATGACCGTGGGCTTACCCCACAGCCCCTTCTGGGCCGGGAAGGGCGGCTTGGCCCTCGGCATGCCCCGGTTGCCCTCTATGGAGGCTATCAGGGCCGTCTCCTCGCCGCAGACGAAGGCCCCTGCGCCGAGCTTTATCCTTATGTCGAAGTCGAAGCCCCTGCCCCCTATGTCGTCGCCGAGCACGCGCCTCCGCCTCGCCTGATCGAGGGCGATCTGGAGCCTCTCCACTGCAAGGGGATACTCCGCCCTTATGTAGACATAACCCTTCCGGGCACCGATCGCATACGCCCCTATGACCATACCCTCTATGACCGAGTGGGGATTGCCCTCTATGATGGAGCGGTCCATGAAGGCCCCGGGATCTCCCTCGTCGGCGTTGCATATCAGATACTTCGGCTCGCCGGCGGCCTTTCTCGCGAACTCCCACTTGAGGCCCGCCGGAAACCCTGCACCACCCCTTCCCCTGAGTCCCGAGTCCTTGATCAGCCCGATCGTCTCCTCCGGGGTCATTGTGGCGAGCACCTTCTCCAGGGCCGAGTATCCGCCCCTGCCCACATAGGACTCTATATCCTCGGGATCGACCTCACCGCAGTCGGACAGCACCACCTTCACCTGCTTCTCGTGGAACGTGTGGTAGTCCTCCTTCACCACCCACTCCTCGATCGGCCGGCCCTGCAGTATGTGCTCCTCGACGATCCGAGGCACCATGTCGGACTTTATGTACTCATAGGTGGTCTTCTCTCCGCCGACGATGACGTCCACGAGCACGTCCCGCGCGCAGAAGCCGCGGCAGCCCACGTTGTGGACACTGCAGTTCTTCTCCACCGAGGCCCTGACTCCGGCGCTCTCGAACTCCTCCCTGAACGCCGACACCACGGCAGCGCCGCCTGCGGCGATACCGCCGGTCCCCATGCAGACCTTCACGACTATGCTTCCCTCTTGCATCGCCATCACTTGATCTTCCTTATCTCCTTCATGAGCCTGTCGGCGGTCATCTTCCCGTGGACCTCCTTGTTTATGATCACGACCGGCGCTATGCTGCATGCACCAACGCAGTTGACCTTCTCGACCGTGAACTTCCTGTCCTCGGAGGTGTCTTCACCAGAGGGTATCTGGAGTTCCCTCATAAGGCTGTTTATGAGCTTCTCCGCTCCCTTCACGTGACAGGCGGTGCCGCAGCATGCGGTTATGATGTTCTCGCCCCTCGGCTTCAGGTGGAACTGGGCATAGAAGGTGGCGATCCCGTAGAACCTCGAGGGCGGTATGTCGAGTTGTTCCGAGAACCAGTTGATTGCATCCTCGGGCAGGTAGCCGAAGGACTCCTCGATCTCCTGGAGAAGGGAGATGACGTTGCCCTCGCTCTCGTGATACGTCTGGAGTATCTTTTCAAGGGTCTCCTGCAACACTACCTCCTCTTGGGGTGAAGAAGTCTAATAAGCTAACATTTAAGCGGCTGATCTATCAATTGCCAGAAAGGTGTCATTAAAATTTTTAATAGTCCGGCGCCGGCTCATGAAGGCGGCCGCCCGCAGGAAGAGGGCTTACATCCGCTCGGGAAGCGTCACGCCGAGGATCGACAGTCCCTCCTCGAGGACCCTCTTGACGGCCTCGCAGAGCGCAAGCCGCGCCAGCGTCAGGGACGGATCGAGGCCGAGGACGCGGTGGGTGTTGTAGTAGGGATGAAACAGTCCGGCGAGCTCCTGCAGGTAGAACGTAACCCTGTGGGGCTCCCTCGCCCTGACCGCTCCCTCGAACATCAGCGGATAGAAGAGCAGTTTCTTAATGAGACCGGCCTCGGCCTCCTCCTTCAGGCATCCGAGGTCCACCGCACCGCCGGGCTCGACACCCTGCTGCCGAGCCTTCCTGAATATGCTGTTGATCCTGGCATAGGCGTACTGGACATAGTAGACCGGGTTTTCAGAGGACTCCTTCTTGGCCGTCTCGATGTCGAACTCGAGGTGACTGTCGTGGCTGCGCGTGAGGAATATGAACTTGGTCGTATCAGCGCCCACCTCTTCGGTCACCTCCCTGAGCGTGACGAACTCACCGCTCCTCTTCGACATCTGGACCGGCTTGCCGCCACGAAGCAGCGTGACTATCTGCACAAGGAGCACGCTGAGTCTCTCCTCAGGATGGCCGAGGGCCCTGATGACCGCCTTGATCCTCGGCACATAGCCGTGGTGGTCGGCTCCCCATACGTCTATGAGTTCGTCGAACCCGCGCTGTATCTTGTACCAGTGGTATGCTATGTCAGAGGCGAAGTACGTATGGGAGCCGTCGCTCTTTATCACGACCCTGTCCTTGTCGTCGCCGAACTCCGTGGCCCTGAACCATAGGGCGCCCTCTCTCTCGTAGAGCATCCCCTTCTCCCTGAGCTCGTCAAGGCACCTACGGACAAGCCCCTCGTCATAGAGCGCCTTCTCGCTCTGCCACCGGTCGAACTCGACGCCGAAGCCCCCGAGGTCTTCCTTCATCACACCGAGCATGCGCCCGACACCGAACCTGACGAAGTACTCGGCGGCCTCCCCTTCGAACCCGGCATCCCTGAACCGATCCCCTGCCTCGCCGAGCAGTTGCCGGGCGATCTCCACTACGTAGCCGCCCCTGTATCCCTCTTCCGGAAACCGGCAGGCGACTCCAAGGAGTTCCTTGTACCTCGCAAATATGCTCTCACCGAGCAGCCTCACCTGCCTGCCCGCATCGTTTATGTAGAACTCGCGCTCCACTTCATAGCCCGCCCTCGCCAGGAGGTTTGAGAGGGCGGCCCCCACCGCGGCACCCCTGCCGTGGCCGAGGTGAAGCGGGCCTGTCGGGTTTGCGCTCACGAACTCCACCTGTACCTTCTGCCCGCCTCCGAGGTCCCTGCGGAGACACCGCGCAGGGTCCCCGAGCAGATTCCGGAGTCCCTCGTACAGGAAGCCGCGCCTGAAGGTGAAGTTTATGAATCCCGGGCCTGCCACGTCCACCCTCTCGAAGGGCGACTCGGCCCTGAGCATAGAGGCCATCTCCTCGGCTATCTCCCGCGGGGGCCTCCGGAGCCTTCCTGCAAGGACCATTGCCACAGGTGTGGAGAGGTCACCGTGCTCGGCGACCCTCGGTACCTCGAGCTCGACGAAAGGGACCTCGGCACCGAGCTCGCGGACCGCTCGTTCTATGTATCCTCTAATATCCATGGTTCTGCTGAAATTCCGGCCGGCGCTGTCGCCGCATGGAGCGGGCGCCTCACTCCACCCACACGAGGCCGCCCGTCATCTCGGGCGGGGCGCCGCCGGCATGCGTGCGCGTGAGATGTTTAGGATAGCATACACTGGCAGAGCCGGACAAGCTCGGTGACGCCTTCGAATCAGGCAACACTTTACCAGGGAGTCAACGTGCCTTCCCGGCGGGGTGAAGTCGGTACATTTTTCGTGACCATGTTTGGTACAGTTTCTCATGACCGATGACACCCCGGTCTTAACCGATAACGGCCGAGAGTACTGCGGCAAGGACCATCATGCATGCTTATGAGCTCTATCTATTGCTTAATGATATTGAACACCGTACCACCAAGGTCAACAGCCTTCAGACCAATGGCTTTGTGGAGCGCTTCAACCGCACGGTTCTGGATGAGTTCCTCAGGCCATCGCTTCGTCGGAAGTTTTATGGCTCTGTCGAAGCACTCCAGGAAGACCTGGACCGGTGGCTCAAACATTATAACGAAGAACGCCCCCACCGGGGCTATCGCAACCGGGGCAAACGCCCCATTGATGCCATTAACGAATACCTGGAATCTGTTAGTAAAGAAGGTTAG
>DRKX01000151.1 GCA_011051565.1 Nitrospirota bacterium | reverse complement strand
TGGGATGCCTTTCCGACCGATGTCACGTGTCCTCGGTGTGAGGCCGAAGTCGAGATATGGAGCGACGAAGACGAGACGGCATGCAGGCTGTGCGGTTACGTCCTGTTCCATCACGAGAAGACCATAAACTGAGCCCATGACCGGCGCATCGACCGGGCTGCAGAACACCGGGTCGAAGTGGGTCCCGGCTGATGGAGAAGCCCTCCGCACAGGACCGGCATGGCCGGGAGATGAAGGAAGTGCGTGGTTGAAGCGAGGTGCTCTATGTGTTACAATGTCCTTGTCGACAAACTGAAAAATGGATAAGGAGGAGGTTTACTGCTTAGATGAAAGCCATCGAGATCAAGCCGGACATCTACTGGGTCGGAGCCATCGACTGGGCGGTCAGGGATTTTCATGGTTACGTGACCCCTAACGGGACGACCTACAACAACTATCTCATTCTCGACTCGGAGATCACCCTGGTCGATACCGTGAAGCACGACTTCACAGAGGTCGGGATAGGCAACATCAGGGAACTGATCGAGCCGTCGAGGATCAAGAACATTGTAATCAACCACATAGAGAACGACCATCTGGCAGCGCTCGACAGGGTGATGGAACTGGCCCCTGACGCCACCATCCACATCACGGAGCGCGGCAAGAAGGGGATGGAGAGGTTCTTCGACACCTCCAGGTGGAACATAAGGGTCGTCAAGACCGGCGATGAGCTGAATACCGGCAAGTACACGCTCCAGTTCATCGAGACACCGATGCTCCACTGGCCCGACTCCATGATGACGTACGTAAAAGGAGCGAAGCTGCTCATCTCGCAGGATGCCTTCGGCCAGCACCTTGCCTCGACCGCAAGGTTCGACGACGACTTCGTGGATTGCTCCTCGCATACCGCGCTCGAGAACTCGGTGGTCGACTATTACGCCAACATCCTGATGCCTTTCGGGGCACTCATAAAATCGAAGATCGCCCAGATCGAGAAGCTCGGGATCGAGATAGACATGATCGCTCCAGACCACGGCGTCATATGGAGAAGGGATCCCCAGAAGGTCCTCCGCATGTACCTGGACATGGCCAACGGCAAGGCTGCCCTGAGGGTGGCCGTGATCTACGACACCATGTGGCACAGCACCGAGCAGATGACGCTGCCCATAATGCAGGGGATCATGGACGAAGGGGTCGGCTGCAAGGTGATAAAGCTGCGGGCCACGCCTATGAGCGTCGCCATTACGGAGTTCTGGATGTCGAGAGGCTGCCTCGTCGGTTCACCGACTCTGAACAACGAGGTCTTCCCCTCGGTTGCGGAGTTTATCACCCATCTGAGGGGACTGAGGCCGAAGGACAGGATCGCAGGGGCCTTCGGCAGTTACGGCTGGGGAGGCGGTGCTGTAAAGTGGCTCTACAACGAGTTTCAGTCCATGAAGCTCGAGTCCGTGGAGCCGGGGATACAGGTGCAGTACAGGCCGTCGAAAGAGGACGAGAAGAATTGCTACGACTTCGGCCGCGAGTTTGCCCGGAGAGTCAAGGAATACCACAAGAACTACGACTAAAGGAGGGAGATTCGTATGTACAAATGCAGTGTGTGCGGTTACATCTATGATGATTCGAAAGAGGAGGTGCCTTTTTCAGAGCTGCCGGATGACTGGGCATGCCCTGTATGCAATGCACCAAAGGAGGCCTTTGAACCGGCTTAACCCGAGGCCGCCGCATGCGGCTTCAATTCATTGACGAGCAAGGAGGCGGAAGATGTCAGAGAAAGGTCTTTTTTGTGGGATAAACAGGCCGCAGGATCCTTCGAACATGACGGACATGGAGAAGAAGCACATGCCGGTGATCGATTGTCCGGACACGGTGAAGGCCGGAGAACCCTTCAAGGTGGGCATCAAGGTCGGCGAGATGCCGCATGTGATGGAAGAGGGGCATCACATCCAGTGGATCGACGTCTACTCAGGCGAGAACTTCTATGTGAGGGTAGACCTTACGCCGGTCTTCACAAGGCCCGAGATAACAGTCACCCTGCACAAGGGAGGCAAGCACAGGACGTCAACCCTGAGGGTGATCGAGAGGTGCAACCTGCACGGACAGTGGGAGGCAACGAAGGAGATAACCGTAACCGAGTGAAGAGCGACCGGCCCCGCCTTCGAGGGGCCTCGTGCATCGAGTCGGCGAGACTCGCTGAAAATCGATAATTACAGGAGGTTGAAGATGGAAGAGGTTTGCTGCGGTTTGAAGGTCGGCCAGGACGTGCCGGATTTCAGCATCGAGACTTACGAGCCGTCAAGGGGTGATTTCGGGGAGTTCAGCCTCGCGGCCCAGAAGGCCGGCAAGAAGTGGACGATTCTCTTCTTCTATCCGGCTGATTTCACCTTTGTCTGAGCCACGGAGTTTGCTGCTCTGGCAGAGCAGTACGAGAGGTTCCACAAGATGGGTGCCGAGGTGGTCACCGTCAGCACCGACACAAAGTTTGTGCACCTTGCGTGGCAGAGGGAAGAGAAGATGCTCGAGAACGTGAAGTACCCCATGGGTTCTGACCCGACGGGGAACCTGTCGAGACTCTTCGGTGTGTATGACGAAGAGACCGGGCTCGCCCTGAGGGGTACGTTCATAATCAGCCCTGAGGGAAAGCTCCTCAACTCCGAGGTCAACTTCTACAACCTCGGCAGGAACATCGATGAGTTGATGCGGAAGTTCAAGGCGAACCTCCACCTCGCAAAGCATGC
>DRKX01000150.1 GCA_011051565.1 Nitrospirota bacterium | reverse complement strand
CTCCTCTTCAGGGGCAGACAGTTCGAGGAAGACCTGATCGTGGCGGACCTGAACCTCGACGCCGTCTTCATGAGGAGGCTCCACGACCCGAGAAGGCGACAGGAGGTCTTCGCCCTCGGCCGGGATGAGGTCACCCTCATACCCGTGCACGACAGGCCGGCCGGAAGGCCGTCCAAGTACGGACACTCTCCGTCTGAACCCCTGAGCGAGATTGAGGAGGTCTATGCCGCACTCGTTCTCGGTACGAGGGACTACGTGCTGAAGAACGGTTTCGACAAGGTCGTGATCGGCCTGAGCGGCGGCATCGATTCATCCCTCGTTGCGGCGATTGCGGTGGACGCGCTCGGCAACGACCGCGTCAGGGGGCTCTTCATGCCGTCTCCATACACCTCGGCGGAGAGCAGGGAGGATGTCTTTGCCCTCGCCGGAAACCTCGGCATCGAGGTGACGGAGATACCCATAGACGCTGTCTTCACCTCTTACATCGAAGCACTCGGACCCTTCTTCAGGGACCTGCCCCCGGATGCCGCAGAGGAGAACATCCAGGCGAGGATACGCGGAAACCTCCTCATGGCCATGTCCAACAAGTTCGGATGGCTCGTCCTCACGACCGGCAACAAGTCCGAGATGTCCGTCGGCTACGCGACCCTCTACGGTGACATGGCCGGCGGGTTTGCAATAATCAAGGATGTCCCGAAGACCCTCGTCTACAAGCTCTCCGAGTTCAGGAACTGGAAGTCCGGCAAGGCCCTGATACCGGAGAGGGTGCTCTGGAAGGAACCGTCGGCCGAACTCAGGCCGGACCAGAAGGACACGGATACGCTCCCGCCGTACGAGGTGCTCGACCCCGTGCTCAAGGCCTATATCGAGGAGGACAGGAGTTTTGACGAGATCATAAACCTCGGCTGCGAGGTCGAGTGTACAAAGCGGGTCATCGACATGATCGACAGGAGTGAATACAAGCGGAGGCAGGCCCCGCCGGGCATAAAGATCACCCCGAGGGCATTCGGCCGCGACAGGCGCTTTCCCATCACCAACAGGTACAGGAGTTACTGATGGCGGAATCGGTACCCGGATTTTCAGCGCGGATCTCCGCGGCTTTCTGTGCCGTAGTGCTGCTGCTCCTCCTTGCCGGCTGCAATCAGAGGGGGGCCGAGACGGAGAGGCCTTTTGAAGAGGGCGTCAGGCCCGAGATCGTCAGCCTCACGCCGAAGAAGCCCGTGAAGATCGTGCTCAAGAGGACCTCGAAGGGCCTGTATTCATGGGAGTTGAGGGGTGACGACGTCGAGGGGATAATCGATGCGGACAGGAGGTTGCGGAGGTACCTCTCCGGAGAGGACGGAGATGAAAAGGGGCGTACGGGTGAAGGCGGTCTACAGAAATAGGACTTGAATCCCGATCATTGAGTCTTGAATCCCAAACAACGGAGGTTACGCTATGGAACACGAGGCTTTTTCCGTCAGGGAGGTCGTCGATCAGGCCGTAAGGACCGAGAGGCTCGGATACGATTTCTACACGTCGATGGCCGAGCGCTTCAAGGACAACAGCGAGCTCAGGGGCCTCTTCGAGACCCTTGCAAAGAAGGAGCGGACACACGAACAGACTTTCGAGAGACTCCTCGATGCAACCGGTGACGCGGGTGTCGAGGGCTGGGAAGAAGTGTCTGCATACATGAGGGCGTTCGTCGAGTCGGAGTTCTTTCTCGGCTCTGGCAAGGCACTCGTCAGGATGAAAGAAGTGGAGAGGATTGAGGACGCCGTCGACTTCGCCCTCGCATTCGAGAAGGAGACTCTCCTATACTTTCTCGGCCTGAGGAAGGCCGTCAAGGAGAAGGAGGCCGTCGACGGGATAATCGAGGAGGAACAGGCTCATATCGCCTGGCTCACGAGGTTCAGGGAAAGGCTGACGAAGTAGGAGGCGGTGCTGTCTCGGAATCCCCGGGCTGAAGAAGCGTGTGATGAACGGCATACTCTTCATAGTTGCAACACCGATAGGCAACCTCGAGGACATAACGTTGAGGGCCCTTAGGGTTCTCAAGGATGTCGACGTCATCGCGGCCGAGGACACGCGGCATACGAGAAAGCTGCTCACCCGCTACGGCATATCGAAGAGGCTCATCAGCTACTGGGGAGCCAAGGAGAAGGTCAAGGCCGAGGCGGTGATCGAGAGGCTGACCGAAGGAGAGAATGTCGCGCTCGTCACGGATTCCGGCACCCCGGGTATCTCAGACCCCGGCGAGGTGGTGATCCGGCGGGCTATAGACGAGGGGATAGAGGTCGTCGCAGTCCCAGGGCCGTCCGCCATAATCGCAGCCCTCTCGATATCGGGGATCACGGCGAGGGAGTTCGTATACCCCGGCTTCCTGCCCCCAAAGCGCGGCCTCAGGGTGAAGATGCTCGAGGAGCTGAGGCTCGAGCACAGGACCATGGTCCTCTACGAGGCACCGCACCGGCTGCTCGATTCCCTGAACGACATGTACGAGGTTTTCGGCGACAGGTACTGTGCCGTCTGTCACGAGCTGACCAAGATGAATGAAGAGGTGATGAGGGGCAGGCTCTCGGATCTGATCGAGGAACTGCAGCACAGGGTCATCGCCGGTGAGTACGTGCTCGTTGTCGAGGGAAAGACGGCCGAGGGGATCTCGGCTGAGGATGCGGTCGCAGAGGTGCGGGGCCTCATGAGGAAGGGGATGAGGCGGAAAGAGGCGGCCAGGAAGATCGCCCAGCAGTATGGACTGAGTCAGAAGAGGCTCTACGACGAGAGCCTCGGAAAGGGGGGCACCGATGAGACTTAAGCCCGCGGCTCTCGGCATCGCCCTTGGGACCGTCTGGGGCGTTTCTCTCTTCATTACAACCTGGATCAGCTTCCATACCGGGTACGGGAGGCTCTTTCTCCAGACCCTCGGCGAATCGATCTACCCCGGCTATTCCATCACGCCCGGGGGCAGTTTCATCGGCCTCCTGTACGGATTCGCCGACGGGCTGATAAGCGGCTCCCTGATCGCGTGGATATACAACAAGGCGAGCGGGTGAAATCTTATCTTGCAAGGGAGGCTCATACATGCTCAAGCTCGGAGTGCTTGCATCTGGAAGGGGCTCGAATCTGCAGGCCATCATGGATTCGATCAAGACCGGGTACCTGCCGGCGAGCGTCGAGGTACTCGTCACGGACAATCCCGGTGCCTATGCGATAAGACGCGCAGAGGACAACGGGATACCGGCCGTCGTGATGCAGCCGTCGGACCACCCCTCTCACGATGCCTATTACTCGGCCGTGGCCGAGGAGCTGAAGAGGCGGGGCGTCGAGCTCGTCATACTGGCCGGCTTCATGAGGATCGTGAGGAAGCCGCTCATCGACGCCTTCCGGATGAGGATCATGAACATACACCCGGCACTGCTTCCGTCGTTTCCCGGGCTCCACGGACAGAGACAGGCGGTCGATTACGGTGTCAAGATATCCGGCTGTACGGTCCACTTCGTCGACGAGGGCATGGATACCGGGCCTGTAATCATTCAGGCGGCCGTGCCGGTCCATCACGACGACACCGAGGAGAGCCTCTCCCAAAGGATACTGAAGTACGAACACAGGATATACCCCTACGCGATCAGGCTGTTCGCAGAGGGGAGGCTCAGCGTGGAAGGCCGTATCGTGAAGGTCGACGCCCCGGCCGAAAGGGACGTCGCAGTCGTCAATCCGCCGCTCGGCGATTGAAAGGCGGCGGCGGTTCGCATGCCGCCCTGCCGTAGGGTCGCCCGGCTACGGCTGTGTGACGTTGGCCATCTTGCGGAACTGGGAGCTGGACTCTATGAGCTCTGAATAGGTCCCCTTGGCGATGACCCTGCCTTTGTCGAGCATGAAGATCACGTCGCACTCCTGCACGGTCGTCAGGCGGTGGGCGATCATTATTATGGTCTTCTTGCGCGAGAGGTTCTGTATCGCCTCCATGATGGCGTTCTCCGTGATACCGTCGAGTGCGCTCGTCGCCTCGTCGAAGATGAGCACTTTCGGGTCGTGATAAAGTGCACGCGCAATACCTATACGCTGGCGCTGGCCCCCGCTCAGTCTGATACCCCGTTCGCCCACGAGCGTGTCGTAACCGTCGGGCAGGTCCTTTGTTATGAAATCGTGGAGGTTTGCGATTCTTGCCGCACGTTCCACGGCCTCCATGTCGATCTCTTCGTCCCTGACGCCGAAGGCGATGTTGCGTGTCACGGTATCGTCGGTTAGGTAGATGGACTGCGGTACATAGCCGAGGTTCTTCTGCCAGCTGCGGACATTCTCGGGAGTGATCTCCACGCCGTCTACGACGAGTTTCCCGCTGGTCGGCGAAAGCAGGCCGAGGATGATGTCCACTGTGGTCGTCTTGCCTGAACCCGTCACCCCGACGAACCCGGATGTCGTGTTGGACTTTATGGTCAGGTTCAGGCTGTCTACAGCGGGTGAGGATGCGTTCGGATAGTAGTACACCACGTCGCGCAGCTCGATCCGGTCTTTGAAGTCCAGGGCGGGTACCGGTCCGGCGTAGTCTATGCCCTTAGCCCCGGGGTCTTGGTGGATCAGGTCGTCGTGAAGTATGTCCAGGGCGGGAAGATTGTAACGTATGACCGTCATCCCTATGAATATCCGCTGCAGTGCCGGCATGAGCCTGTATCCGGCAAAGGCGTAGAGTGAGATCAGCGGCAGTGCGGTCTCGGCATTCTGCTTTACTCCGATCAGGTACAGCACTATCAGCAGTATCCCCCCGAACGCTATCGTCTCGAGTGCGTACTTGGGCAGTTGAGACAGTATCTGGCTGGTTGCCTCATAGCCGGCGAACTGACGCGATGTCACGGAGTATCTCCGGAGAAAGACGGACTCCCGGCCGAAAAGCTTCAGGTCCTTGACCCCTCCGAGCGCTTCGCTCGCCACCTTGAAACACTGTGTCCTCGCCTCGGCCGAGACCCTGCCGATCCTGGCCAGCTTCATGCGTACGAGCCCGAAGACCGTTGCATACGCGCCGCCGAGAACCACGGCCACGGTCAAGGCAAGCAGGGGGTCTACCACTATCAACAGCCCCAGGATGCTCAACGCTACCACCATCTTCGTCAACACCTGCATGCCGGGTATCAGCACTCCGCCTACGACACGGTGGACCTCCATGAGAATGTTCTTGCTCAAGTCCGCAGTGTTTCGGTTCAGAAAGAAGACATAGGGCTGGCTCAGGTACTTGTTGAGAAGCCGCTCGGAGAGCGAGTGACCCTGCATGAATGTGAACCTCAGCAGGAGCCACGTGATGAACGACGAAAACCCGTTGCCGAAGGCGAGCACGCTGAGGACCACCACGCCGGTGAAGAAGAGGAACTGGTTCGAGCTGCTGAAGCCGAGGAGTTCATATGCTCGGCTCAGGTATTTGTTCGTGTGGATGATGTCGGGGTTTGATACGATCCCCATGAACGGGGTTATCGAGACTATCCCCGTGATCTCCGTCAAGCCCATGACCAGTATGCCGCCGAACAGCCAGCATATCTGGTGTTTTTCCCGCCTGGAGAGCAGGGCGAATATCTTGGTGAAGTTTTTGATCATAGCAGCATGATTCAGAAGTCGAGAAACCCTCCTTCAAGCCTGCCGTTTGGTTCACGGGATGCCCCAGTCAACTTGGGATATACTGCCTTCTCTCCTGTTCCACCGGATTTTTGTCACACCAGGAAGACTCCGGGAAGTAAGTCCCGACCAAGCGTTCCTTGAGGACTTGCTCTAATATTCTATCATATTTCGTGGTGTGCAAGTAAGACACCCTGTCTCTCCTGCTCGCGTCGTGCAGCCGGACGCCTATTCAGGATTTTGACCGTGGATGAACCGAACTCAACTATGAGTAAACTACTCACCTTCGTGTAGATTATTTTTGAGGAATGCCGGGGGGTTGCTATTTTGTCTTTTTTATATTAAAATGGAAACTGAGCACGACTGAAAATATATCCTAAACTGTTCCTTGACCGACACTTCATAACGCGAAGCTTTGTCCTGAAGTACAAAGCTTCTGACTGTATGTCATATCAGTATCTCTACTATACCGCAGCTTATAACTTTTATGCATAGAGACCAGGTGGGTGAAAGTCCAAGGTTCTCGGTTCTTATGGCAAGTTACAACAATGCCCCTTATATCGCCGTTGCGGTGGAATCCGTCATAAACCAGACCTTCAAGGAGTGGGAATTGGTCATAGTCGATGACTGCTCTACAGACGATTCGGTCGAGGTCGTAGAGGCATACCTGAGTGACCCGAGGATAAGGTTCTTCAGGAACAGCTCCAACCTTGGCTATATCGGGACCTTGAGGAGGCTGATCGAAGAGTCAAGGGCCGATATACTCGGTATCCTCGACAGTGATGACGCCCTGACGAGCAACGCCCTCCAGAGGATGTACGAGGCCCACATCGAGAATCCGCACTGCGGTTTCGTATACTCAAACTTCGTATACTGCGACGAGGACCTCCGGCCTGTAGAGAAAGGCTTCTGTACGGCCTTGCCGCGTATACCCGAGCAGAAAACCATCCTTAGGCACGACATCGTCGGTCCGTTCAGAACGTTCAGGAAGGATGCTTACCTCAGGACCCCGGGATACGACGACGATATACTGTATGCCGAGGACAAGGATCTGACCCTGAAGATGGAGGAGGTCACCGAACTGCTCTACGTGGATGAACCACTCTACCTCTACAGGGTCCTCCGGAACTCCCAGTCCCACGATCCGGCCAAGAAGGGCACGATGAAGTCATCGTTCTGCCTGGCCAAGTACAAGGCGTTCAAGAGGAGGCTCGGAACGGATATTCCGAACCTGACGGACAAGGAGATGTCGGATCAGCTCTTTCTCGCCGTCCCCCATTGCATCAAGGCGAGGAACTGGAAGAGAACGGGGTTTTTCCTGTTAGAAGCCGTCAGGCTCTCTCCCCTGAACATCAGAGGCTGGTCGACACTGGTCCTCCGTGGTCTGAAGTCCTTGCCCAGGATGCTCGGGCAGAGAGGCCGAAATGCAAAATTTCATGAATATGGCAAGCATTGAAGAAACAGGACGTGACGGCGTGAAGACGCCCGGCAAGAGTTCCATGCCCGCAGTGAGTGTTATAGTCCCCTCGTACAACAGGGCCCACCTGCTCGGCAGAGCCCTCAGGAGTGTCGCGAGACAGACATACAAGGACTTCGAGGTGATCGTCGTGGACGACGGATCAACGGATGACACGGAGGGGGTGGTGAAGGAATTCCCTTCGCTGAACATCCGCTATATCAGGCACGAGCGCAACAAGGGCGAGGCAGCCGCAAGAAACACCGGGGTCATGGCTGCAAGGGGCGAATTCATCGCCTTCCTCGACAGCGATGACGAGTGGCTGCCTGAAAAACTTGAGAAGCAGATGGCCGTATTCGCCGGGCAGTCTCCCAAGGTCGGCATAGTCTACAGTGACATGTGCGAAATCGAGAGGAACGGCCGTAGGCGCCTCTGGAGGTCACCAACCTTCATGCCCGAGGACGGATGCTTCTACATGAAGGCCCTCAATTACAAGGTCTACGGTATCGGCATAGGTTCAGCGATTGTCAGGAGGGAGTGTTTCGATAAGGCGGGGCTCTTCGACGAACGGCTGTCTTATTATGTCGACTTCGACTTCTTCATCCGTTTGAGCAGGGACTACTACTTCTATCACCTGAAGGAACCGCTTATAAATTACCATGTGACCGAGGACAGCTTCCGGTGGGTGACCGCCGCGCACATAGGATCGAGAGAAGTGATCCTGGCCAAGTACCTGGATGATATACAGAAGAGCCCTGAAACCCTCTCGCTCCATTATTGGAAGATGGGACGATTCTTGTGTGTGCACAACGAGTGCACAAGGGCGAGGCCCTACCTGCTCAAGGCGATAGGCGCCTACCCCTTCAATTTCAAGGCCTGGACATTCCTCATCATCTCCATACTGCTGCCGGGCAGGCTGACCTTCCGCTTCATCAGCAGGATCAGGAGGCGGCTGAAGTCGCTGCTGTCCGGTGCAGGGCTATGAGAAGACCTTCGATATCTCGTCCTGCTCGAATCGCGGCAGGGGTCTCCTCTGCTCACCCATCATGAGCGTCAGGCCCTCGGATCTGTCGGTTGCCCTACCGATCCGGAAGCAATCGATACCGGCGGCCCGGAGTGAATCGGCTATGTGTCCTGAAGAGTCGGGGGCCGCCGCTATCAGGAGGGCGCCGGAGGCGATGACCCCGAGCGGATCCAGCCCGAAGAACTCACAGAGTGCCTTGGTCTCGGGATAGACCGGGATTGCATCCATCCATACCTCCACACCGACTCCGGCTGCAGAGGCGAGTTCGTGAAGGCCGGTGGCGAGTCCGCCCTCGGTCGGGTCGTGCATGGCGTGCACACCTCCGGCAGCGGTCGCTGCGGTGGCGTCTCTCACCACGCTTATTCCGGGGTACTCCATGAATCCCTTGCACCTCGCGATGAACTCGCGGTCGAAGGCCCCGGCCAAGGCGTCTTCTTTCTCACGTGCCAGTAGTGCCGTCGCCTCCACGGCTATCCCCTTTGTCACGATCAGGTGATCTCCAGCCACGGCACCCGACGACCTGACGAGTCGCTCACGCGGGACCTCCCCGAGCATCTGTCCGACCACTATCGGCCTGTTGAGACCGTACGTGACCTCGGTATGGCCGCCGCAGATGGCTATGCCGAGCTCCTTGCAGGCCTCGGAGAGTTCGGAGAATATCCGGTCGATGAGTGCCTCGTCCGTTACGCCCTCGGGAAGGAGGATCGTTGCGAGAAACCATCTCGGCCGGCCTCCCATGCACGCGATGTCGTTGGCGTTGATGTTTATCGCGTACCTGCCGATCTGGTCAACGGCGAATGTTATGGGGTCGGTCTTCGCAACGAGGAGTTCCCCTCCGGTCTCAATCACCGCCGCGTCTTCCCCTATCTCGGCTCCGACGATCACGGAAGCATCCGGAGCCCCCCTGTACCTGCCGAGCAGTCCTGAGAGGTGCTCCATCTTGAGCTTGCCTACGGGAAAACCGTCCGTTCCCATGAACCCTCACTCCCTCTAATGTGCAGGGCGTCCTGTCACAAGGTTATCAGAACCGGTTGCTTTTGTCAATTTCCCGCCGAGGGACCGCTTTTCGGAACTCACCGCCCGGCCCGGCCTGCGAGTCTGAAAGTTGCAATATGCCGGGTGATTGTTTTATCATAAGGTCAAGATAGTTGCAACGAAGGCATGCGATGATCTGTATACACCTCATCACCTGAGCAACATCTAACCTTAACAGTTTTTATGCTTCTGCCATTGAAAATCAAGGATAAAAAGATAGATGTGCCGATCATTCAGGGAGGCATGGGGATAGGGGTCTCGCTCTACCCCCTGGCACGTGCCGTCGCCGCCGAGGGCGGTGTGGGCGTGATATCGAGCGCAGCGATAGACAGGTTGCTGTCCAAGCGCAACGGTAAGAAGTACAATACCTACGAGGCGGTCTACGAAGAGATATCGCTCGCCAAGAGCGGAGGCGGAGTCGTGGGGATAAATATAATGGTGGCGCTGGGACGCCACTACGAGGACTCGGTCAGGGGGGCTGTCGATGCCGGCGCCGACATGATCATATCCGGTGCAGGTCTCCCCATGTCGTTGCCGTCTATAGCCAAGCCCAAGCATACAGCCTTGGTCCCGATCGTCTCGTCCGCAAGGGCGCTCAAGATCATCTGCAAGAGGTGGCAACGTCAGGGTTATCAGCCCGACGCCGCCGTGCTTGAAGGTCCGCTCGCCGGCGGTCATCTGGGTTTCCACCACGAGCAGCTCGACCTCGAGGAGAACCTCCTCGAAAACCTCCTGCCCCCGGTCAAGGACGTTGCCAGGCAGTACGGCGACTTCCCGATTATTGTTGCCGGAGGTATCTATACGAACGAGGACATCAAGCGTTTCCTCGCCCTTGGAGCCGACGGTGTCCAGATGGGTACCCGCTTCCTCGGGACCATAGAGAGCTCGGCCACGCCGGAGTACAAGGCTGCCCTGCTTCAGGCAAGGCGTGACGACATCATCGTGGCGACAAAGCCGGGTTCACCTTGCGGCCTGCCGATCAGGCTGATAAAGCAATCCCCGATGTACCAGGAGGCGCTCGTGCGGGGCCGTCCTCCAAGATGTGACAAGGGGTATGTACTCACAAAGGACGAAGAAGGCAGGTATACACGGTGTCCGGCTCGTGAGAGCAACGAGGCGCACTTCTGTATCTGCAACGGCCTGTTGAGCTCGGCCGGTTACAACCCCGACAAGGAGAAGCCGCTGTACACGGTCGGGGCCAACGCCTACCGCGTGGACCGCCTGATGTCTGTGCATGAGCTGATGAACGAACTCAAGGGTGTGACGTCCACGCCGATTGTAGAGACGGCAAAGCTGTAGTCATTCTTCATCGTCCTCGTCCCTGTACGCCCTCTTCTTCATCAAGAGCCTTATGAACCCGATGAACGTTATCAGGGCAGCAAGGAAGAACAGTATCTCGTAGAGGCTGTTGCTCAGGTACGTGAGCCACGTGGTCCTCCGCCTCAAGTCCTCATGCCACTCTCTCTCGACCACGTCGAGCGGTGCACCGAGGACTTCACGTGCGGCTTCGTCTATCGTGTCTCCATGCCTGAGGCTGTCGAGGAGCCTGATGACGGCATCGCCTCCGTAATTACTGTCGATGTATTCAACGATGCTTTTGCCCTCTTCATATGCGAGGACCACAGCCCTCTTGCCTTCTGGAAACGACCTCGTCAGGTCTCTCAGGGGTATGAATCCACCGGAAAGCGCGGCCTCCTTGAGCGGCGATCGCCTTGTGTCCGTGACGATCTCTGCAATGCCTCCGCTTACCCACTGCGAGACGCCTTCATCTAGCCACTTGGGCAGACTACCGCTTCGTATGTAGTTGTGGAGCATCAGGTGGCTCAACTCGTGCCTCAGTGTCACATCGAGGGTTAATGGGTGCGTCTTCATCTTTGAATTGTCGATCACGACGAGGTTTCTGCCGGGGACTGCAAAGGCCGCGAAGATGCTGTTGCCCGCCATCTTCAGAAATGTTTCGGGGTCCTTTATCAGCAGCACCGTCGGCTCGAAGTTCAGTCTCCAGCCGAAGGTCTTCTCCAGGTCGGACTTCAAGCGGGGGTAGACGACCAACACCTCTTCCGCGACCTTCTTCAGGGGTTTTTCATAACCTACGGTGAGCCCCCCGCCGCGCATGTAGGCGAGGTCTAAACTCTCGGCGGTAAGGGAGGGTGGGGCGAGGGCGAGGGAGATCATGATGGCGAGTGCGATCACCCTGATACTTGGACCGGTATCGGCCTCAACCCCGCTCTGCAGAGGCCGACACCGTCTGATCGTCACCCTAAGCCTTTGACTTGTCAACCAGCTTCTCTTTCTTCAGCCATGGCATCATGGCCCTGAGACGGCTGCCCACCTCCTCCACGGGGTGCTCCTCGCCCTTTTTCGTCAGGGCGTTGAATACAGGCTTGTCGGCCCTGCACTCGAGAATCCATTCCCTGGCGAACTCGCCTGACTGTATCTCCGAGAGTATCTTCTTCATCTCGGCCTTTACGGAGTCGTTGATGACCCGCGGTCCGCGCGTCAAGTCTCCATACTGTGCCGTGTTGCTTATGGAGTAGCGCATGTTCGAAATGCCGCCCTCGTATATCAGGTCGACTATCAGCTTCACTTCGTGGAGGCACTCGAAATAGGCCATCTCGGGTGCGTAGCCCGCCTCCACGAGTGTCTCGAACCCCGCCTGTATGAGTGCCGAGACTCCTCCACAGAGGACGGCCTGCTCGCCGAAGAGGTCCGTCTCCGTCTCTTCCTTGAAAGTGGTCTCTATGATCCCGGCCCTTCCCCCTCCGACGGCGGAGGCATAGGCGAGTCCGACCTCCTTCGTGTCGCCCGAGGGGTCCTGATGGACGGCCAAGAGGCATGGCACTCCGCTGCCCTTTGTATATTCGCTCCTAACCAGGTGTCCTGGCCCCTTGGGCGCCACCATGAAGACGTTGGTGTCGGCGGGAGGCGCTATCTGGCCGTAATGGATGTTGAACCCGTGGGCGAAGGCGAGGTATGCCCCCTGCTTCATGTTCGGTGCGATCTCGTTCCTGTATATCTCGGCCTGATACTCGTCTGGAAGTAGTATCATTATGACGTCCGACACCTTCGACGCCTCTGCCGGTGTCATGACGCTGAAGCCGGCGGCCTCGGCCTTGGCCCAGCTACCCCCCTTCCTGAGTCCTATGAGTACATCCACCCCGCTGTCACGGAGGTTGTTGGCATGAGCATGTCCCTGGCTGCCGTAACCCATTATGCAGACCTTCTTCCCCTTCAGTGCCTCTGGATTCGCGTCTTTATCATAGTAGACCTTGATCATGAATAAGACCTCCTCGAATTTAGATTGGTTTTCGCCTTTGGACGTACTATTATATTACAGAGCATTGGATAAAAACCACAGGAAAATTTTCCGCCCCCCACGCCTCCAGCGTCCCGCCGGGACCGCCGCACAGGCCGTCAGCGTGGAACCCCCAGGCCTTCAGACTGTTACTTGCATTCGGACTTTCCTCTTTGCAGACGGTGGGTTGATGCTGCATTGTTAAAGTACTGCATTATGTCCTTGTCACTTCTCCCCAGCAGCGGGGATATGCGTGTGGGCAATCCGGCGGTAGGCTACCTCGATGTGAGTGAAACGGCTTGCTTTTCTATCTCGAGACGGCAGGATATCTCCCTCAGGAGTATGAGCACCCTGTCCTTCGGCCGTTCGCACAAGAAGACTCCCTCGAAGCCGCTCATCGGACCGTCGGTTATGACCAGCCTGTCACCCGGCTTGAGCTCCTTGGCCGAGAGATCAATGAATCCATCCTTCATCCTTGACAGTATGGACTCTATTATCGACTCATCCACCGTGTATGGGGTCCCGGACCTGCTCCCGATGACGTAGCGGACGCCCCTTGTGTACTTGATTAGGCGGTAGTCCCTCTCGGGGTCGAACCTTGCAAAGACGTAGCAGGGGAAGAGTTTTTCAACGATCATCCTCAGCCTTCCCTTGTAGAATCGTTTCTTTCTGACGGCTGGGTTCAGGACCTCGATGTTGGCGGTATGCAGGTGTTTTTCGACGATATCCTCTTGTGCGGGCTTCGTGTAGACAACGTACCAGCGTGCGGCTTCATGGGTGTCGGACGGTCTCATATCCTGTAATCCATTTTATAATATTTCACACCGTAAATTCAAAGGAAAAAACGATCTCGGGCAACTCGTGAAAGGGCTCCTTATATCACGCGTCCGCTGCCCCTTGTACTCTCTACCGCCCTCGCTATCAGCTCCGACGCCATCGAGACGTCCTCTTCCGAGGTGTCTTTGCCGGTACTGATCCTGACGGCAGAGACCGCGTCAGGGGCACTCAGTCCCATTGCGAGCAAAACATCCGACGGTCTGCACGTCCCGGAGTGGCAGGCCGAACCGGCCGAGATGGCGACATCGTCCTTGAGGGCATCGACAATATCGGCTCCTGCCGTGCCCCTTATGGAGATATTCAGTGTGTTGGGCAGCCTGTGGGCCTTTTCGCCGTTGAGCATGATGTCCGGGATCAGCTCGATGAGTCTCCGGTAGAGCATACCGGTCACCCTCTCTGCGTGCTCGACGCGTCTGGTCATATCCCTTGCTGCGATCTCGGCCGCCTTGCCGAATCCGGCGATTGCGGGGATGTTCTCTGTGCCGGGTCTCAGGCCCCTTTCGTGGCCTGCTCCGTACATCAGCGGCTGCACTTTCACCCCGCTTCTTATATAAAGCGCCCCGACGCCCTTTGGGCCGTAGAACTTATGCGACACCACGGTCGCCATGTCGCAGCCGAGCTTCTGCACGTCCACAGGGGTCTTGCCCGCGGACTGTGCGAGGTCCGTATGGAGGGCGATGCCCCGCTCTTTCAGTATTGCGGCGATCTCTTCCACCGGCTGGATGACGCCGGTTTCGTTGTTCGAATGCATGACGGTCACCAGTATGGTGTCAGGCCTCAACTCATCGAGTATATCGACTGGTCTTACGACGCCGTTACGGTCTGTTCCTACGAGCGTAATGCTGAAGCCCTCTTTCTCGAGATGTCTGAGCGGGTTGATGACCGAGGGATGCTCTATGCGGGTGGAGATTATGTGTCCGCTGCCGAAGGATCGTGCATAACCGATGACGGCGAGGTTGTTGGATTCAGTGCCTCCGGAGGTGAAGACCACCTCGTCGGGGGTCGCACCGATGAGTCTGGCCACGGCTGCCCTTGCGCCTTCGACGAGCCGGTGCGCCTCTCTGCCGGCGGAGTGGGAACTCGACGGGTTGCCGAAGACCCCGATCGCGTCACAGACGGCGTTCTTCACCTCATCGTCAACAGGTGTCGTGGCATTGTGGTCGAGGTATATCATAGCTCCCTGTGTATCACCTTTACTTCGAGGTCAAAGGCCGACTTCAGGTGCCTGGATATCTCCTCTGCGATCACCGGAGACCTGTGCTGTCCGCCCGTACAGCCTACGCCGATGGTGAGGGATGAGCGCCCCTCCTTCACGTATTCGGCGACGAGGAAGCTGACGAGGTCTTTCAGCTTGACAAGGAGCCTCAGAGTGAGCTGATTATTCAATACGTACTTCTTCACCTCATCGTCGAGGCCGTTCAGCTCTCTCAGTTCGGGGATGAAATACGGATTCGGAAGGAACCGTATGTCGAAGAGCAGGTCCACATCCTGCGGTATTCCGAACTTGTAGCCGAAGGATATGATGCTTATGCCCATGGAAGACTTCCGGTCTCCACCGAAGGTCTCCATGATGAACGACCGGAGCTGGTGCGGGGTGTACGACGAGGTGTCTATGACCCTGTCGGCAAGGTTCCGCAAAAAGGAGAGATACTCGGACTCCACCCTCAGGGCGTCCTGTATATCGCCTCCTGACGAGACGGAAAGGGGGTGCGGCCGCCGCGTCTCCTTGAACCGCTTCCTGAGGACGGAGCTCTCGGCCTCGAGGAAGACGACCTCTGCATCGTAGTCCTTCCTCAGGGAATTTATGGCCTCCTCGACTCCGTCGACAAAGCTCTTCTCCCTCACGTCGACGCTTATTGCCACCTTGTCGATATTCTTCCCCGTTGCCGAGAGCGAGATGAAGTTCCTGAGCAGCTGCGGCGGAAAGTTGTCGATGCAGAAATAGCCCACGTCTTCAAGGGCCCTCAGCGCTACAGTCTTGCCGGCGCCTGAGAGCCCCGTGATGACTATTACCTTGATCGGTGGTGTTTCAGGCCGGCTCAATTAGTCCCAGGTCTCCGTCTTTTCTTCTGTAAATGACGTTTATGCTTCCGCTGTCGGCATTGGTGAAGACGAGAAAGTCCTGGCCGATCAACTCCATCTGCATCGCCGCCTCCTCGGGGGTCATCGGCTTCATGGCGACCTTCTTCTCCCGGATTATCTTCACTTCAGGAGACGGCTCGGCCTCGACAGGTTGGGGCGCTGCCTGAGCCTTCGACTCCTTGCGCTGAGATATCTGCTTCTCCTTGTACTTCTTCGTCTGGCGCTCGAGTTTTTCTACTACCTCATCAATGGAGGAGTATATCTCGCCCGTCACCCCCTCTGCCTGTATCATGACGCCGTTGGCCTTCAGTAACACCTCGGCCTTGTGCCTGTATTTCTCCACCGAGAGGGTCACGACGGCCTCTGTTATGGATGAGAGATATTTTTCGAATTTTCTGACCTTGTTGACTGCATAGTCCCTGAGAGCCGGCGTGATATCGAGATGTCGTCCGTTGATGATGATGTTCATGGTGTCCTCCTTAATTTTGGTAAGTTGGGCGTTCCCCCTTGCAACGGTCCAGGATTGTCGAACTCAGACGTCAAGCCTCTTTCTTCTCGAGTTAGGAGGTATCTTCAGCTCTTCCCTGTACTTCGCAACAGTCCTTCTGGCTATGGTTATGTTCTGCTCCTTCAGGAAGTCTGCTATCTTCTGATCGCTGAAGGGTTTGCGCGGGTCCTCCTGTGAGATTATCTTCTTTATCTGTTCTTTCACTATGGTCGACGAGATGCCTTCCTTGCTGCCCTGTAGTGAACTGCTGAAGAAGAACCTGAAGCTGAATATCCCGTGAGGGCAGGCAAGGTACTTGCTGGAGGTGACCCTGCTGACGGTGCTCTCGTGCATCTCGATGTCCGCGGCTACATCCCTGAGGTTCAGAGGCTTGAGATGGCTCAGTCCGTGATCGAAGAACTCCCTCTGGAAGTTCAGGATGCTTCTGGTGACCTTGTAGATGGTCTTGTTCCTCTGCTCGAGGCTCTTGATGAGCCAGGAGGCTGACTGTAGCTTCTCCTCCAGAAACTTCTTCTCCACTTTCGTCAGGGCTGCCTTGTTGTTGAGAAGCTGCTTGTACTTCTTGTTGAGCCTGAGCCTCGGCAAGCCCTCGTCGTTGAGTATGATCTGGTATTCACCGTCCGTCTTCTCTACATACACGTCCGGAATCACGTAGTTCGTCTCGTGTGACGAGAAGTTACGGGCCGGTTTCGGATCGAGCTCCTCGATTATCCTCACGGCTAACACTATGTCTTCGTAAGTGGCGCCGTATTGCTTCGCAATGGCCTTGTATCTCTTCTTCTCGAGTTCTTCGAGGTTGTTCTTCACTATCTTCTCAACGAGTGTCCCGTCGAGACCGAGAACCCTTATCTGGATCAGCAGGCACTCCTTGAGGTCTCTCGCCCCTATCCCCGGAGGATCCAATTCCTGGACGAGTCCAATGGCCTCTCTCACGAGTTCGACGGGGGCCTTGCAGGTGTCGGCCAGCTCATCGTCCGATATGCTCAGGTAGCCGTTGTCGTCTATGTTGCCGATGACCACTTCACCGATGCTCCGGAGCCGCTCGTCACTCGTATTCAGTCGGAGCTGCCAGTTGAGGTGCTCATAGAGGTTCGGCGAAGAACTGACAAACTGTTCGAACGATACCGGAGACTCGGTGCCTGGGGTGAAATAACCGAGGTCCCTCCCGTCGCTGCCCCTCTCTTCGAAGTAATCGTCCGCCCTGAACGTCATCAGCGTCTCCAGCGGAGACAGGGTATCATCTTCAGCGCTTGCTTCAGGGGCTTCCTCGACCTTCTGCTCCTCCTGCTGGAGTTCCTCCTGCTGGTCCTCGAGAAAGGGGTTTTCGGTCAGTTCCTGGTTCAGTGCCTGAACCAGCTCGAGTTGAGGCAGCTGAAGCAGTCTTATAGCCTGCTGGAGCTGCGGTGTCAGGACGAGTTTTTGTGAGAGCTTTATTTCGAGCCTGGTTTCAAGAGCCATTACAATCTGAACTCCTCTCCGAGATAGGCGGCCCTCACCTCGGGATTGTCGATCAATCTCTCCGGCTCGCCTTCGTCCAGCACGGATCCGTCGCTGATGATGTAGGCCCTGTCGGTTATCGACAGGGTTTCCCTGACGTTGTGGTCCGTCAGGAGTATGCCGAGCCCCTTACCTTTAAGATACCTCAATGTCTGCTTTAATTCAAGTATGGCGATGGGGTCGATCCCGGCGAAAGGCTCGTCGAATAGGATGAACGTGGGGTCCGTAGCGAGAGTGCGGGCAATCTCCGTCCTCCTCCTCTCGCCGCCCGAGAGGTGCATGCCCTTGCGCTCTGAGAACTCCCTCAGCTTGAATTCGTCGAGGAGTTCAGAGAGCCTCTCGTCGGTCTCCGCCTTGCCGTAGCCCTTTATCTCCAGTATCGCGCGGATATTGTCCCTGACCGTGAGGCGCCTGAAGATCGAGGGTTCCTGGGGAAGGTAGCTTATCCCCAGCCGCGCACGCTGGTACATCGGCAGCCGGCTGATGTCCGTGTCGTCGAGGAATATCTCTCCACCGTCGGCCTTGACCATGCCTACGATCATGTAGAAGGTCGTTGTCTTTCCCGCACCGTTCGGACCGAGGAGCCCTACAATCTCTCCGGTGCTGACGGAGATGTCGAGACCCTTTACCGCGGCCTTTCCCCTGTAGGACTTCACCAGTCCCCTCGATGACAGTTTATGGACCATCTCCTCCCTTTATGATTACACGGCTGTCCTCGACCACCGACCGGTCGTCCACGAGATAGTAGACCATCCTGCTTCCGGAGATCGTGCCGTTGCCTTCTGCGGCGACAGGGTTTCCGCTGAAGACGACCTTCTGCTCGTCCCTGTAGTATACGGCCTCTTCCGAGGTTATCTCCCGGCCGCCCTTGGTGAGTTTCACGTTTCCCCTGGCACGTATCTCGCGGACGTCTCCGGAGCCCGAGTAGAAGACCTTCATCCAGTCGGCATACAGGGTCACCTCTCCCTGGCGTGCCACGACCGACCCCTCGAAGACTGCAGTATGGGCCTTGTTGTCCGCAGTGAGCCTCTCCGCGGTTATCTCGACCGGCTGCCGCGCCGCAGCCGGCGGTGAAGTCGCCGCCTGAGGCTCGCCGGAAGCGGCAACTGCCGCTGGCACGGCAACAGAGAGGATCGCCAGCAGTACCACCGGCACTACCACCTTAATAGAAGACAGCCCTGACATCTCCGGTAACCTCCATGACCTGAGAATTCCCTATCCTTCCCTTTCTGCCGGTGATCACATACCTGTCGCCCTCGATCACAAGCCCTTTCGATGCAACGAGCGCGTCCTCCGACGGAAGATAGAGCAGCTCGGGTGATGCAAATGCAAAGCCCTCTCCTCTGCCCTCGACCGTGCCGTCGAGCCTGAGCCTGCCGTCCGAGATGTCATAGAATCCCTCGTCCGAGCGGAGCGACACGTCGGCCCTGTAGTAGTAGATACTGACATCCCGTATTTCAGAGCCGGTCTCGTCCTGAACGAAGAGGGCCTCTCCGATCTCCGCACGCCACTGGGGCCGCTCCTCCTCGTAATACACAACCTCTACACCCTTCATGACGGAGCCGACCTCCTGCACCGAATAGGGGGCCTTCCCGTTCCTCGTCGCATACCAGACTGAAATCAGGAGGATTGCCGCAGCGAGAAGAGAGAGTAAGCCGAGCTTCTTCATTGTACGACTCCCCTGCGGAGCCAGCCGGCCTCCCTATTTAAGAAAAAGGCGGTGCGTGCGTACGGAGGCTCCGTCTTCAGCATATTCTCATTAGACGAGGCACCTGACGACCTCAAGGAATTATAGCATTTTGGACGGTTACTACGCAAATATTATGCCAACATCCTCTCCAGCAACCAGGCCTGAGCGTGCTCGTGAGGGAAGGGCGCGGTGAACACTTAGAGTGCTTCGTTGAAAGCAGCATCTAACATCCTGTTGTAAAAGGCTTTTCCGTTGCCGTCAGTTGTCTGTCTTGAGCTGGAGCCGCTGGATGGAGGTGGCCCTGCCTGACTTCTCATCGATCTCGACCATCACACCCGACAGCAGGGCTATCCCTTTTGCGGTCTCGAATTTTCTCGGCATCTGGGTGAGGAACTTGTCTATGATCTGTTCTGTATCTACTCCTATGACCGAATTCAACGGACCGGTCATGCCAGCGTCCGTTATGTAGGCGGTCCCCTTCGGGAGTATCTGTTCGTCGGCCGTCTGCACGTGGGTGTGGGTACCGATGACGGCCGAGACCCTGCCGTCCATGTAACGGCCGAAGGCAATCTTCTCTGAGGTGGCCTCTGCGTGCAGGTCGACGATGATCATCTCCGTCTCCTTCCTGATGCGTTCCACCTCGGCCTCTGCGGTCCTGAACGGGCAGTCCATGGTATTCATGAATATGCGTCCCGAGACATTCAGCACCCCTACTTTTCTGCCGTTGAGATTGTAGATGATGCTGCCTGCCCCCGGGACACCCGGAGGGTAGTTCAGGGGCCTGAGAATGCGGTCCTCCTTGACGAGGAGCGAGACCGCCTCTTTTTTGTCCCAGATGTGGTTGCCCGAGGTCATGACGTGGATGCCGCAGCCGAAAAGTTCGGCGGCGACTTTTTCCGTAATGCCGAAGCCGCCTGCGGCATTCTCGCAGTTCGCAACCGTCAGGTCTATCTTGAACCGGCTTATGAGCGTCGGCAGAAAGGCCTTTACCGCCTTTCTGCCGGTCTTGCCGACGATGTCGCCAATGAGCAGGACCCTCACGGTAAGGAAACACCCAGGCAGGGGTTGATACGGTCGAGGTGCATTCGGTCTCTACTTGGCATAATCGACGAACCTCGTCTCCCTAATGACCATTATCTTTATCTGTCCTGGATATGAGAGCTCGGACTGGATCTTCTTGGCGATCTCCCTCGATATGAGCGAGGACATCTCGTCGGAGACGTCCTCGGGCTTGACGATGATCCTGATCTCCCTGCCCGCCTGTATCGCGTAGCACTTGTCCACACCGTCATACGAGGTGGCTATCTCCTCGAGCCTCTTGAGCCGCTTTATGTAGTTCTCGATGCTCTCCCTCCTGACACCAGGCCGTGCGGCGGAAAGCGCATCAGCCGCGGCCACGAGGGCCGACTCCACGCAGAGCGGCTCTATGTCTCCGTGGTGGCAGGCTATCGCGTTCAGGACGCGTTCGTCTTCACCGTACTTCCGGGCTATGTTCATGCCGATCTCATGGTGCGGCCCCTCGACCTCGTGATCCACGGCCTTGCCAATGTCGTGGAGGAGGCCCGACCGCTTGGCGAGCTTGATGTTCACCCCGAGTTCGCCTGCCATGAGTCCGGAGAGGTATGCGACCTCCCTCGAGTGCTGTAGCACGTTCTGTCCGTAGGAGGTCCTGTACCTGAGCCTGCCGAGGAGCTTTATTATATCGGGATGGACCCCGCTGAGGCCGAGGTCGAAGACCGCCTTCTCTCCTTCCTCCCTGATGGCTGCATCGACCTCTTTTCTCGCCTTCTCCACCACCTCTTCGATCCTGGCGGGATGGATGCGGCCGTCGGCTATGAGGCGCTCAAGCGCTATCCTCGCCACTTCCCGTCTCACCGGGTCGAAAGAGGAGAGGGTGACGACCTCCGGCGTGTCGTCGACTATAAGGTCCACGCCCGTTGCCGCCTCGAGCGCCCTTATGTTCCTGCCCTCGCGTCCTATGATCCGCCCCTTCATCTCGTCGCCGGGCAGGGTCACAGCCGTGATGGTCGCGTCAGAGACGTAGTCGCTGGCGTATCTCTGTATGGCGAGGCTGATGACCTCGGCGGCCTTCTTCTCGGCGGTGTCCCTCGTCTCGTCCTCGATCCTCTTTATGAGCTTTGCCGCCTCGAACCTCGACTCCTCCTCGACGCGGCGCAGCAGCTCTGCCCTTGCCTGCTCACGCGTCAGTGAGGAGAGCCTCTCGAGTACGGACGTCTGCTCCTTTATCAGGTTCGAAAGCCTGTTCTCCTTGTCCCTGATCGAGCGTTCCTTCGAATGGAAATCCTTCTCCCTGCGGGTCAGGTCGCTCTCCCTCTTCTCTATCTGATCGAGCTTGCGCTCGAGGTGCTCTTCCTTGTTTCTCAGGCGCCTTTCCTGCTGGTTTAGCTCCTTGCGCCTCTCGCGCAGTTCCTTCTCTGCGTCGGACTTGGCGACATAGACGATGTCCTTGGCCTCGAGGGCCGCCTCTTTCTTGATACGCTCGGCCTCTTTCCTCGCATCATCCAGTATCTTCCGGGCCTCTGTATCCATGGCCTGTCTCTTTTTCTCGGCGTTCGCCTTGTAGACGAAGAAGAACACCAGAGAGAGCACGGCTCCGAATACGAGTCCTGTCAGAATGGAAATGGATATATTCATCTTTCTTCAGACCTCCTTTTTCTCATTGTGTTTTTGATCTCCCGCTCATAGCCTTCGTCAGTCGGTTCGTAGAACGTCTGTTCATGTTCCAGGTACTTCTGTCGAACATAGTGTCCGTCATAGTCATGGGGATACTTGTAGCCCGAGCCCCTTCCGAGCCTCTCGGCCCCGGCATAATGGCTGTCCCTGAGATGTCCGGGCACCCGCTGCAGGGGGGCGTTCAGCACGGCGTGGCCGGCCCTCTCGACCGCCACGTACGATGCGTTGCTCTTTGGGGCGGTGGCCACGTAGATCGCAGCCTGCGACAGGATGATCCTGCCCTCGGGCATGCCCACCTTCTCGAGTGCCAGCATCGCCGACACAGCCACGTTCAGGGCCATCGGGTCTGCATTGCCCACGTCTTCAGAGGCGCAGACAACGATCCGCCGGGCGATGAACATCGGGTCCTCTCCGGAGGCTATCATCCTGGCGAGCCAGTAGACCGCGGCATCCGGGTCGGAACCCCTCATGCTCTTGATGAATGCGGAAATGATGTCGTAATGCTCATCCTCGTCGTAATAGAGGGTCTTCTGCTGGAGGGCCGTCTTCAGCACCTCGGCGGTGACGGTCACCTTGCCGGAGTCGGGGGGAGAGGCCGTTACGAAGGCCAGCTCGAGCATGTTCAGCGCCTTTCTTGCATCACCTGAACAGCGCTCGGCGATGTAGTCCATCGCCTTCTCCTCCACCTCCACATCGCGGGAACCAAACCCCTTCTCGGAAGAGAGGGCCCGCTTCAGCAGCACCTTTATCTCCGCAGGTGACAGGGGTGAGAACTCGAATATGACCGATCTCGAGGCAAGGGCGGGAACGAGGGCGAAAAACGGGTTTTGGGTCGACGCCCCTATGAGGGTTATCTCACCTGACTCGACATGCGGAAGGAGGGCGTCCTGCTGGAGGCGGTTGAACCTGTGGATCTCGTCTACGAATAGAATCGTCCTTCCAGAGCCCGAGGAGGCGACCGCATTGCGGATATCCTTCACACCGGCCGTGACGGCATTGAGGGAGAGAAAACGCGCCTTGGTCTTCCCGGCAATGATCCTTGCCAAGGCGGTCTTGCCCGTACCCGGCGGTCCGTATAGGATCAGTGAGACTATCCTGTCTTCCTCGATCAGCCTCCTCAGGGGCCTGCCTTCGCCGAGCAGTTCCTCCTGTCCCACGAACTCCTGGAGTGATTCGGGCATCATCCGCCATGCAAGCGGCCTGTCTCGTCGCTCCGTATGCTCTGTCAAGAAGAGTTCCATAATCGTATCCGGTCGCGTCAACCGTACGCCGTGAAGTGCAGCCCTTCAGCCGCGGCACTCACCTCTGTGCGCTGCGGGTGGTTTCGTGTCGCTCGATTCTGTTTACGGGGATAATACTTCCGGAGGGTCAGGAGGTCTGCTCTGATTGAACGAGTTCCGGCAATGCGGCTCCGGTACGCGAGAGTCCGCGTCTGACCACGAAAACCCCGTGTCCGGAACGGATTCCCGCGGGTGCCGGTATCAGAAAACCTCTATATCTATCTGTCTTGCCTCCAAAAGTATTAAACACCATGATTGTCATTGCACAAACTAATATGCGAAAACATGTATAAATTAACAGCAATACGGTCTTACATATAATAAGCTCTCGCATCGTTGCGCCGATTCTGGATAATAACCCACCCTGCGGTGTAGATGAAAAATTAGATCCCCTTAAATAAGGTGGGTGCCCTGAAGGGTGTTTAGGCTCCCCCGTACCGAAGTGCGGGGTATGCACACCACATCCCTTACCCGGACTCCCTAAAGATCTAATTTGCGGGATCAACTTTTCCATCTTAATCACCAGCAGGGCAGGTATAATCAGCCCTTATTAATTTATAACAGAAATGCCTCTCCTGAGGCAAGGTTGTTTTTGCCGCCGGGAGAGGCGGAAGGGTCCGGAATGTCATTAAGGCCCCGGTTTCTTCTATAATATGGCAGTACGGAACTTGGACTCGGGGGTGGCATGCATGATTGGCGTCACGGGTGTAGTCCTCGCCGGTGGAGACAGCAGCAGGTTTCCCGTAGACAAGGGGCTCATCAGCGTGGGCGGCGAACGCATCATCGACAGGACGCTCGGATTGTTCAGGGAGATGTTCACAGAGGTGATCGTCAGCACGAACAGGCCGGAACACTACTTCTTGACCGGAGCGAGGCTGATAGGTGACGTATTTCCGGACAAGGGGCCGATGGGCGGCATCTTCTCGGCCCTCCTCAACGCCGCCGCCGATAGGATTTTCGTCGCTGCCTGCGACATGCCCTTTCTGAACCCTGCACTGATAAACCACCTCGTACGTGCGGCACCGAGAGCCGACGTGGTGGTGTGCTCGTTCGGCGGCTCCGTCCACCCGCTCTTCGGTGTATACGGCAGGAGTGTCCTCGGGTCGATCGAGGACCACCTGAGAAAGGGCCTGACAGGGCTCCGGAGGTTTGTCGCTGACTGCGGGGCCCTCGTGATAGGCGAGGAAGAGGTCAAAAAGATAGACCCTGAAGGCGCAAGTTTTGTTAATATAAATACGGTCGGGGATTTCAATAAGTTCATAGGAGGACGGATATGTTTGGGTTAGGGATGCAGGAACTGATAATTGTCTTGATTATCGTGGTCATCCTATTCGGTGCCTCCAGGTTGCCGGAACTGGGCAAGGGGATCGGACAGGCGATAAAGAACTTCAAGAAGGCGACGAGCGAGCCTGACGAGATCGACGTCACACCGAAGAAACCGGTGGAGAAATCGGCTGCAGAGGCACCTGCAGAAGAGAAGGCGGAAGAACGGAAGCAGAATGCCTGATGACGAAGATGCAGAGGGGGGCCGTCGTAGAGATCAACCTCGATAACCTGGTGTTCAACCTGAACCTCATAAGGGAGAGGATCGGCGGCAGGGCCGTCTTCCCCGTGGTGAAGGCCGATGCTTACGGGCACGGCGCGGTCGAGGTATCCAGGAGGCTCGTCAGCTGCGGCGTAGAGACCCTTGCGGTCGCATACATATCCGAGGCCGTCGAACTGCGCAAGGCGGGCATAGAGGCCGATCTGATCGTGCTCTTCGACCCAGAGGCAGCAGAAGAGGTGCTCAGGTACAGGCTCACGCCCGTCGTAAACAGCATGGAGACCGCACGCGGCCTGTCCAGCCTTGCCGTGAGGCTGAAGGGCGAGATCGGGATACATATAAACGTGGACACCGGTATGGGCAGGCTGGGCTTCAGCGCCGGTGAGGTCGTGAGTTCCCTGGCCGAGATAGCCTCGCTGGAGGGGATCAGGATCACCGGATTGATGAGCCACTTCTCCGATGCCGACCTGTCCGACAGGACGGTTGCAGCAGGACAGGTCGAGAGATTTTCGGAGATCAGGGCTTGTGTGGAGGAGATGGGGATCAGGCCGCTCTGTCACATTGCAAACAGTGCCGCGGTCGTGGCCTTCCCGGAGTCCTACCTCGATGCCGTCAGGCCCGGCCTCCTGCTATACGGGTGCAACCCGTACTCTCCCGCTAAGGTGAGACCACTGATGAGCGTGAAGACACGGCTTCTTGACATAAGAAGGATAGGGAAGGGCATGTCGGTCAGCTACGGGAGGACGTTCGTCGCCATGAGGGACACGTTGGTCGGAGTGCTGCCGGTAGGTTATGCCGACGGCCTCATCAGGGCGGCCTCGAACAATGCCGAGGTCGTCGTAAGGGGGCAGAGGGCGCCCGTTATAGGGAGGGTCTGTATGGACCTCACCATGATCGACCTGACGGATATCGTCGGTGTGGAAGAGGGTGACGAGGTGGTCATAGTGGGCTCGCAGGGTGGAGAGTCCGTCTCGGTGGAGGAGCTTGCCGCGAGGTCCGGGACCATCGCCTACGAGATTCTCACCTCGATCGGGTCGAGGAACCGGAGGGTCTACACGGGCGGTGACCGGCAGCTGTCCGGACGCGGGGGTGTGAATGAATCCTGTTGAAGTCCTCGGAAGGATGATAATCGGCTTCACCAGGGAGTTAGGCAGCGTGCTGATCCTGCTCTCCGTAGCCCTCAAGCAGCTCCTGATCCCGCCTTACGAGATAAAGAACACCTTCAAACAGATGCTCGAGATCGGCATCAGGTCCTTGCCCGTGGTCTTCATAACGGCCGTATTCACCGGCATGGTCCTCTCGCTTCAGACCTATACAGGGTTCAAGCGCTTCGGGGCCGAGACGCTCGTGGGCACGGTGGTCGCCCTCTCCATGACGAGGGAGCTCGGGCCGGTCCTTACAGGGCTGATAGTGGCGGGCAGGGCAGGTGCTGCGATGGCTGCCGAGCTTGGAACCATGAGAGTGACCGAACAGATCGACGCGCTCGAGACCCTTGCAACGAATCCCGTGAAATACCTGGTCGTGCCGAGATTCGTCTCGGGCATCCTGATGCTTCCGGCCCTCGCCGTCGTCACGGACATCGTGGGCATAATGGGAGGCTTTGCCGTCAGCGTGGGCCTCTTCGATGCAAGTGCGGTCTCGTACTGGAACAGGACGTGGGACTATCTGGAGCTGGACGATATATACAGCGGCCTGATAAAGGCGGCCTTCTTCGGTGCATCCATAGCCCTAATCAGCTGTTACAAGGGGTTTTACGCCGAAGGAGGGGCCGAGGGGGTCGGAAAGGCGACGACAGGGGCGGTGGTCCTCTCGTCCATGACCATACTCGTCTCCGACTATTTCCTCTCCGCGTGGCTCTTCAGGTGAGCAGGCGGTGTTGCAGGTAGTGGAGGCTTTTCACGCGGGCCTGCAACCTGTTAAAGTATATGATAAAAATAGAAGACCTGCATAAGTCTTTCGGTGACAAGGATGTCCTCAGGGGTGTGAACCTCGATGTTGGGACCGGCGAGAGCATGGTCGTCATCGGAGGTAGCGGCTCAGGCAAGAGCGTCCTGATAAAGCATATAATCGGTCTGCTGAGGCCCGACCGCGGCCGCGTGACCATAGATGGAGTGGATATATCCACGTTGAACGAGAAAGAGCTTTACGGGGTGAGGAGAAGGTTCGGCATGCTGTTTCAGGGAGCAGCCCTCTTCGATTCGCTGACGGTGTGGGAGAATGTCGCCTTCATCCTCTTGAGACACGGAAGGATGTCGGAAGACGAGGCAAGGGATGTGGCCTCAGCGAAGCTGCGCCTCGTCGGCCTGACCGGCGTGGAGGACCTCATGCCCTCTGAGCTCTCCGGCGGAATGCGCAAGAGGGTGGGACTGGCGAGGGCGATCGCGCATGAGCCCGAGATAATTCTCTACGATGAGCCGACCACCGGGCTCGACCCTATCATGGCTGATGCGATAAACGACCTCATCATCGAGTTGAGGGAGAAGCTTCACGTCACTTCGGTCACGATAACGCATGACATGAAGAGCGCATACAAGATTGCCGACCGTATCGCCATGCTGTATGAGGGCGAGATAATAGAGACCGGCTCGCCCGAAGAGATCAGGAACACCTCGAACCCTGTCGTGAGGCAGTTTATCACGGGAAGCGCCGTCGGTCCAATAAAGATCGAGGGAGTCACCAGATGAGAAGAGTCAGCACAGAGCTGAAAGTCGGCGTTTTTGCACTGGTTGTGCTGCTGATCCTTTCCTACATGACCTTCAAGGTCAGCGGCAAGGAGTGGCTGCGCAGGGAGGGATACACCGTCTACGTCTACTTCTCCAACATATCCGGCCTCGACGAGAAGACCAAGGTAAAGGTGGCCGGTGTCGACGCCGGCGTGATAGACAAGATCATCCTCGAAGGAAACAGGGTGAAGCTGAGACTGCGCATATTCCCCGAGATAAGGCTCTACAGCGACGCCGTGGCGTCCATCAAGACGTCAGGACTGCTCGGAGACAAGTATCTGGACATAAAGCCCGGCACAGGGGAGGCCAAGATCGCCGAAGGCGGGATGATCCGGAACGTTCACGAACCCATGGACATCGACGACATGATTTACAGGCTTGCAAGCGTCTCCGACAGCTTTCAGAGGCTTACAAGCAACATAAACGACGTGCTCGGCACCGAGGAGACCAAGCAGGCACTCAGAGAGACGGCGAACAACCTCGCAACGCTGACCGAAAACCTGAATACCGCGGTCACCGTCAACGACAAGCGCCTGAAGGAGACGCTCGATGGGATCAACAGGCTGACGGCCTCGATCAACAGGCTGATCGAGGACAACAGAGGGAAGATCAACGACACGGTGAGCAACCTCAGGGAGGTGACGGCAGAGGCCCCGGCGGTGGTGCGTAGACTGGAGGCGGCCTCGGCCGAGCTAAAGGCCCTCCTCGAGGAGAACAGGCCCAAGATCGCAAGGCTCGTGGACAAGACCGACAGGACGATGGCGTCGGTCCAGAAGGTCGCCGAGAAGATAGAGAAAGGGGAGGGCACGATTGGAAAACTCGTCACTGACGAGAGACTCTACGAGTCGGTTAACAAGGCCGCAAAGGGCATAGAGAACACCATTGCCAGGATAGAACGATTCAGGACCATAATCTCCTTCGATGGCGAGTATCTCATGAGGACCGGTGACGGAAAGGGCTACTTCAACCTGACCTTGATGCCGAGACCCGACAAGTATTACATCCTCGGGGTCGTCGACGATCCCCTCGGGAGTGTAAGCACGACGAAGACCTTCTCGTCCGTAAACGGTGTTACCACATACGAGGAGGAAGAGGTGGTGGAGAGGAAGATAGAGTTCACCGCCCAGTTTGCCAGGCGCTTCAAGGACTCGGCCCTGAGGATCGGGCTCATGGAAAACACCATAGGCCTTGGATTCGATCAGTTTCTCATGAACGACAGGATGAAGGTTTCAGCCGACATATGGGACTTCGACAACGAAGAGGAGGGTGCGGACAATCCCCACCTGAAGCTCGGCCTGGACTACTACGTCTTCAAGAACCTCTTCGTCAGCGCCGGGGCCGACAATCTCCTCAATTCAAGATGGCGGGGTGTCTATCTGGGTGGTGGGATAAGATTCGAGGATGAGGACTTAAAGTACCTCTTCGGTTCACTGCCGAGTGTGTCGGTCAGATAGAGTGGGTGTTTGGAGGACGATGTCTCAAAAATACGTGAAGGGAGGTGAAGGACCTTGAGGATACCCTTGTTCAGGCATGTCGGGCTCTTTCTCGTATTTTCCATGCTAATGTTTTCATCAGTCCCAAGGGTCGATGCCGCGATGGTCGGCTCCGAGCTGCTCGGCAAACGCCAGGTCGACATGCGGAAGCTCCAGAGATTTCTCGAGTCGGAGGTGGTCGCCAAGAGGCTGCAGGCCCTCGGTTTCACCGCCGACGAGGTTGCGGCCAGGCTCGACTCCCTGTCGGATGAGGACCTCAGCATGTTCGCACAGCAGGCCGACCAACTGAGGGTAGCGGGCGACAGCGGGCTCGGCATGATAATCAGCCTTCTCGTGATTGCGGTGCTCGTGGTCCTGCTGCTGCAATTGACGGGGCACAGGGTTGTTATCGTCAAGTAGGGCGGTGTTTTCCGCTGTCCTCATGATACTGGCGCTCGGCGCCGGCTGTGCGGGTGTTGAGACCAGGGGAGGGAAGGAGGAGGCCGATGTCATGCTCGCCGTCCCCTTCTTTCCCCAGGACGCCTATCAGTGCGGCCCTGTCGCGCTTGCAGAGGTCTTCGGCTTCTGGGGCCGCGATGTCACGCCGGAGGAGGTCGCGGCTGAGGTCTTCAATCCCCGCCTGAGCGGCACGCTCAGCATGGACATGGTCCTCCATCCCCGCCGGAAGGGATTCAGGTCTTCCGCATACTGGGGCGGAATCGAAGACCTCCGCGACAAGATACGGAAGGGCCTCCCCCTGATCGTGCTCGTCGATCTCGGTTTCTCCGTCGTCGAGAAGAATCACTTCATGGTCATCGTGGGTTACAACGACGACGGGGTGTACGCCCATTCGGGCAGGGATAGGAACAGGTTCTTCTCGTACGACGAACTGCAGAGGATATGGAAAAAGACAGGCTACTGGACACTGCTCGTCGAACCGTAGGGAGGCTCGTGCTCCTGGTCTCGGTCCTCGCACTCTGTGCCTGCAGCCTGCCGAGGATCGTGGTGCTCGACGACCCGCTCACACCCGAAGAGCACGTGAACCTCGGTGTCGTCTATGAAAGAGAAGGCCGCTACGACGACGCCGTAAGGGAGTACAGGAAGGCATCGGAGAGGCTGCCCGTGGCCATTCTCTACATGGGCAACGCCTACTTCCTCAAGGGCGAGTACGGAAGGGCCGAGGCGTGCTACCGGAAGGCCATCCGGGAGGATCCGGACAATGCCGATGCGATGAACAACCTCGCATGGCTCTACTACCGGCTCGGAAGGAATCTCGACGAGGCCGAATCGCTCGTGCTCGAGGCGATCGAGGCAAGGCCCGACAGGGCAGATGCATACAGGGACACACTCGTGAAGATCAGGCGCGCCCGGGAGGAGAGATGACCAAGGGATTGATACACATATACACCGGCGAAGGGAAGGGAAAGACCACCGCCTCGGTCGGCCTCGCCGTCAGGGCGAAGAGCAGGGGATGGAGGGTCCTGTACGTGCAGTTCATGAAACCCGACCATGCCGGCGGCGAGTTCGACATGCTCGGGACACTCTCGATCGAGACGAGGAGTTTTGCCGAGATCAAGGCACCCGCCTTCCATCCCACTGTGGACAGGACCGAGCTCAGGAGGCGTTCTTTCGAGGCCCTTCGGGAGATCCAGCATGCCGCCCAGGACTTCGACATCGTGATCATCGACGAGTTCAACAACCTCGTGGGTTCAGGCATACTCTCCGAGCGCGAGGCTGTAGACTTCATGAAGAGCTTCTCCGAGAGCACGGAACTGGTCCTCACAGGACGCGGTGCAACCGAGGGTATGATAAAAGCCGCCGATTACGTGACGTACATGAGGGCCGTCAAACACCCCTTCAGCACGGGGCAGGCCGCCCGCGAAGGGATTGAGTTTTAGTGAGTCGACCTGCGGCGGGTTGACATTGCTACAACTCCTCGGGATGCAGATCGCGGATGGTCGGCAGCTCCGAGAGGTCCTTGAGCCCGAAGTGCTGGAGAAACTCCCGCGTGGTACCATAGACGAGCGGCCTGCCCGGAACCTCCTTCTTGCCCACGACCCGGATGAAGCGCTTGTCGAGCAGGCTCTTTATCACACCGTCGGAGTTGACCCCCCTGAGTTGTTCGAGCTCGGCCTTTGTTATCGGTTGCCTGTAAGCCACAATGGATAGGGTTTCAAGGGCTGCCAGCGACAGTTTCTGCGGTGACACAGACTTGAGCTTCTTGATCCACGGCGCGTACTCAGGGTTGGATACCAGCTGGTACCCGCCGGCGACCTCGACCAGGATTATCCCTCCGTTTCGGTCCCTGTACTCGGCCATGAGCTCATTCATCAGAAAGCCTATCTCTCCGGCGGGAAGCTCGGTTATCCTCCTCAGGTCCTTCAGGTCCACCGGATCCCCGGAAATGAAGAGTATTGATTCCAGAAGCGCTTTTTTCCGTTTCCTATCCATCGGTTCCTCGCATTTCACGATCTCTCTTCCAGCCCCGTGGGGTCAATCTATTCTATCATAAAGACGCGCCTTTTGAATCGATACACGGACGGGCAAGACGCGTGGCGGGAAGCCCGTGTCTGCACGGCCGAGAGCGCTTTCCAGCATGCCGGCGGTCTCTTGTTTTTTTATTGCGGATGATGCTATATTGATAGCATTCCTTTAAAGCCCGGAGGCTCACCCCCTGCTCCCAGCACTGCAGGGTGTGCACTGACGGGTTCTGTTGAAAATCCACTTTAGAGTACATCATAATATTTGGCAGCGCTTCCGGGAGGGCGGCTTCACTCTTTCCCCATTGTGACAGGGGACTCGTTAACACTGTTAAGACTGAGATACTGCTTCATCAGGAGGTGTAACATGAACAAGATAAGGATCGCCTTAATCGGTGTGGGAAATTGTGCCAGCTCCCTGATGCAGGGTATTTACTACTACAGGAACAGGACCGAAAAGGACGTGACCGGTCTCATGCACTGGGACATAGGCGGTTATAAACCGGGTGACATCGAGATCGTGGCTGCAATCGATATCGACAAGAGGAAGGTCGGACGGGATGTAAGCGAGGCGATCTTTGCACCGCCCAACTGCACGACCGTGTTCCAGAAGGATATCCCCGAGACCGGCGTCAAGGTGGTCATGGGGAGGCTGCTCGACGGAGTGGCCCCCCACATGAGGGATTACCCTGAAGACGAGACCTTCGTCGTCGCAGACGCTCCGGAGTCTGATGTTGCGGGCATACTGAAGGACAGCGGCGCCGAGATCGCGCTGAACTACCTCCCCGTAGGTTCTGAAGAAGCCGCCCGGTATTACGCCGAGTGCTGCCTCGAGGCAGGCGTGGCCTTCATCAACTGCATGCCCGTCTTCATCGTCTCAGACGGTGAGTGGGCCGAGAGGTTCTCCGCAAAGGGCATCCCCGCTGTGGGCGACGACATAAAAGCCCAGGTCGGCGCAACGATCACCCACAGGACCCTGGCAAGGCTCTTCTCAGACAGGGGCGTCAGGCTTGAACGGACATACCAGCTCAATACCGGCGGTAATACCGACTTCCTCAACATGCTTGCACGTGACAGGCTCAGGTCTAAGAAGGTGTCAAAGACAGAGGCCGTCCAGTCCGTTCTCTCAGAGCCCCTGTCGCCGCGAAACATACACATAGGCCCTTCGGACTACATCCCCTGGCTCAGGGACAACAAGGTCTGTTTCCTGAGGATGGAGGGCAGGATGTTCGGGGATGTACCGATGGAACTGGAACTGAGGCTCTCGGTGGAGGACTCCCCCAACTCAGCCGGCTGCGCGATCGATGCCATCCGCTGCTGTAAACTTGCGATCGAGAGAAATACCGGCGGGCCTCTGACATCGATTTCGGCCTATACCATGAAGCATCCGCCGCAGCAGTATCCGGACATTACCGCGAGGAAGATGGTCGAAGAGTTCATCGCCGGCGAACGGGAGCGGTAGATGAAGGCCTTGGTCATTGCTGCAGGTATGGGCAGCAGGCTCAGCCCTGTAAGAAGTGACCGGCCCAAACCCCTTGTCAGGCTTCTCGGCCTGTCTCTGATCGAACGCGTGATACTTACGGCAAGGGATGCCTCGATCAGGGAATTCGTCGTGGTCGTGGGTTATCGAGGCTCCATGATAAAAGAGGAACTCGGCGACGGGAGCAGGTACGGCGTCGAGATCACGTACGTGGAGAACGAGGAGTGGCGGAGGGGGAACGCCGTCTCCGTTCTGAAGGCCAGGGATGTCTTGAAGGAGCGCTTCTTGCTCCTGATGTCGGATCACGTGTTCGAACCCTCCGTGCTGAGGGATATCTCGGGCTTGCAACCGGACGACGAGGAGTGCCTCATAGCGGTCGACCGACACCCCGCCGGTTATGTCGACATGGACGATGCAACACGTGTGATGCTGGAGGACGGCAGGGTCGTCAGGATAGGCAAGGGACTGCCGGAATACAATGCCGTTGATTGCGGAATATTCTCCTGCCCCGTCTCACTCTTCAACGTGCTTGAGGAGAGTGTCGCCGGCGGAGACGAGACCCTATCGGGAGCCATGCAGAGGCTTGCAGACAGGGGAAAGCTAAGGGCGCACGAGCTTGAAGGCGGGTTCTGGATCGACATCGACACGGAGGATGCACTCAAGAAGGCCGAAGACTTACTGAGCAGCAGGCTGGTGAAGCCCACCGACGGTTTCATATCGAGATACCTGAACAGGACTGTATCAACGAGGATCTCAAGGCTCCTGGTGAAGACCCCGATAAAGCCGGACGCAATATCTTTCACCGCCTTCGTCCTCTCTCTACTTGCCGCTCTGCTCCTCTCACACGGCGACTACATCGCCGTCCTTGCAGGCGGAATCCTCGTACAGGTCTCCTCGATCCTCGACGGATGCGACGGCGAGGTTGCAAGGCTCAAGTTTCAACAGTCGGACTACGGCGCGTGGTTCGACTCGGTTCTCGACAGGTATGCCGATGCAGCCGTAATCCTCGGCCTGACGTACGGGTGGTGGGTCTCACACGGTGGAGGCCCAATGACCTGGATTGCCGGGTATCTTGCGCTCACCGGCAGCCTGATGAACAGCTATACGGCGATAAAGTATGACTCCATCATTTCACGGAAGCGGAAACGGCCGGGCTGGAGGTTCGGAAGGGATACGAGGTCGTTTCTCGTCATGCTCGGCGCTGTATTCAACCAGCTCTTCTGCCTCCTCGTGGCCCTTGCAATCGTGGCAAACCTCGTATCGATCAGGAGGCTCTGTGTGCTGAGAAGGGCCTGAGGGGTACGACCCGCCACAAGCCCCCGGCAGAGAAGACATGGTTGTTCTTTGCGGGGACGCAAGCGATTTCAGGAGGGCAAGGAAGTGGCGCGCCCAGGAGGATTCGAACCCCCAACCTGCGGATTCGTAGTCCGACGCTCTATCCAGTTGAGCTATGGGCGCAGAGTTACCTTTTCAGCCTGACACGCTGTGGTCGTGGAGATGCTTGACGCCTGCAGGCGCATCGAACATCAGCAAGTTCAATGATAGCAGTTCTCGGGATTCATTGTCAATTTACGCTCTTCTCGGCGTGCCCAGGCCCTGTTATCTTCATGCTTATGTCGACCGACGGGGCGGAGTGAGTCAAGGCACCCACTGATATGAAGTCCACTCCGGTCATGGCTATCTCGCGGACATTGTCGGTGTTCACGCCTCCGGATGCCTCAAGGAGCGGCGCCGGACTGTATCCG
>DRKX01000149.1 GCA_011051565.1 Nitrospirota bacterium | reverse complement strand
TTCGGCGGTGGGCCCATCACGAGTATATTGTTGTCCACCCTGTCCTCGAAGGGGATGGACTTGTATGCAAGGGCCTTCTCTGAGATGGCCCTGAATACCGGGGCGGCGACTTCACCGCCGTAGTACCTGCCCCTCGGCTTCCAGATGACTACTATTATCGAGAACAGCGGGTTGTCGGCCGGGACGAACCCCACGAACGAGCTCACGAAGTCGCGGCGTGAATACCTCCCTGTCCGTGGGTCGATCATCCGCGACGTCCCTGTCTTGCCCGCCACCGTATTGCCGTAAACGGATGCCGACGGAGCAGTGCCGCCCTCCTCGGTGACTGTCTCGAGTGCCTCCCGCAGGCGCCGTACCGTCTCCCCGGAGATGATCCTCTCCGCTTCGGGCCTTCCGTACTCTCTCAAGACGTTGCCCTCCGGACCGAGGACCTTCGAGAGCACGTGAGGCCTAACGAGGTAGCCGCCGTTGGCGATCACGGAGTAGGCCCTTAGGACCTGCAGCGGTGTCACGAGCACCTCGTAACCGATCGCCATTGCACCGATCGTCGTCCCCGACCACTGCAGGGGCGGCTTTACGACACCCGAGACCTCGCCGGTCAGGTCGACACCGGTCTTGTCACCGAAGCCGAAGAGCCTGGCATACTCGTAGAACCGCTCTGGGCCGAGCCTCAGGGCCATCTTCACGGCGCCCACGTTCGACGACTTCTGGATGATCTCTCTCAGGGTGAGGACGCCGTGCTTGTGAGTATCCCTTATCTTCTTCCCGCCAACCTCTATCTCGCCCTCGGAGCAGTCGACCTTCGTGTTCAGCGTCGCCACATTCTCCTCGAGCACTGCGGCAGCCATGACGATCTTGAAGGTCGAGCCCGGCTCGTAAAGGTCCGTGACCGCCCTGTTCCTCCTGTCGGCTGCCCTGTATGCACCGGGTCTGTTCGGATCAAAGGTCGGCCTGTTTGCAAGGGCGAGTATCTCTCCGGTATGGGGGTCCATCATTATTGCAGTGGCTGCCTGGGGCTTCCACTTCTCGACGGCGTTATCGAGCTCCGACTCGACAATATATTGTAACCCTTCGTCGATGGTGAGCACAATACTGTTGCCCGTTGATTCGAAATCGACGTCCCTGTACAGTATGTTGCCGCGCGCGTCCCTGTATAGATACACCTTGCCTCCATCGGCCGCGAGTGTATCGTCGTACCTCTTCTCCACACCCTCGCGGCCGCGGTTGTCTACATCCGTGAAGCCGAGCACGTGTGCGGCGAGCAAGCCCTTTGGGTAGAACCGTTCGGTATCAGGCTCGATCCCCACTCCTTTGAGCTTGAGCCTCATTGCGGCCACGGCCAGCTCGGGAGAGACCCGCCTCGCAAACAGTGCATAACGCTTCTTTTCCCTCTTCAGCCTCCTGATCATGGATGGATCGACATTGACGATCTCTCCGAGTCTTCGCGCAACATACTCGGGAGAGTCGATGACAGAGGGATCGCCGTAGATGGACGGACGGTCGAGGCTCACGGCGAGTTCCCTGCCACTGCGGTCGTATATCCCACCCCTCCTCACGAGTATCTTGAGGCCGGTGGTGTATTGAATTGCGGCAAGCCGCTGGAGCCTTTCATGGTCAAAGAGCATGAGGTAGGCGAGCCGGCCGAAGACGATCAGGAACCCGACTGTGATCACTGTAGCTATGATGTACGGACGTCCTCTCATCCCAGACTCCCCTTAACCGCCTGCGGGCAGGTTCACAAGCCCACGGGCCGATAGTGTTCACCGACCTCTCCCTCCGCTCCCCTGACAGGGTGCCGTAAACGCAGAGCTGTGACGTCACGACCTCGGACGGCCGGAGCAGTGGTGGACTACCGCTTCCTCAGCCCGGTGGTGTAAGGCGTCGGGCCCCGGTCGCTCCTCACAAAGAAGACCCGCTTCCTGTCAGGATAGACGAGCCCCAACCTGTCGGCCGCAAGGTACTGGACCTTCTTCAGAGACAGCATCTGGGCCCTCTTTGCCACGAGTTCGCGCCTCTCCTTGATGAGAGCGATCTTCTGTCTCTGCAACTGTCCCAACTCGTACTCGTAGGCTGTGACCTTGGTATGGAACCATATGGTGGAGAAGACGAGGAAGACGATGGCGAGGACGAGGAGCGGCTTGATGATCCGTCCGAAAAGACCCCTTCTCTTTCCATAGATCATAACTTCTCTACCCCCCTTAGCTTCGCACTCCTTGAAGAGGGATTCATCCTCTGCTCGTCCCAGAGGGGGGTGATCGGCTTCTTGTTGAGCCTTATCAGGGTCCCCTCCTGCCTCTCGGCCGAGAGGACAAACCTCTTAACTATCCTGTCTTCAAGAGAGTGGTAGGTTATAACGCAGAGACGCCCGCCCTTCTTCAGTATGCTGACGGCATTGGAGAGTCCCTCGGACAGCTGGTCGAGTTCGTCGTTGACGGCGATCCTCAGTGCCTGAAAGGTCTTCGTTGCAGGATGAATCCTCCCGCGCCTCCTGTACACCCGCTCAACAACAGCGGCCAACTGAACACAGGTCTCGATCCGCCCCTTCTGCCTCTGTCTCACGATCTCTCTTGCTATCTGCAAGGCCTTCTTCTCCTCACCGTACTCCTTGAGTATCCGCGCGATGTCGCGCTCGCTCCATCCGTTTACGATATCCGCAGCCGTCACCGGCGATTCCCTGTCCATCCTCATGTCAAGGGGGGCGGTTGAATGAAAGCTGAACCCCCTCACCTCGTCCTTCATCTGGACCATCGATATCCCGAGGTCCATTACAACTCCGTCCACCTCCTCGAACCCGAGGGCCCTCACCTTGGCGGCCATCTCTGAGAAGCTTCCGTGGACGTACACGACCCTCGGGTCGTCCATTCCCGCCGCTGCCCTCTCGAGGGACTCTCTGTCACGGTCCATAGCGATAACGACACCCTTCGGCCCGAGCCTCCTGAGCAGCTCCCTTGTGTGCCCGCCTCCTCCGAATGTTGCATCGAGATATACGCCGTCAGCCACAGGGTTCAACAGGTCCACGAGTTCCCGGGCGAGCACGGGGATATGTTCAGTGGCCGTCATCGAGTCATCCGGTCCTTCTCTGGTCCTCATATCCCAAGGGAGGCGAGCTCTTCCTCGAACGCCTTCCTGTCTATCTTCGCCGGGTCGACGACCTTGTCCCACTCGTCCTTGTTCCAGAGTTCCATCTTGTCGACCTGGCCGACTACCGCCACCTCGCCGTTTATCTCGGCATCAGCCCTCAGGGACGCAGGTATCAGTATCCGTCCCTGCTTGTCCATCTCGCACTCATGGGCTGATGCCACCACCCTCCTCATGAGCCACCTGACCGATTCCTTCATCTGCGGCAGGGACCTTATCCTCTCCTCGAACCTCTGCCATTCCTCAAAGGGATAAATGTAGAGACACTTGTCGAATGCCGCGGTGGTGACGTAGAGCTTCGGGCTGTAGTTGCCGTGCAGGATGGACCTGTAGGGCGCAGGTATCATCACCCGCCCCTTCGGGTCCACACTGTAGTAGTATTTACCAGAAAATCCCGGCACGCCTCACCACCATTTACCACATTTTCCCACTTCTTAATAATATTAAAGATCGGGGCTAATGTCAAGTAAAAAATGGAGGCAGGCATCCCGGCGCATGCGGGATGCGTCTCAGAGCAGGTCCCTCACCCTGCCCTTGAGCGGTATTACGTAATAGTTCCTCGACTGCCTGTACGGTTCAAGCAGCACCCGTCTCGCCTCAGGGAGTCCCTCTCCGGCCAACACCTCGAGTCTCCCCTTGAAGTATCCCTTCGAGAAGACGAGACCCCTTATCCTGGCCGACACGTCTCCGCCCTCAAGGGAGACGGCTTCCACCCTGAAGTCCCTCCCCCTGAACGAACCGGCTCCCTTGATGCGCCTGAAGGACCCCATCGGTATGTAGAGGCCGTCCATGCTTATATCCTCAAGTGCCAGACCCCTCATATCGATGTAGAACTCTCCCCGGCCGTCTTCGATCGTCCCGGTCAAGTCGAGGCTCCCACTGCCCCTGAACGCAGAAGAGTCCAGGAGGTCCAGCTCTTCGAGCCTTGCAGAACGGACCTCGAAGGAGACCTCTACAGAGTCCCTCCTCAACACGGCCCCGGCAGAGACCGTTCCGCCGGAGAGGCGTCCGGAGAACGAGACCTTCAGCCCGAAGACGGCCAGGCTCAAGGGGTCGACCCTGCCGGAAAGCCCCTCCATCCTCAGGAGCCCTTTCCTGCTGTGCATAACCCTGACCTCTTCCACCTCGAAACCGAAGAGGGGGGTCTTCCTGAATCCGTACAGCTCGGTTCTAATCCCCCCACCGCTGAACAGCGCCTCTATTCTTCCGGCAGCCCACCTGTCGGGAATGCCCGCGTACCAGAGCCCTGTTGCAGCAAATGAGACGAGGACAAGGACGATTAGAAGCTTCCGTAGCATGGGTGTCGACCATCCTCTCACGGCCCGTCGAGTCTTCCGGACCACCGGGCGCTTCGGCCCTGAGCGCGACCCCGTTGACTCGCGAGATTGCCAGTATCGTCAAAATATTGTATAATTTTGACTGTAATTTTATCAGGCGGCACCCCGGCTGATCCGCAAGAATCCGCTCACGAAGCCGAAAACATGACAGGTCAAGGCAAAAAACACATTTTACGAAAGGAGACCACGATGATCTCATGTAACAGGACGTTGACGTTTATGCTCCTCCTTGCAGCCATGCTGCTTCCCGTCGGCACGGCTGCAGGCGAGGAGTCAGCCCTGAAGGTGGCCGAGGCGGTCACGGCCACGTCAGTGGAGAACCTCGTCCCTCAAGGCGTGTCGAACACCTTCCCGCCTACCGTCGGGAAAGTCTACGCCTTCACGAGGATCACCGGAGCCACGAAGGAGACCGTCATATGGCACCTCTGGTTCTACGGTGACAAGCTGATGGCGGAGGTGAGCCTCCCGGTCAAGTCGGCGAACTGGAGGACTTACAGCAGCAAGCGCATCGTTCCGGGCTGGACGGGCGAGTGGCGGGTCGACGTCACTAACGAAGACGGCTTGCTGCTTGAAACACTGTACTTCACGATAGAGTGAGAGCGGCCGTCGAAGCCCCGGACAGGGTGCCCATGCGCAGGAGCTCAAGGGGGAGCAGGACGGGCCCCGTCAAGGGATGACGGCCGGCTGCAGCCCGCAGTCCTCCTGTACACTCATGTTTTCGAGGATGCCCTGAGCATCAGGTAGCCGACGGCTCCGGAGAGGAATGAGCCGGCGAGTATTGCAAGCTTGTCCGTATACTGGAACATGCGCGGGTCTTCAAACGCCAGCGACCCGATGAACAGGCTCATGGTGAACCCGATACCCGTCAGCACGGACACCCCGTAGAACTGAGTCCAGTTGCATCCCTTGGGCAGCTCAGCGATCCCGAGCCTGATCGCAAGCCAGCTGAAACCGAAAACACCGAGCTGCTTGCCGGCGAAGAGCCCGAGCATTATGCCCAGAGGCACCGGGGCGGCCATCTGGCCGAGGGATATCCGCGTGATGTTCACACCAGCGTTTACGAATGCAAAGAGCGGGAGAATGAGAAACGCGACCCAGAAGTGGAGGTCGCGCTCGATCTCCTTCGATGGCGAGACCGGCCTGCCGTCCTCACCCCTCGCATTCAGCGGAATGGTGAAGGCGAGTATCACGCCTGCAAGCGTTGCGTGAACACCTGACTTGAGCACGCTGACCCACAGTATGGAGCCGACGATGAAGTACGCGGCCTTCTTTGTTATCCCGAGGCGGTTTATGAGTATCAGGACCGACAGGGAGGCGGCAGCAACGGCGATGGAGAGGGTGGAGAGTTCCGCCGTATAGAAGAGGGCTATGATCACGATCGCCCCAAGGTCATCGATGATAGCCAGCGCCATCAGAAAGAGTTTCAGAGAGACCGGAACCCGCCTGCCGAGCAGCGAGAGTACGCCGAGGGCGAAGGCTATGTCCGTGGCCGTAGGTATGGCCCATCCATTGAGGGCGACCGGATTGCCGTAATTGAACGCCAGATACACGACCGCGGGAACGGCCATCCCGCCCACGGCCGCGATACCGGGCAATGCAGCCTGGCCGATGGACGAGAGGTGACCCTCGAGTATCTCCCTCTTGACCTCGAGCCCGATCAGGAGGAAGAAGACCGCCATCAGCCCGTCGTTAACCCAGTGATACAGAGACTTGTCCAGTGCAAGAGCACCGACATGGATGCCCACCGGAAGATGCAGGAACGACTCATACCACTCCGACAGTGCCGTGTTGCTCAGTATCAGTGCAAGGACGGTCGCAACAATCAGCAGTATTCCGCCCGTGGACTCCCTTTCTATGAACTCCTCGATTATGTTCATCACCTGTTCCGCTCATCAGTAGGTGAAGACGTGCCGACACTCAAGGATAATAACATGAGGCACGTTGAAAAGAGAACAGGTGCCGGGGGGCGCATGCCGGTGGAGAGCGCCCGCGGCATTTGATTATTCTTCGCCCTTGAGATAGAATAAACTTATAAAGACAACCAGGCATGCACAAAGAACCGGCCCCGCACCCTCGCAGACAAAACCCGTCCGGACCGAGCTGAACGGCACAGCAGGCAGAGGCAACCGAGCAGAGGGAACCCTCTTGCGAGTGATGCCGGTTGTCGAACCGACAAAAACAGGGAGTGATCAAAGGAGGTACGACGATGGCAGGCATGCGCAGCACGATCACAGCGGTACTGTCTCTCATTGTTTTGACTTCGAGCGCCTATGCAGCGGAATTCGTGACACTGGGGCCGCGGGCCCTCGGAATGGGAGGGGCCCACGTCGCGGTTGCCTCGGATGCCACGGCGATCCACTGGAACCCGGCCGGCCTGAGCGCACGGCAGAGGAGAACGGACCTGAGGGCCCACGCGGGAATGGCCGTAAAAGACCGAAGCAGGTTCGCCGACCTGTGGAACGACATCGACGAGATACTTGCCGGCCGGGCGATAAACGATCCGAGCTTCTACACCGACTCGGCAGACGTCGAACAGCTGGTGGATATACTCCGGCGGCTGGATGAGGGCAATGTCAGCATGGACCTCAACGGCCGGGCGGGTGTTGTAGCGAGCACCGGCATAAAGGGCTTTGCAATGGCACTCGGTGTAACCGGCATAGGCTATGCAAACGCCGTACCGAGACTCGACCTCGTGAACGTCAAGGCCATCCCTCCATTCCTCGATCCCCAGTCCATCGCTAACAACACCTCGGAGATAGACCTGACCGCCCTGCAGACCATCGAGTACAGCCTGAGCGCCGCCCACGGATTCATCGGTGATACCCTCCATGTCGGGGGAACCCTGAAGTTCATCGATGCCGCGACCTACTTCTATACGATCTCTGCATTCAACACCAGTGATACCGACATCGTGGACGCGGTGCAGAAGAACAAGCGGACGGGCCAAGATATCACAGGGGATGTCGGCCTGATCTGGGTGGCGACGGAGCGCCTGAGAGTCGGTGCTGTCGGGAAGTACCTCACTGGCCCTACCTTCTCATCTGCACGGGGAGCGGATATCGAGTTGGCACCTCAGTTCAGGGTCGGTGCCGCCTTCCTGCCCTGGCGCGGGGCGACCGTAGCTCTCGACATGGACATCACCGAGAACGAGACCCTCACACAGGGTTACAAGGAGCGGCAGGTCGCAGCCGGATTCGAGCAGGCATTAGGCACGAGGGGTAAGGTGCTGAGTGACCTGTTCACCATACGGGCCGGGATGTACAAGAACATCGCCGAAAGCGGGACCAACGTCGTCGGCACCGCAGGTATCGGCCTCGGGCTCCTCGGTGCAAGGATCGATATCGCCGGCGCCTATGACTTTCAGAAGGAAGAGATCGGAGCAAGCGCCAACATCGGATTCCAGTGGTAGTCAATGGACCGTCACGTCTCCTAAAATATACCAGCCGGTTCCGGTCCTCTCGTTAACGACTGCAAGGTTCAGTGCAGGCACGTTGCCCTTCGTGGTATCCACGATCGCACACCCGAGCCGGTAGGTTCCGGCCGGCACCGAGTCATCGATGGAAGCATTCAGGCTGTACGCATACCGGCCGCCCTCCACCCAGTCCGACGGCTCCGCAACCCGGTCGACTGCAATGAATGCAACACGTTCGGTTTCCGGCTCGATCAAGGCGAAGGCGACCTTGTACTTGTAGTTCCACTGAGGCCTGTTGTTCGGAAGCACGCCGACACCCGTATTCTTCCACACATGGGATACGGTCATCCAGCCGCCTCGCTCCACGGCGCCGGGAAATGTGACCTCCACCGGAACCAGCCGGTATCCCCCCCTGACCATGAACTCCTGAACAAGGTCCGGGGCTTCAGAGAACCATGCCTCGGTATCCTCGGGGATGCGAAGGTCGAGCGTGTTGGCATGGAGTGACAGTGCGTCGTTCATTACGGCCTCGAGCGCCTCGCGAAGCGTGTCATAGTCGTCCGCCCATCTCCTGCGGGACTGCAGGTACTGGTAAACATTCTCTCCGTAGAACGGGACCTCCGGAAAGCGGCTGCGGATCCTCTCCTTGTCGGCCTCTGTGAACCAGTACGGAAGCCCGAGGGTGTCCTTGCGTATCACGTAACCGTACTCATCTATGGCGACCGCATCAATGTTGTCGAGCCCGAAACCGGTCTGGCTCTTGTTGTACTGCACACCGAGGAGCACGCGGTTGAAACTCTTCGCATACGCTCCGGATATCCATCGCAGCACACCATAGACGTCGTCCCCCTTCAACTTCAGCCGGTTTCCCTCGCCCCAGCGTCCGAGCCCGTTGCCGTCGACGAAATCGACCAACCCGGGGTCATTGAACCTGCCGCCGAATGCATCGAGAAAGGCCGAGAACTTCTCCTGGAACACAGGATCGTCGACATACGGGTCCCACCGCCCGGTGTCGGCGTCAACGACCCCCTCGGCCCCGGCGTCCCGGACATATGCCGGGGTAGCCTGACGGTATGAGCCCTCGCTGTCTACATAGACGCGGAAGGCGAGCTTGAGCCCACGGTCCAGGGCACCCTGGACGAGATCTTTGAAGTTCTGGTCGTACTCCCATGCATAGAGACCCTCCTGAGGCTCGAGCTGCGACCACGGAAGCCGGATGTAGAATATGCTCGCGCTCCCCGCATAGGGGTCCTGACTCTTCCAATACTCATCGGCCTGTGGAAAGTCGGCGAATGCATCGGCATACATCACCCATCCCATTGCAGGGTTCCTGACCAGCCCCGTCAGGTCTTCCCCAGGCTGAACAGTCACTTCCTTGACCTCGAGAGGCTCCTGTGTCTCGGTCGCCTCTTCAGCCACGCCGCCCGAACTGCAGCCCGACACGAAAGCAAGGACAGACAAAAACAGAGAGACCGCAACGGTCCCCGCGGTGGACATGATACTCGATCTCATCGTTACCTCCCCAACTATCATTTTTTATACATAGCGTATATCGCCTTGTCCGAGGTTGTCAAACAAGCGGCCGGATACTCCCTGCAGAGGCCGGGTCTGGATCCCGGCTGGAAACAGCGAAGACTTGTTGACAGTCTGGATTTCTTCTTGATATACTTCAATTGTGAAACCATTTGAGCGAAGCTCAAGCCTTCCTGAAAAAGCCGGCCCCAGCATAAACCATGGGATGGCAGTTTCACGGTTGTGAGGCTAACTATGACTGACACAACGCCCTGCACACGGAGATATGGACTCTCTCCCTCTGTTCGTCTTGAACCAACTGCTTTCAAACATGAGCGTGCTTGACGGAAACGTTGACCGAAGACAGGTGTTACCGGTTCTTGTCGCGAACCAAAACCAAACATACATTTAGTTCGATACCTTGACTGTATTTGAGGAGCCACTACATTTGCAGACGGGCGGCAGTACCCCGGACGATCTGGCCGAGCACCATATGGTTGATCATGGAGGGCTCACGGTCGAGAGGCCTGCACCACGGCAACCGTCCTTGAGATAAACGGAACCCCGGAGGTGAGCAGTGAAAAACATACTCGTGGTAGAGGACTCCGAGTCCACGCGTTCCATGATGAAGGCCGTCATCGAGGACCTCGGCGAGGACTACCTCGTCTTCGAGGCAGGTACCGGATTTGAGGCACTCAAGCTACTTCCGGCTGAAGCATTCAGCCTGATAATAACCGACATAAACATGCCCGACATAAACGGTATCGAGCTCATCAGCTTCGTCAAGAGCACTCCACAGTACAGGGGGATTCCTGTTATCATAGTCAGTACCGAGGGGTCCGAAGAGGACAGGAGGAGGGGACTGGCCCTCGGCGCAGAGGCCTATATCACAAAGCCTTTCAAGCCTGAGGATCTTCAGGAAAAGATCAGGGTGGTTTTGAGTCCATGAGTTCATCGAAAAAGGAGTTCATCTCCGAGGCCGAAGAACTGCTTGGAGAGGCGGAGAGGTACCTGATCGAACTCCAGGAGGCCTCCGGCGCGGAAGTCGACCCTGACACCGTCAACGCCCTCTTCCGATCCATACACACGCTGAAGGGAATCTCCGGACTCTTCGGATTAGAAGGGCTAAAGGACCTCAGCCACGCCCTCGAGGAGATACTCGACAGTCTCAGGCTCGGCGAGATGGAGATCACCGACGAGACATTGGGCTTCCTGCTCAAGAACATCGACATCCTGAAGGGCCTGCTCAAGGAGGCCGACGAGGGCAAGTCCTCGGACGTATCAGCATACCTCGAAGACATAAAGGAGTTCCGCAAGGGAACCGCAGGCCGCGGTGGTGACAAGCAGCTCGGCGATCTCATCGACGAGGCGATCCTCGGTGTGCTCTCCAGTTACGAAGAACAGCGGTTGAAGGCCAACCTGAGGCGGAACAGGGGAATATTCACCGTAAGCGCGGTATTCTCCCTCGAAGACTTCGACAAGAAACTGTCGGCCCTAACAGAGAAGATCAAGAGGGAAGGCGAGTTGATATCCACACTGCCTACCTCTGAAGACGTGCCACAGGATTCCATCGGTTTCAAGATACTCTTCGCATCCGACAAGGACGCCGATGCACTCAAAGCCGACCTCGGCATGAACACCGTGCGGCTCGCCGGAAAGGAGACCGGCAGGAGAGACTCACAGGCGGCTGCACCCTCTCTCAAGAGCATATCGACCACCGTGAGGGTGGACATAGAGAAGCTCGACAGGATACTCAACACGATAGGCGATATAGCCCTCACCAAGGGGGCCCTGAAACGCATAGAGCAGGAGCTTGCCGAGACGTACGGGCACTCTGATCTCGTATTCGACATCCACCGTGCCACACAGAGCCTCGAGAAGAGGCTCCTCGAGTTGCAGCAGCAGGTGCTGGAGGTCAGGATGGTCCCTATCGGACAGATATTCTCGCGTCTCGCACAGATAGTGAGGAGGTACTCGAGGGAGATAGGAAAGCCGGTCGAGCTCAAGGTGTTCGGAGAGGAGACCGAGTTGGACAAGTTCATCGCAGAGGAGATCGTCGATCCCCTGATGCATATCGTCAGGAACGCCATAGACCACGGCATCGAGAGTCCGGAGGAGCGCAAGGCCGAAGGCAAACCGGAAAAGGGGACCGTAACCGTCAGGGCGTTCCAGCGCGGCAACAGCGTCGTCGTCGAGATCGAGGACGACGGCAGGGGTGTCGATACCGAAAAGATCAAGAGAAAGGCCGTCGAGAAAGGGATGATCTCGGAGGGGACCGACCTGGATGACACCGAGCTCATAGGCCTCATCTTCAGGGCCGGATTCAGCACCAAGGAGAAGGTTACGGAGGTGTCCGGAAGGGGCGTCGGCATGGATGTGGTCAAAGAGAGGATATCATCCATAGGCGGCTACGTGGACGTGAAGACCGAAAGGGGTGCCTATACGCGATTCTCTCTCACGATCCCGATAACTCTCGCCGTGATTAAATCGCTGCTCGTCAAGGTGGGTGCCCATACTTACGCCATGCCCCTGTCGTCGATCGTCGAGACACTGGCGGTCGACGGAGATGCCTTGCAGAGCATCGAGGGCAAGAGCGTGTACAACCTCAGAGGGGAGTTGCTACCGGTCATGCCTGTGGCGGATTTCTTCGAGGCCGGTTCAGACGGCGGAGTCGAGGGTGGATACATCGTGGTCTCAGGCTACGGGGAGCGGAGGGTCGGGCTCGTGGTGGACGAACTGATCGGCGGCCAGGAGATCGTCGTGAAGTCACTCGGCGCATATTTCGACGGGCTGAAGGGGTTCGCTGGCGTTGCGGAGATCGGCAGGCACAACGTCATACTCGTCATAGACGTCGAGGGCCTGACGGACGAGATACTGCTGAGGCACAAGGGGCTGCTCCATGTATAGGGATTTCTACGGACTGCAGGAGCCCCCTTTCAGCAAGACCCCGGACCCGAGGTTCCTCTATCCGGGCAAGGCGTACGAGGAGGCGCTTGCAAGGCTCCAGTACGCGGTGGAGGAGAGGGAGGCGATGGTCCTGACCGGTGAGATAGGATGCGGAAAGACGATGCTCACGAGAGCGCTGATGGACTCCCTCGGCAGTGGTTACAGGGTCGTCCTGATACTTAATCCCAGGCTGACGGCCAACCAGTTCCTGAGAACCGTGGCGCGTCGCATGGGCGTGGAACCCCGCTCCAGACAGAAGGACGACATAATCGAGGCGGTTCATGGAAGGGTGTACGAGGACCACGAAGACGGTGTCACGCCGGTGATAATCATCGACGAGGCCCAGCTCATCCCGGGAAAGGATACATTCGATGAGATAAGGCTCCTTACGAACTTCCAGCTCGACAGCTCCAACCTCTTAAGCCTCGTCTTCGTGGCGCAGCCGGATATCCTCAGGAGACTTGAACACAAGGCATATGCTCCGCTGAGGCAGAGGATCGGGATATTCTATCACCTGCGGCCCCTTTCCGGAGACGAGGTCTCGGAATACATAGAACACAGACTGCGTGTGTCCGGCAGGAAGGAGAGGCTCTTCACCGATGAAGCGGTGGACCTGATACACAGGCACTCCGGCGGGATACCGCGGCTCATAAACGGCATTGCGTCCTCGGCACTGCTCGACGCCTTCTCGAACGAATCCAGGCTCGTTGACGAAACCCACGTCATGGACGCAGTGAAGGAGCTCGGACTCTGATGGACATGGCGAAGATCAGGAGGAAGGCCGCAGCGGACCGGACCGGAACAAGGCACCGGAAGGACGAATCGACGAAGGCCGCTGCAGGCGATCTGGTGGGGTCAGCCGCTGACGAAGGAGATACACGGACGGAACGATCCGGCTGCAGCGGCCACGAGATGCAGGCGGCGACAGGAGACGACACCGTGGCAGGAGGGCCTCCCCCGCCGGTGATGGAACTCCTCTGCTTCAGGCTCGGCCCCGAGACATACGCATTCCACCTGCGGGACATACAGGAGATCGCCCACCTGCCAGCCGTGGCCCCGGTGCCCGGGACCCCGCACTATGTAAGCGGCGTCTGTTCCCTGCGGGGCAAGATGGTCCCTGTCGTGGACCTCAAGGCGCGTCTCAACATCACCGCCCCACATCCGGAAGGGAGCGGGACGGCCCGACATGCCAAGTTGATCATCGTCAAGGGCCCAAAGGGCCCCATCGGTGCCCGTGCCGACGCCGTAGTAGGGGTCAGGCGGCTGCCCGAGGCCGGCCTCGCCCCCCCACCCGCGCACATCGAGGCGGATGCGGCGAGAATGATAAGCGGCGTGGTCATCTCCGAAGAAACGTTCGTTACGATTATCAATGTCGAGGAGGCACTCGCGTTCACGATGACACGATGACCTGAAATGTACTTCCAGAAGTCGGCTGAGTAGGTTATTATAATTAAAGAAAGAATGATGTCATTGCGGGGGGTCAACCCGATTCGAGCCTCTTAAAGGAGAAGAGAATGGGAAAGCTTGAAAGAAAGGTCCTTGGGGTAGTCATGTCGGTCATTGTTCTGGGCACCATATTCGCCGTAACCATAGTCATCTATCTCCAGAGGAAGAACATCTACGAGACCGCACAGGAAAAGATGTTCGAGACCGCGACCGTGATCAGCACGAGCATCGAGCGGACCATGCTCGAGGGGCGCTCGGAGATCACCAAGGCGATGGCTGGAGACCTCAAGGCGCTTGAAGGTGTCGAGACGATCACCGTCCTGAACCACGAAGGCCGCACGGCTTTCGACAAGAATGCCCCCGCAACCGAGAAGAGGTATGTCGAGAGGTTCCATACGAATCTCTCCCCCTACTCCCTGATCGAGAACGGGAGGATGGTGGTATACAAGCCTCTCGTAAAGAGATCGGCCTGCCAGAAGTGCCACAAGCTCGACAGCCCATTCATCGGAGTGGTCAAGGTATCGATGTCGCTCGACAGCGAGAAGAAGAAGATATCCGAGATGGCCACCATCAATATCATCGCTTCCCTCTTCGCCATCAGCGCCCTGTCCTTCATAATGTGGCTGCTGCTGAGGAGGATAGTGCTCAACCCGATCAAGAAGATAGAGTCTGCCGCGAGGCAACTGTCGGACGGGGACATGACCTTCAGTGTCGACATAGACACCTCCGACGAGATCGGGCAGGTAAGCGTTGCGCTCCAGGACGCCCTCCAATCGATATCCTCGATCCTACAGAGGGTCAAGGACGTCACGAAGAGGATATCGAAGATATCCTCCGAGGTGGAGGCGGATTCGAGGGACATACTCGAGGGCACTCAGCTCGAGGCCGAGGCGATCGAGAACATATCCGCCTCAATAGAGGAACTCAACGCCGCGATCACCGAGATCGCCGCCAACACTCAGGATCTTGCGGGGTCTTCGGAACAGACGAGGGCCGCGGTCGAGGAGATGGCCGCAAGCACCTCACAGATAGCAAACAACAGCAACGAGCTGTTCGAGTCGACCGAAACCACGTCGGCATCGATCGAGGAGCTCTTCTCCTCCATAAGAGAGGTCGCGCAGAACGCCGATGAGCTCTTCAGGTCGGCCGAGGACACGCTCTCTGCAATCGAAGAGATTACGGCCTCGATCAGGGAGGTCGAGGGAAACACCAAGGAGTCGGCCAGACTGAGCGAACGGGTCATGAACGAGGCTTCCACTTACGGGATGACCTCCATAGAGAAGACCATCGAGGGGATGGAGAGGATAAAGGCGTCTGTCGAGAAGACCGCGGAATACATAAAGAAGCTCGGCGGGAGGTCGGAAGAGATAGGAAAGATACTCACCGTGATCGACGACGTCACGGACCAGACCACCCTGCTTGCGCTGAACGCCGCCATTCTGGCGGCACAGGCCGGCGAGCACGGCAAGGGGTTCTCCGTCGTCGCCGACGAGATAAAGGACCTCGCCGACAGGACATCGTTCTCCACGCAGGAGATATCCTCACTCATTCAGACGGTGCAGCAGGAGGTGAGAGACGCGGTCGAGGCGATGAAGCACGGCCTCGAGGCCGTCAACGAGGGCCTCGGGCTCTCGAAAGAGGCCTCCGACGCCCTCAGGAAGATAGTGGAGACCGCCCAGCTCTCTTCAGAGATGTCCACAGCCATAGAACACTCGACCTCAGAGCAGGCCGAGGCCGCGAGATTCGTCTCCCGCTCGATGGAAAACGTACGCAACATGGCCAGCCAGATAGCGAAGGCCACGTCCGAGCAGTCCAGGGGGATGAACCTGATAACGAATGCAGCCGAAAAGGTCAAGGACATAGCCATACAGGTGAAGACCGCCACAGAGGAGCAGTCCGTTCAGAGCAGGCAGATAAGGAAGAGCACAGATGTCGTCTCGGAGAAGAGCCAGCAGATAGCCAACGCCATCAATGAACAGAAGACAGAGTCGGAACAGATAAAGAGGTCCGCTGAAAACATCTCGGACCTCCCTGTGAAGAACAGGAACCTCTCGTTCAAGGTCAACAACTCGCTGAGGTCGCTGGTCAAGGACGCCGAACTCATCGTAACCGAGATGGAGAGGTTCCGCTTCTCCATATCGAAGGGGGCCGAGAAGACCCTCAGGTTCGGCGTCATCCCCCTCGAATCCCCGGCAGACATGCACAGAAAGTTCACCCCCCTTGCGGAATACCTCGGCAGGCGGCTCGGCAAGAGGGTGGAACTGAAGGTCGGCGTGGACTTCGACTCTGCAATAAGGGAGATAGGCAGCGGGATAACGCAGTTCTGCTACATGACGCCTTCGACCTACATAAAGGCAAACCGAGAATACGACGTGAAGGTCATCGCCAAGGCCCTGCGCAACGGCAAACCGTTCCACCACTCGGTCATAATCGCCAGGAACGACAGCCCGGTGTCGAGCATAGAGGACCTGAGGGGGAGGTCGTTTGCGTTCGGGGACAGGGAGTCCACATCCTCGCACATTGTGCCGCGCTACATGCTGATCGAGGCCGGCATAGACCTGGAAGACCTCCTGTTCTACAATTATCTCGGACACCACGACGACGTTGCAAGGGCGGTGCTCTCGGGAGAATATGACGCCGGAGGCGTCATGGAGTCGACGGCGGACAAGTTCAAGGAGCGCGGCCTCAAGTTCATCAAGTTCTCCGACGAGATACCGGAGTTCAACATATGTGTCACGAGTGAGCTCCCCCAGGAGACCGCAGAGGATGTGAAATCGGCCATACTCGCCCTGAAGGATACAGGGGTGGAGGGGATAGCGGTCCTGAAATCCATAGACGAACACTACACGGGATTCGTCGAGGCGAGTGACGAGGACTACGCCTGGATAAGGAACATCATGTCTAAACTGAAGATGATATGAAGACCGCCATGAAACACGCCGGAAAACCGCATCGGAAGGGAAGGTTCATGAAGACCAAGGAGAGGCTGTCCACGACCTTCATACGCAAGGTGCTCGTAGTGCTGCTCATCGGGCAGTCCTTCATCTGGTACTGGTCCTTCTCCCGCCACAACATCACCATAGACAGGGACCTCGAGACGAGAATGCAGACGGTGTCGGCCATGATCCGAAACGTTGCAGCAGAAGTCGATAAAGCAGAAGGCTACCGCCACCTCGAACACGTCATGGACGGCGCCCTGAAGGACGAGAACATCGTCTACATCGAGGTCAGCCGCAACAGCGAGGTCATCACACGCACGTCCCAGTCCCAGGAGGACGAGGACCTGCGTGTAATGAAGAGCCCGATCCTGAAAGACGGTACCGAGATCGGCACAGTGATGCTGAAATACAGAACCGGAAGAACAGACACGGCCTTCATACTCACCAACCTCACGCTCCAGGGCATCGTGTTCGTCGTCCTGACGTTACTGATATACCTGTTTTTCCAGGGACACATAGGGACGCAGATCGAGAAGTTGAGCGCGAACATCGAGAGGGTCACACTCGGTGACCTCACCCAGAAGATCGAGACTTCCGAGGAAAACGAGATAGGCATCATAGCCAAGGGGCTCGACTTCCTGATCGAACGCCTCCTGGTCACGGTCAAGAAGCTGAAGAGCGTCGCGGGGAACGTCTCCGCTGCGATAAGCCAGCTGAACCTCACGTTCAAGAACGTGATAAACGGCATAAACCATCAACAGCGCTCCCTCGAGGAGATATCGAGGGCCGTGAAGACCGCATCCGGTGCTCAGCGCCGGACCATGTCAAACACGGAGAAACTCCTCTCTCTGTCCAACGACAATGTCTCGGCGCTCCTCGAGATGAGGGCGGCCTCAGAGGAGATAGCGGCCAGTATCAGCAACCTCAACAGGAACGTCAGTGACTCATACTCCACGGTGGCCGCCCTGACCCGCTCGGCGCGGGAGCTGGCCTCGATGGCTGACAATGCCACGACGGCAGTCCAGCAGGCCTCGACCTCTATCGAGGAGATGAACGCCTCGGTCAAGGAGGTGGGGAAGACCATAAAAGGATCCGCTGAACTGAGCAGCCAGACGACCAATATCATTGCAGAGAAGGGCATGCTCTCCGTCGTGGACGCGATCGAGGGGATGGATAGGATCGAGGCATCCGTGACTTCCCTCACCGATGCGATCAAGAGACTCGGAAGGCGGTCGAGCGACATCGAAAAGATACTCTCCGTCATCAAAGACGTCACGGAACAGACGGGCATGCTGAGCCTCAATGCCCAGATACTCGCGGTACAGGCCGGTGAACACGGCAAGAGTTTCTCGGTCGTGGCCGACGAGATGAGGAGCCTCTCGGAGAAGACCGCATCGTCCACGCAGGACATTGCAACCATAGTCTCCACCCTGCAGAAGGAGATCAGGGAGGCGATGGAGAGCACAACAGAGACCGTCAGGATGGTCGAAGAGGGAAATCACGTGGTCCTCAGGACAGGAGACACACTCCGAGAGATACTGCATGCCTCGCAGAAGTCCACAGAGATGGCAGAGAGCATCGAACGTGCGGTCGAGCAGCAGACCAAGGGGCTCGACCAGATCGTCAAGGCCATCGAGCATATAAAGGGAATGTTACTCGATGTGAACAGGACGACCGAGGAACAGGAACAGGGCACGGCATCGCTGCTTGAAAGCATAAGTTCGATCAAGGAGGCGATGGAGGCCGCAAGAAACGCCACCGACGAGCAGGCGGAGAGCACGAGATTCATCACGGACAACATCGAGCTCGCAAACGAGAGAACGGCCGAGATTGCGAAGGCCTCGGCCGAACAGCAGGAGGTCAACGACAGGATCATAGAGGCGATGGAGGAGGTGATGGTGATAGGGAAGGAGACCGCAAGGAACGTCAAGGAGGTCTCCCTCTTCATCACCTCGCTGCATGACGAGGTGGAGGTGCTCAGGAAGGAAGTAGAGATGTTCAGGACGAGCACTGCATGAAATACACCGTCTTCAAGGTCGCGGGCGGAAGTTTCGGGATAGGAATCGAGGGGGTCGTCGAGATACTGAAGTACCGTGAGATCGAGAGGATTCCGCAACTCCCAGATTTCATCTCCGGAGTGATGAACGTACGGGGGGATGTCATCCCTGTAATAGACCTGAGGGAGAGGTTCGGCATAACGGAAGAGGCCGACCGGCGCAGGATCATTACAGTCAGGCTCGAAGGCGGCACGGCCGGCCTGATCGTCGACGAGGTGACGGGCATCAGGGAGATCCCGGACGAAAAGATATCGAGCCCTCCACGGGTCTTCAATGAGTTCAGATCGGACTTCATGAAGGGACTCTGTCACGAACAACCAGGCCGCGACAGGGTGACGATAATACTTGACATCGAACGAATCCTGAGCAGAGACGAGAAGATCATGCTGAAGACTTCAATGGAGAAACTGACCGGTGAAGGGAGGAAACGTGGCGGACGGAGAATTGAAAAGAGACCGGGATGAGGAGATCGAGTCGAAACGGAGGAAGATTCTCTCGTTGAAGGGAGACCCGGAAGGACTGCGATACATCGTGGAGTCCTTCAAGGACGAAAACTGGCGGGTGAGAAAGACGGCGCTGAACGTCCTCGTCGAGGGCTTCAGCCCGGATGCATACTTGGAAGACCTCATAAGACTGCTCCATGCCGAAGACAATGCAGGCGCACGCAACACCGCGATCGAGGCCCTTGTCGGGCTCGGCAGGAGGGCGGTCCCCGAGCTCATAAGGGCATTCGATACCGACAATCCCGGAGTGCGGAAGTTCATAGTCGACGTCCTCGGTGTCATCGGCGGTGAAGGGGTCGTTCCACTGCTCCTCAAGGCCTTGGAGGACGAGGACGACAACGTCAGGGCCTCGGCCGTCGAGTACCTGGGGAGGTTCAGGGAGCCCTCCGTTATAGACTCGCTCGTGGATATCGTAGAGGCCGGAGAGATATGGACCGCCTATCCGGCGGTGAACGCACTCGGTAAGATAGGTGACAGGAGGGCCCTGCCCCCTCTGTTGAAGGCCCTTAGAAACAGCTTTCTCACTGAGCCGGTCCTCAAGGCGCTCTCTGAGTTCTCGGCTCCCGAGACCCTGAAGGAGATAATCCCCCTGCTCCGCAGCAGGAGGCGCTCCACGGTGGAGGAGACCCTCAGGACCATCGGCAGGTTCTATCAGGCCGGCGTGTCCGAGGAATTCATATCCGAACAACTGGTCGAGATACTCGGTGACGAGGCCTGTGAGATATTCGAGAGGTATATAAGCCACAAGAGCCGGGACGTGAAGGGGCCGGCGATCGTCCTCCTCGGGCTGCTGTGCGACCGCCGCGCGATAGAGCCGCTCCTGGAGCTGTCCGAAGACGAGTCGTTCAGGGATGAAGTCAAACGTTCGCTGCTCTTCATAGGCCGGAGAAACCCCCGCTATCTCATCCCCCTGACGGGCGTGGAACCCCCTGAGAGGCGCAGGCTGGTAGTCGAAGTGATCTCAGAACTCGAAGACCCCTTATTCCACGACACGCTCCTTCGACTGATCGAGGACGTCGACGGCCACGTGAAGGCCCTTGCCGCAAGGGGGTTGGGCAGGATAGGAGAGAGGAAGGCCGCAGAGGGAATATTCCCCCTCCTCTCTCACCCGTATCCGGATGTGCAGGAGGCCGCCGTATCCGCCCTGACAGGGCTGGGTGCATTCATCGACATATCCGAACTGATCGGGAGGCTGAGGTCGGATGATGTGCTCCTGAGAAAGAACGCCGCCCTTATACTCGGAAACCTGCGCGCGCGCGAGTCGATCGAGACCCTCGGGTTCGCCCTCAAGGACGAGGCGGAAGAGGTGCGGAAGGCAGCGGTCAGGGCGATATCCATGATCGGCACCGAAGAGGCGGTCAGATACCTCCGCACCGCTCTCACCGACGAATCGGCCGAGATACGCGCGATTGCCACACAAAGTCTCTCGTACTGCGGTGACGACACCGATATCCTCAACTCGATAATCATAATGACGCGGGACCCCGACGAAGGCGTCAGGGCTTCGGCTGCCAAGGCCCTATCGAGATACCGGAACGAGCTTTCGCTCAGAACACTGCTGGGGCTTCTGAGAGACCGCAACGGCTTCGTCGTGACACAGGCCATCGAGTCACTCTCACTCTTCAGCCAGAGCAACGATGCAAGGGAGGCGGTTGCCGGGATGTGCCTCTCTCGAGACAGCGAGATCCGCAGGACCGCGATCCTCTCCCTCTCGTCGTTCCGCGACGTGGAAGACCGGATCAAGCCGCATCTGTCGAGCGGCGACTGGGCGACGAGACTCGCGGCGGTGCAGGCCCTGGCACGGATAGGGTCACAAGAATCGAAGGCCTGTCTTGCCGGCTTATACGATGTAGAGGACGACCCCACCGTCAGGAAGGCCATAGAGGTGGCTTTAGGTGTTTGACAGGAATGAGAACGCCGTCCTCACAGAGGATGTGTTCAGGCTCCTCAGGGAGCTCATAAGGGACTACTGCGGCATATACTTCGACGACGGCTCGAGGTACCTGCTCGAAAAACGCCTGTCGGCGAGGCTCAGGGCGAACAACATAAGCAACTTCAGGGACTACTACAGGTATCTACGCTACGACGGAAACCGCGAGAACGAACTGGCGGCCGTGATCGACGTGCTCACGGTGAACGAGACGTATTTCTTCAGGGAAAAGAATCAGCTCCTCTCTTTCAGCGAGGAGATACTGCCGGAGTTGAGGGAGAGGAACAGGTTTTCGAGGAAGCTCAGGATATGGTCTGCAGGCTGCTCAACCGGCGAAGAGCCGTACACGATCGGCATGCTCGTCCTCGACAGCAATCTCTTCAACGGTTGGGACATTGAGATCATTGGCAGTGACATCAACAGGAGGGTGCTCCAGGCGGCAAGGAGGGGGATTTACAGGAATAACTCCTTCAGATGCATCGACGACTACTACGTGGAAAAATACTTCGAGCCCCTCGGTGACGGCTCCTTCAGGATAACGGACAGGGTGAAACGGCTCCTGAACTTCGGATATCTCAACCTGCTCGACCCCGTGAAGATGAGATTCATCGGGAAGACCGACGTGGTCTTCTGCAGGAACGCACTGATATATTTCGACATGCAGTCGAGGAAGAAGGTGGTGGATGGATTCTACAACGTACTGGCCGAAGGCGGTTACCTCTTGCTGGGACACGCCGAATCACTGATAAACATGTCTACCGCCTTCACCCTGAAACACCTAAGGCGTGACCTCGTGTACCAGAAACCCGAGACGTCGCCGCAGGGGATCACATCATGCCGGAAAAGATAAAGGTCCTGGTCGTCGACGACTCGGCCTTCAGCAGGCAGACGATCAAGGGCATGCTGCTCAAGGCCCCTGAGGTCGAGGTGGTCGGGGTCGCCGTGGACGGCGTAGACGCCATAGGAAAGACCCTGCGTTACAGGCCTGACATCATAACCCTCGACGTCGAGATGCCGGAGATGGACGGTTTCAGCTTCCTGAGGTGGCTTATGAGAGAGAGGCCCACGCCCGTCATCATGGTGAGTTCCCACTCCGACAGCAAGACCGTGTTCAAGGCCCTCGAGCTCGGAGCCGTCGACTTCATAGCCAAGCCGACCAGGAAGGCGTCTTTCGAACTCCAGAAGATCGAGAACGACCTGCTGGCCAAGGTTCTGTACATAGACGCATCGTCTCTGAAGAGGC
>DRKX01000148.1 GCA_011051565.1 Nitrospirota bacterium | reverse complement strand
GTATGTCCTGACGCAGGGGGCCCGAAGAGCTCTGAATCCAGGCCTCCCAGAGCGTCCCGTCCCGCTTGAACCTGACCCTGTATATACCGGGCTCCAGGATGATGCTGTAGCCGCGTGACTCGTCCGTTTTCACCTCGATCGTCTTACCCCCTTTCTTTTCGAGTTCAAAGGCGTCGCCCCCCTTGAAGACGTCCTCTGCACCGTATACCCGGCCGTACACCATGCCTGCCTCGACTGTAACAGACAGGCAGAGGATCAGGCCCAATACCAGGGGGACGAGCGTCCACCAAGCACGGGGTCTCCTTCTCCTCGGGTTGCCGTGATACAGTATGCCTGATCCTTCATCGACCGCTGCGGCGTCGTTTTCTCTCGGCTTCATCCTCTCCTCCTAAGTGTTGTAACTTCTCCTTTGTTCATCCCCGGAATTTGTCTCTGCTCACGAGGATCTTCAAGATGGACGCGACGGCCCCCGTGATCAGGAGGGCCCCGATGGCGTACACGGCGATGAACACACTCCTCGACAGGGGCTCCGCCCTCGATGTTATGGATTCGAACAGGCCGGGTTCCCTGATGACGAGCAGGACAGAACGTATGAACAGGCCGGTGAAGGTGGATAACACGGATAGGAGTATCAGTGGATACAGTACGTTACCGAAGGGCGGCAGATACCAGCAGCGGCCCAGGTAGTTCAAGCTCTTTTCATCCATGCCGGAGCCGTCCCTCGATTTCTCCTCCAGCAAGGAGGCGTAGAGGTTCCTGCTCCGGAACATATGGAAGGCTGTCGCTGCAACGAGGACGGACAACAGAAACGGGTAGAGCTTGATGAAATCCGTGAGTCCTACGGGAATATCACCCACCGGGGATTCGAGGCTCTCGAGCCTCGATTCAAGCTCCTTCAGGAGTTCCCTCGACCGGGCCAGGCTCTTCTCCATCCCTTCTATACGCTCTTTCCTCTTCTTTATGTCTTTGCGGATCTCCTTCGAGAGGGTCTCGATCTCCCGGTACAGGGGGTCGAAGGCCCCGCTCACCACCTCGTACAGGCCCCTGGCTACAGGGACCTTCCCCGTGCCGTAACTCCGCCAGAAGTCTGGATCGACGGTCTCGATATAGCGGCGCACCTTCCCGACCGCCTCTGCGGAGAGGCCGGACAGTTTCTCGGCAGTGCCGTCGGGCGAGCCTGTCCCGATGTCGAGAACGGGCCTTATGACCTTTTCGTCGAGTTCCTTGATCAGCCCGTCGAACCACCGGCTCGTGTACCACCTGACGGCTTCTTCGAAGGTTTTGATCTGCGGCGGCATGTCCGCCGGTATTCCCGGTTGTTCAGGAGGTGCATTCATCCGGTATTGCTGAGCCGGAGAGGCTGACTGCCGATAAATCCGTTCGTACCTCTCAGGCAGCCGCTGTGACGAGAGTTGCCGCTCCAGCACCGGCAGCATGCCGCGAAGGTGGTCGGGAAAGGACCTGATCCTCTCCTTGATGTCCTCAAGGGCGAGATGGACATCATCGAGTGTTTTCTTCAGTTGAGCAAGCTGAGCGGAGAGCTCCCGGATGCGGGTCTGTCCCTCTCTCAACCCTTCCGAGGCCGCCTTTTCTTCAGCCCTGTAAAGAAAGTATGGTTCAACCACGTAGAAATGGCAGAATAGGGTGACTATCAGGCCTATCCTCACGAGGCGGTTGAAGTTCCTCTTCGCCGCCAGGAAATCATTCATTATCAACTCTGAATAACTCGACATCTTAATGCTTCTTCCTCTTTGTCTTCTCAGGCGTCTGAGATGCCCGGTTCTTCAGGCGTTCAGGAGCTTGTAGAAGCTCGGGGCAGAGGTTGTGCCGTCTTCAGCGAACATGATGAAGCACTCGTTGAACCACTTGACGAACCGGTCCGCATGCTCCGAGGTGTTTATCGGGTACTGCCGCATCCTCCAGCGGTTCTCCTTGCTGCCGTTGTAGTATATACTGCCGGCGTTGTAGGCGCAGGCGACCTTCGGAGGGTCGAGGTGCGTCGCCTTCCACTGCTGTGCTATCAGGGCCGTTCCGGCCCTGATAGAGTTCTGCGGCATGAGCAGCCACTGCCTGTCTATGGTATCGTCGCCGAGGACGTCTCTTGCGGTCGAGATGAGCGTCTGCATGAGGCCCGGCGAGACCTTGTTGGGGGTGTGCTCGTCAGAGACGTAGCCCGGCTCCTCCCTCACCGCCTCGGGATCACCCCTTGTCTCGGTGCAAATGGTCGCTATGACGAGTTCCACCGGGACTCCGAACTTCTCGGCCCACTCCTCTATTGCAGTTCTGAAGTCGTTCCAGACACGCCTGACCGTCACGGGTTCACCCCCGAACGTCTCCGGCGGCCCCTCTTCGATGATCAGGCCTTCAGGGCTGAGTCGCCACGTGACGCTGTCTCGGTACCTGTGCGGTTCCTTGAGGTCGTCGAGGAACCTGAGGACCTTGTCGAGACCGACCTCGTGCATCTCGTCACTGAAGAGGGTGCTCCAGGTCCTGGGGCCGACTATGCCGTCGACCTTGAGTCCGTGTCTTGCCTGGAAGTCACGCACGGCCGAGTCGGTCCTTGTCCCGAATATGCCGTCAGGTTGACCCACGGTGGAGTAGCCGAGTCTCTTCAAGCGCATCTGGAGCTCCAGGACGTCTTCACCGCTCATGAGCGGAAACCGGTATTTCAATGCACGCGTATAAGGCATCGGTCGTCCTCCTTGCAACTACGTGTGAGCGCGCGGGCAGAGGCAGGTCGTCACAGGCACCCGGCGAGCCTGTGCTCTGCCAGCACCTGCCTGTAGAGCTGCTCCAGGTTCTGCTCATACCTCGTACCCCGCGCCGTTGAACGGGCCTTCTCAATGTCGGAGAGCATCTCCTGCAACTCTCCGCAGAGCCCCGGACATGAAGCCGGCATGTTCATGCAGTCGGCCAGCCCGACGAGCATCGCATTGTTGAGGAAGTATATAGCCGCCGGGTTTCCCGGTTCTCTTTCGAGAAGTTCCCCTGCAGTCAGCCGGAGCCTCTTCGTGATCCCTTCGGACTCCTTGCCCTTCTTCATGAACTGGAGCTCCCTCAGGGATTCGCAGAGATTCTCGTAGGTCTGTGCCTGGTTCAGGTCAATGTCATCGAGCCGCCACTTATCCGTCTGCCTGATACCCTCCGCGAGGTGTTCGGCCGTGCACTCGAGGTTTTTCAGGGGGTCCCTGTCGCTTTTTGCCAGTCTGTAGCAGGCATCCCCCTTGATCAGGTGTAACTGGTTGCACCCCTCGTCAGAGGCCCTGCACTTGACGTCCATGCCCGCAAGCCATTCGAAGTCGTTTTCTTTCCAGTGTTCCTTCGCCTTCTTGAGTTGCTTGAGGGAACCACAGGAGGCGAGCAGAAATGCCGCAATGACGAGTATGGCGATCCTGTGGAGAAGCCGCGGAGAGGTTCTCATGGCGTCACCTCCTTGCTCACTTTTTCCAGTATCGAGAGTACGGGTTCTCCGTCTCTGTGGAGCCCTTCGGTTACCGTCACCAGGGCGTCCAGTGCGCTGCGGGCGTCGGGGTCGTTTTGTATCTTGTCGATGGAATCCATCAACGGCCTGTATCCGCCGGCGCCGGCCAGGTCTGCGGGGTCTATATCGCCCTGCAGTTCCAGGTCTGCTGCTGCCCGGCGGAATTCGTTCAATCCCTGCTCAAACTGCTCCCGCGATTCGAAACGGTCCTTGTACTTGTTCCAGAAGGGCTCCACGTCTTCCTGCTGCAGGAGCCCTGTGACAGAATCCATGAAGGGCCAGTCCTTTTCCTCCAGATCCTTGGAGAATGCGTCCTTGAAGGCGGGGCTTGCACGAAGGAGCGTGAAGCCGGTGCTCGCATCCACCACCCTCAACGGGACGACGGCAGGGCTGAACGGCGCGTTGAGAACGCGCAGTTTCCATTTCTGGTAGGCCGTTCCTGCGAGCTTGGTGCCGATGGTCACTATCGCCGTTATGGCAGAAGCGGCCGGGACCGTGCCCCCGAGCACCTTGCCGAACGAGGCGAGTGCATTGGCGTAGACCTCCTTGACGGGGTTTCCCTTTCTGAAGAGCTTGAAGAGATCATCCGCCTTTGAGAGCGCCTCCTTGAGGTTTCCGGAACCAACGAGCCCTTCCACCGTCTTCACTCCCTCGTCGAGCCTGCCGACGAGGTCGTTGTACTTTTCTTTCAAGTTCTGTGGCAGGAGCCGAGCTGCCTTCTTCGTCAGGGCTATCCCCTTCTTCACCTTCCTGATGATTCCATCGACCTGCAGGCCGGTCTTCTCCGACTCCTTCTGGTCCCTCTCTTCCTTCATTTTCTTGACTTCTCCCTGCAATGCCTCGTCCTGCCCCTTCGTGGCGGTCCTGCTTCCGAAGTAGAATCCGACGACGGCGCCGAGGATACCGGAGAGCACCTCTGGAAATTTCGAGTCGTTGCCTGCGACCTTGAAGAAGAGGAGTATCGATATGTAGAGGCAGACGAGGATTATGACGAGTGCGATTATCGAGCGGACCGTGCCTGTGGGCAGGCCTGCCGGGCTCTGGAAGAAGAGGGACAGCTGCTTCTCCTCACGGCAGGCCTCCAGGAAGTTCTTCTGTAGTATGAACATATAGATGAAACCGCCGAGGACGGCTGCTATAACGAAGACGATCGTTCCGATGATCCAGGGAGTTGCCGGGACGCTTTTTCCGCCGTTTCCGCCTTCTTTCCCGCCGCTTCCGTATTCTGAGACAACGGCTTTCGAGACAGTGCCGCTCTGCAGTGTACGCATCTGCACTGTGCCCGTGCCACCTGCAGCGTCGCTCCCTGCGCACAGCCCGCTCAGTGGCAGAGCGACACAGAAGAGCAGTAAGGATAAGGAGACCGTAAGACGGTGGGTCCAACAGGACGTAAAGACAACCATATCATGCACCTCCTTGCGTTCGCCGGTCACTGCAAAAATGAAAGCCGGTTGAAGGGTTGATGTCTTGTGCCGGTCTCTTTTCCATTGCCTTGGCACAGCGGCCGGACAGCCTGTCCAGGAAGAAGGCCTTTAATTCCTCCTCTTCCCCGACAGGGGGCATCCGGTCCGGCAGGGAAGGGTGGGGGGACCTTCCGACGGCCTTCGCCTTCAGGATGCCGCCTGGGTTGTAAGGAAGCAGGACCGCCGAGCGGCAGCCGGTCTCTCTCAGGAAAGCGGCCGTGTCGGCGAGGTTCTGCTTTGTAGCAGTCATGCCGGGGACGAGGGGGATTCTCGGAACGACGGGGATGGAGGCGTTCATTGCGAGGTGGCGGAAGTTTTCGAGTATCAGGTCGTTGTCCCTCCCCGTGAAATCCCTGTGCCTGTCGCTGTCGATCAGCTTCAGGTCGAAGAATATCAGGTCCGTGTGGGGCAGCAACTTGTCGGAGAACTCCCGGAGGTTGAACATCCCCGACGTCTGGATCGCCACGTGAATACCCTCGCTTTTGAGCCTGTGCATCACCTCAGCAGTGTAGTCCATGAAGAGCGTGGGTTCGCCGCCCGAGAAGGTGACGCCTCCACCGGATGTCTCGTAGAAGATGCGTTCTTCAAGGAGCCTCTCCACGAGCTCGTCGACCTCGCATTCCCGTCCGATCACGCTGAGCGCAGTAGAGGGGCACTCTTCAGTGCACACCCCGCAGGCCGTGCACCTCTCCCTGTTGATCCGCTCACTGCCGCTGGTGGCCGAGACCGCCCCTTCAGGGCAGACCTCCCGGCAGGTACCGCATCCTATGCAGCGGTCCTCGTAAAAAGCGACCTCTGCTGCAGGCGAAACCGACTCCGGGTTGTGACACCAGATGCACGACAGCGGGCATCCCTTCATGAAGACCGTGGTCCTGATGCCCGGACCGTCGTCGAGTGCGAAACGCCGTATGTTGAATATCAGGGGTCTTCCTCTTTTCGCCATCTATATCTCTCCTGTTGCCATCAACTGAAGCCGTTTGGCCATGTAGGCGAACTTGTAAACGTAGTTTAGATTTCCGTTGAAGGTGACGTCCTGTCTCAGCAGCGAACCGAGTATGTCGGGCTTGGGCGACAGCAGGTAACCCATGAGGGCCTTTCCGTTTCTGAAGGTCACGGTGACGTTCGTATCCTCGAGGTTCTTCTCGTAGACCTTCATCCTGTTGTCCTTGAACACAACCGCCACTGTTATGCTGTTGTCGCGGCTCCTGAAGAGGTAGCGGCCGTTGAAATCCTCGATGTTCCGCCTGAAGTCCCTGTCGAGGAGGAAGGCGAGGCTCATGAACCTGAGCAGCATCTCGAGAAACTCCTCGGCAATCTCGGATTCGAGGCACTTCAGGAACTTCCTTCTGAGTATCCTCATCCTAAGAGGCCTGAGGGTCAGCCAGTTCAGTATCTTCTCAAGCATTCCAGTCTCCTTTCCGGGGCGTCATTCGTATGCAAGCATCGAGCGGTATTCCTCGGGGAACGGGACCGCCCTGCCTGTGCCGAGGTCATAGGCCGTTCTCGTGATGATCTCGTCCTTCATCGCCTCGTTGAGGTCCTTGAAGTAGGCCGAATACCCCGAGACCCTCACGAGGAGTTCAGGATACTTTTCGGGATTCTTCTTGGCGTCTATGAGTTCTTCGTAGGACATTATGTTGAACTGCACGTGGAGTCCTCCGTAGCGGAAATACGATTCCACGGCCTGCGCAAAGGTCTTTATGTCACCGTTGCCGTTTACGTGCGGGTACTTCAGGTTCAGGGCCTCACCGCTCGGGATGCATAGGCCGTCGAGCCCGCCGACTGCCTTGAGGCACGCCGAGAGGTCGCCTGCGGCCTGCGAGGCCGGTGTGATGCCGCTTGCGAAGACCTTGTGGGCCTTCCGGCCGTTGGGAAGGGCGCCTGAGAGCTTGCCCTGGCCTGCGTGATTGGTCATCGTCCAGTATCCCGGCCTGTACCTGCCGCCCCTGTAGTTCGTGTGTCCCTGGTAGAAGTCGTAGAGGAAGCGTATCAGGTTCCGCGAGTTCTTCACGGCAATCGGGTCGTCCGTGCCGTATTTCGGTGTCTTGTATACGAGGTATGCATGGAGCTTTTCATGGCCCCTGAAGTCGTCCCTGAGTGCCGTGAGCAGTTCGGCGAAGGTGCACTTGCGGTCCATGAAGACCGCCTTCTCGATGGCGCTCAGGGAGTCCACGGTGTCGGCGAAGCCGATGTGCGTGGCCCCGGAGGAGTTGTATAGGGCCCCTCCCCGGATGAGGTCGCGCCCCTTCTCCATGGGGCCTTCAAAGAACGCCGAGAGCAGCGGAGTAGGCAGCATCTCCTGGTGTGCCCGGCCGAAGTACTCGTTCAGTTTTATCGCCTCGCCGATGAGCCATTTCAACTGGGTCTTGAAGGCCTCCCAGAACTCCTCGAAGGTACTGAACCCGGCGGGGTCACCTGTCTGCGGGCCTATCTGTTCGTCACCCGTAGCCGGTCTCTTGCCGTTGTACATGGCGAGCTCGAGTGCCGAGACGAGGTTGAATATGATCGAGCTCGACGCATCGTAACTCCTGCCAGCCGAGGCGAGTTCCACGCAGCCGATCACGGCGTAGTCCCTTGCGTGTTCCGTCGACGTGCCCTGGTTCTCGAGGACCTTTATGTCCACGACGTCGTTATGGAAGGCCGGGACGGCCTTTGTGTTGACGATGACCTCGGCCACCCTGTCGCGGTACTCCTCGGTGTTCTTTTCATAGTGGTACCTCGCATTCACGCTCGGGTCCCTCAGCTTGAGCAGTTCGGTCACCCTGAGCATGATGTACGTGAGGTCGTTAACGGCGTCCTCACCGTTTTCGTCGACCCCGCCTACGGTCACCGCCGGTACCGTGCCGGCGCCCCCGAAGAGCTCCTCCGAGGTCTCGGGCACGAGGTTGGTGTTGTCGTTCAGCTTGAGCCAGAGACACCCGACAAGCTCGATGGCCTCCCCGACCGTGAGGGTGCCGCTGTCGATATCACGGCGGTAATAGTCGTAGAGGACCTGGTCGAGCCTGCCCGGGCTCATAGCCATGTTGATGTTTTCCGCATGTACGGCCACCTGGCATATCCAGAGTGAGTTGAGCGCCTCCCTGAAGGTCCTTGCCGGCTTTGCCGGTACCCTGGCGCACGTCTCGCTCATCCTGAGGAGGTTCTCCCTGCGTGCTGGGTCCGTCTCCGCGGCGGCGAGTTCTTCGGCTCTTCGGCTCAGGTTTGCCGCATACTCGAGGACCCCCTTCATGACGATCTGTACAGCCTGGTAGAACTCGATGCTGTGCCTGTTGTCGGGTGTGTCCGCACCCTTCCTCCTGACATCCTCTTCCCGCGCGGCGGCCTCCTCGATGATGCCCTCGATCCCCTTGGCGAGGACCTTCCTGTAGTCGGGGACCGTATGCGATATGGTCCCGGCCTTGCTGGCGAGGAAGAAGACTATCCGTTCGAACAGTCTCATGCAGCCGGGGTTGTTGTGCTTCTTTCTCGTGTATTCGAGGATGTTGCGCTCCATCCAGTAGGGGAATATCTCGAAGTTCAGCTCCTCGGCATCCTCCCTCGACAGGATCAGCGGGTTTTTTCCCCTCGTGCTTATGGTGTCGAGTTCGGGCCATATGGTCATGCCCGTGAGTTCCTGGTAGACCGGTGCGCCGAAGGGCTTCGAGGTCGTGGTGCCTGCAAGGAGGTTGTCGTCGAAGAAGAGGGGCGCCTTCTTCGAAAGGAAGTATGCCACGGCCTTTGCATACCTCGTCTCCATCGGTTCGTCATCCGAGGATAGGTCCCTCAAGTATCGGGTCGTGTGCCTCGCCCTCTCGATGCAGACCTCGGGCCTCGTCCTCATGAGGTCCTTCCTCAGTCTCCCGAGCAGGCCGAGGTTTTCGAGTGTGTATTCACGAAGACGGATGTCTTTCAGCGTAACCTTGCTCATTCCATATCCTCCATGGATGTCTCGGGTTTCCGTCCTTATCCGGCTGCCGTCCTGCGCACATACGCGTAGCAGCCGGCCAGGGATCCCCAGAAAAAGACGGTCAGGACGAGCCAGTATATGAAGAACGGGTTGTTCCAGAATGACGTGAACTCACCGTTCATGTAGCCCTCGTACGTGGCGGCTATGTTGAACGTTATCCTGCGCGTGAGGTAGACGATCACGAAGATGAGCGCGAAGAAGGATGCGTACGACACCCTGAGCAGCGATACCCTGTCCCTCTGCACGAGGAGACGCCCTGACTCGAACCCCGCAAGCGTGGGCACGAGGGACATGGCTATCAGCAGGAACGACGAGAGGGCCAGGCGCGGCGTACCTTGGACGTCGTCGACCCAGCTCCAGAAGTAGTTCATCTCCCATGCGGGCCAGCCGAGGAAGAAATATACGATCACCGGTGTCGTTATCAGATATGCGAATATCACGGCGATCGCCCTCGCCCTGGATATCTCTGTTCGGTTGCCTGCGGTGATCGCGTCTCTCGAGGCGTCTGCGATGACCTGTCCTGCGACTATCCCGACCGGTACGTCGATCAAAAGCATATGGTTCCCTCCTTTGATGCCCATTCATCCCGCCTCAGCGGTTAGCGGGCACCTGTCTGTCGTTTCTTGTCATGACCGGTTGTAGTCGATTCGAACGGTCTCTGCCCCCTTACTTTGCAATCCTGCTGGAGAACCTCTTCAGCCATACGCCGAAGACCACGGACGTGACGACGAAATATCCCATCACGAAGAGCCATGACCAGAAGAACGAGGTTGCCTTGAACAGCGTCTCGGTCTCTTTCGGGTCGGCATGATACTCCTTGAACGTGCCCACGTAATACCAGGTCCACGGCCAGAGGAAGAACGGAAGCAGTGTGGCGATGACGCTCAGCACCGCGAGCAGCTTGACCGTGCCGTCCTTGCCTCTGCGGTACAGGGCGTGGGCGGTGAAGTAACTGGTGTTTCCGAGGATTATCATCGAGAGATAGAAGGCGATGTAGAAGAACGCCACCGGCGGGTTGAACGCGGGTCTCTCGATCCACTCCCACCAGTACATAGACTCCCATGCGGGCCAGCCGACGAGCAGGAACATCCCGACCGGTGCGAAGAAGAGAGCGAAGTACCAGCTGATAGGACCTGCCAGCCTGTGTGTGAACCTCTCCTGCTCCTTCTTGAGGTACTCCCTGCTCAGAAGCGCGTAGATCTGTCCTGCAGCGATTGCGCCTGGTATGTCGACCTGTATCATGTTACCTCCAAGTGAAGAGTTGTTATACACCCCGGCGTCCGCCGGGATGCGGCTGTTTGGTTTCTTTTTTTCTTTCTTTATAGTTAAATACTATCAGTCCCCGGCACCCGCGGTCTTGACCTATTTTGCCTTTTTTTTGACGTATCTTGCCCCGGTGTGGTCTGGTGTGAGGGGTGGGAATGTCACGCTTGGTCTCTTCCCCATACGGCAAACGCCGCGGTTCCGGCCGCACCGAAGCCGAAGGCGACGAGGAAATTGGTGACCGGGCTTATCATCCAGAGGAAGGCACCGCCGAAGGCGGCAACCGAGACGGTGATGTCGCGCAGCAGGTAGTAGAGGCCGAACATGCCGGCCTTGAGGTGCTCCGGAGCAAGGTCCATTATCAGGGCCTTTCTCGCCGGCTCGCCGAACTCTTTCAGCCCCCTGAGGATGAAAGCGAATACGAGCGCTTCGAACGAGCGGCTGAATATGAGCGACAGGGGAAACAGCGTGAAGAAGGCGAATGTGGTGATCACGAAGGGCTTCTTGGTGCCCCTGTCGGCGAGGTAGGCCACCGGTACGTAGATCAGGAGGGCCGTGACCATCTCTATGCCCGTAAGTATGCCGAACTGGAAGGCGCTCACCGGCTCGGCGATCCGCTTCATGCACCAGACGACCACGAAGGCATAGGGTATCTGTTCACAGAAACGGATCATGATGTCGGATATGAGCAGCCGTCTGAGGGGCGGCTTCATGTGCTTGAGCAGTCTCAGGGGGTTCTTCTCCGGTGGGGCCGGGTTTCCGGCGGGTGCAGCCTCTTCGATCAGCATCTGCTGGAGCACTGCTGCAGCGGCAGCCAGCAGGAAGGCAAAGACGAAGGCGGCGCGGACACCGTCGCGCTCCCCCCAGAGGCCTATGCACAGGCCCCCCAATATCGGGCCGAGGGCCATCGGGACCCTCCTGACGAGAGAGTGCATGCCGACACCCATGGTCCGTTTATGCCTTGGTAGGACCTTTGCGATGAGACTCATGGTCGCGGGCAGTGAGACGGCGGTCCAGGAGAGGAAGAAGACGGCGCCGGCGAGCACGGCCTGCCACTTCGGTACGGCGATGACCACGAGGAACCCGAACATCGCGACGATGTTGAAGAGGAGGAGGGCGCGCTTGTAGCCGAGCCGGTCGGAGAGGTAGCCGCCGGGGAAGGAGTAGAGAGCGGAGAGGAGGTTGTCGAGGCCGTTGAGGAACCCTATGGAGATGGCGCCGCCGCCGAGTGCGAGGAGATATATCGGAAGGAAGCGCTCGGCCATCTTCTCGCCCATGCCGACGAGCATCACCATGCACAACACCGCGATGGTGCTCTTCTGCAGGCCGAGGAAGCCGGAGATTTCAGAGACGAACGAAGGCCGCAGCCGGGTTCTACTCACCAACCACCTGCAGACGGCACCACGCATAGAGGGCGTCGTAGAGCTCGAACTGCCGTCTTATGTTCTCCTTGTCGTCGGGAAACCTGATGCTGTATCCGGTGGCGACCGCTTCGAGCCCTGCCGCCGCAGGATCGTCATCCAGCCTGCCTGTGTCCGCTGCGTTTATTATCCTGGCCATCCTGAGCAGCGCCTTGTCCGTGAGACCGTACTCTTTTATTATTACATCAAAGGTGCATAAATCCCCCTGATGATCCAGCTCGGCGCCCGGCGAATCAAACGGTATGGCGCCTTCCTTCTCGGCTGTCTCGATCACGCGGCTTTTCGGCACGAAGATGAACTCCGCCTCTGAGTCCACGAAACGTGTTAT
>DRKX01000147.1 GCA_011051565.1 Nitrospirota bacterium | reverse complement strand
TATCCCACTTTCTGAAACGGACGGCTCGCGATTTTTTGAGTATGGGACCCGGAAAGGGGCATCGGGCTATTCCGTTCTCTTCACAATCAATGCGGGCAACAGGTTACTATTTTATACTCTGTCTCACCATCAAAGTCAAGGGCTCCATCACCGCTCGACAACGGCGAGGCGACGAAGGGCTCAATCGAGGACGGGCGGAGGCCCGTCTTTTCCAACCGGAAGCTCAATGGTGAACGTCGCCCCCTCGCCGGGAGCCCCTTCAGCCCATATGTTGCCGTTGTGCTCCTTGACAATGCCGTGGGATATTGAGAGCCCGAGACCGGATCCCTGGTTTACCGGCTTTGTGGTGAAGAACGGATCGAATATCCTCGAAAGGGTCTCCTCGGACAGCCCCATGCCGTTGTCCGATATCCTTATCACGACCATGTCCCTGTCCTTGTCGTAATGCGTGTGCAGGGAGATGCGCCTCTCCTCCTTGCCGGAGTTCAGCACCGCATACTCCGCATTCACGAGTATGTTCATGATCACCTGCTGTATCTGCTGCGGATCGATGGAGACGATCGGCAGGTCATGATAATCCCTGATGATCTGAAAACCGTTGGAACGGAGCCAGTAGGACCTCAGCTCTATCGCGCTGTCGATGAGCTCGTCTATCCGTATATACGACCTCTCCGGGGGGCTCTGTCTCGAGAACGTGAGCAGGTTCTCCACTATCTTCTTGCAGCGCTCGGCGGCAGAGTATATCTTGTCGAGGTCCTTCTTCAGGACCTCGTCTTCGGTCTTCATCATGAGGAGCTCGGAATAACCGAGAATGCCTGTGAGCGGATTGTTCAGCTCGTGTGCCACGCCCGAGACCAGGAGTCCGAGAGAGGTCAGCTTATCCGCATGATAGAGCTGCTCCTTCAGCCTCCGCATCTCGGTTATGTCCTTCAGGATGTGCACCGTGGCGTTCTTGCCGCTCGGCAGTGTCACATGAAAGCCGCTGACGAGGAAGACCTTTCCGTCGCAGGTGATCTCCTCGGTATAGGCCTTCCTGTTCTTGTAGAGGGCCTCTATGCAGAACTTGGGTGATAGCTTGGCCTGCAGGTCGAAACAGCTCTTGCCGATGATCTTCCTTGGATGCAGACCGCAGCTCTTCGCAAAGGCGATGTTGCACTTTACTATCCTGAAGTCGTCGTCCACAACGAAGACGTAGTCGGAGATCGCATCGAACGTCTCCTGCCATAGCTTGTGGCTCTTGGAGATCAGGTCGAACAGGAAGCTGTTCTTTATGGCCGACACACCCGCATCAATGAATATCTCGAGGGAGTTTATGTCAGGCTCGGTAAACTCGCGGTATTCAAATGAGGCGAGGAAGAGCACCCCCTTCCTGTCGGACATTATATTCACGGGCGTACAGACAAAGCTCTTGACCCTGAAGCGGCTCAGTTTCTCGAACATGCCCGGATGCTCCCTGATATCGCTCACGACCGTAGTGGACTCAATCTGGCGGGCGAGGTCGGAACACAGCGTCTCACCGTCGAGCTCGATGTTGCTCTGGCTCATGCACCTGAGGGCATCACCGTCAACGAGTGCGAACGCGCCTGCGTCTGCCGAAAGGAGCTTTACTCCTCCCTCGACGAGGATCCTGATGGCATGGTCGACACTGAGGTCCCTGTTTATCTCTTTAACAAGAGAGTTTATCAGCAAAAGCCGTTCGTTGAACTCCATCTCATCCCTCTGAACTCTCCTGGTGTCGCCTCAGCCCCCGACTCTCCATCCTTGATATCCTCCGGGGGATATCCGCTTCCCCGGCCTGTTCAGCTTCAGCATCTCATGCCAAGAGTCTCAGGACGATTTATTATAGCATCTTTGCTTCCCGTTCTGTCAGTATAACTATGTCGACGCGCCTGTTCCTCGCCCTGCCCTCCGGTGTGGAGTTCTCCCTCAGCGGCTTGTACTCACCATACCCTGCAACGATGAACCTCTCCGGTGGCAGGCCGAACCTCTCGACAAAGACCCTCAAGACCGAGACAGCCCGGAGGGCGGATATCTCCCAGTTCGACCTGTACCGGGAACTCCTGACCGGCATGCTGTCGGTGTGCCCCTCTATCAGCACCTTGTTCGGAACCCCCTTCAGGATAAGGGAGAGTTCCGCAAGTACCTTCAGTGACGATTCTTTTATCTCGACAGAGCCCGACGCAAATAGAGAGCTTGCACCGAGTGATACTATCACGCCCCTTTCGTCCCTCCTAACGGTTATCTCCTTGCTGAAAGAACCGACGACCCCCCTGAGTTCGTACTCGATCCTGTCCGAGAGTTGAACAGGACGGGCCAGTTCCGGTATCATCGCCCCCTGCTGTCTTGCCGTCTCGGTCCCGAGGGCTGCGTTCAGGGAGCTCATGAATCTGCCCAGCTTCTCCGCATCAACGACGCTTATGGCATAGAGGGTCGTGAACAAGGCGAAGAGGAGGGTTATGAAGTCAGCATAGGATACCACCCACCTGTCCGGATTGTCGTTGTCGGCGATCCTCTTTCTTCTCATGGCCGTCTCACTCCTCTTCCCTCTCGACGAAGGCGAAGAGCTTTTCCTTCAGATAATGGGGATTGACGCCGGACTGGATGCCGATGACGGCTTCCACTACCATGGACCTGAACTTGAGCTCCCTCACCAAGTTGTTCTTGAGTTTCTTCGATATCGGCAGGAGCAGGAGGTTGGCGGCCCCGACTCCGTAGACAGTGGCAACGAAGGCGACAGCAATCCCCTGTCCGAGACTCGAAGGCTCCGAGAGGTTCTGCATGACGTGGATCAGGCCGATAACGGCGCCGATTATTCCTATCGTCGGCGCAAATCCCCCGGCTGTCTCAAAGACCCTTGACTGCCTGAGCCTCGTGTCTTCGAAGGTTGCGATCTCCTCCTCCAGTGTTTCACGCAGCAGTCTCGGGCTGACGCCGTCGATCGCAAGGGAAAGGCTCTTTCTCAAGAAGGGGTCTTCTATATCCACAAGGCGGGATTCGATTGCAACAAGCCCCTTTTTCCTTGACAGGTGCGCAAGGGACACCACCTGGTCGATACACGTATCGTACAGCGGGTCTTCATTCTTGAGAAAGACCTCTCTGAGAGACCCTATGGCGAGGACGACGTCGCGGAATCTGAAGCTCAGCAGCGTGGCTCCGAGCGTGCCACCGAAGACGATGACCGCTGCCGCGGGCTGAAGGATGAAGGCAACATCCCCTCCCTCCAGCAGGGTGCCGCCGACGAGTGCCGAAACGCCGAGCGCTATCCCTATCAGGCTGGCCTTCTCCATACATCATCCGTCTTTCCTTCGTCTCATGATGGTCTCCCGCTGCCTCCTCAGGGTGTACTGAACGATCTGCTCCCTGACGTCATCGGACATCTCGACGAACTCTATCGCTGTATCGTATACCTTTGAGCCTGCCTTCTCGAGCGCATTCACTCTCGTGACCTCACCAAGGGTCATGACGGCCCTCGGCGGGTATGATGGAAGAAGCATCCTCAGCTCCACGACGTCACCGGGCTCGAACTCCTCGTCTATCTCGAATCTGATCCCGGATGCCGAAATGTTCACGGCCCTCGCCTCCTCGTTCAATACGCCAGCCTCTCTGAGGATGAAGGCGTTCAAGAGGAAGTCCAGCTTGTTGTTGATCTCCTGCAGAAGTGCGACAAGGCCGCGGTCGCCGATATCCGTCTCCAACTCCGCACCTCTCGTTGACGGAGGACAAAAGAGCACGTGACAGCCGGCCTGCCGACTGCCCACCCTTCTTATCTTTACCGGAAACGCGTCATCGACCCTGAAAAAGGAGCGCCTCTCCTCGTTGTTCGCGCCGGCTGCGACCTCGAGACGGAGTTCGTTGCCCTTGACGCTCCTCACCACCGCCATCGTCTCCGTATTACCCTGACATATCAGGACTCTCTGTCCTGTGAGGTCACCCGTGTCGGCGTCTGTGCAAAGGAGGTATGAAGAGCCGTTCTCTTCAGCGACCCTCGCCTTGAAGCAGACGGCACCGTCCTTTGTCCTGACCTGTACGGACCTGCCGGCCTCAATTCTCATTGAACTTGCCCCCGCGTCCGGTCGCTGTCGTCATGAAGGCCCTGACCACAACCGGGTCGAACTGCGTGCTCGAGCACCTCTGTATCTCACCGATGGCCGTCCGGTGGTCCACGCCTCTCCTGTACGGCCTCGTCGTGGTCATGGAGTCATACGTGTCGGCAACGGCGAGTATCCTCGCAATGAGCGGAATATCCTCACCTTCGAGGCCGTCTGGATAGCCTCGGCCGTCGAACCTCTCGTGATGGTGCCTTATGAGCAGCCTCTCGAGGGGAAACGAGCCGAGCGGAGAGACGATGTTGTCCCCGACGACCGGATGCTTCTTGATCTCCTCGAACTCCTCCTCGGTCAATCCGCCGGGCTTGAGAAGGACGATGTCCCTCACCCCTATCTTGCCTATGTCGTGCAGGTAGCCGGCGAACCTGATCGCATCCATCTCCGCTTGGGCGCAGCCCATGGCATCGGCGATCTCGAGAGAGAGTTTCGTGACCCTTTCCGAGTGCTGTTTGGTGTAGGAGTCCCTTGCCTCCACCGTGAGGATGAGGGTCTTCAGCGTATTGATGAGATTGTTGTAAGTTATTTCGTACAGGGCGTTGTTCTCGAGCCTGAGGCATGCCTTGTGGGCCAGGGTCAGGGCGAGGTTGATCTCCTCGTCGGCAAACTTGTAACCGTCGGTCTTGTCCGTTACGCTCAGAAACCCGAGCACCTCGTTGTTGAGCACAAGGGGTATGATAAGGAATTCAGACTCGAGGGGATACCCGTTCAGGGGGCTCTCCTGCCCCACCTCGAGAACGACATGTCTCTTGCTCCTCATCACGTCCTCGTAAACCGAACCGCCCAGCACGAGCTTCTGCACGTGTGCAAATCCAATCGTGTAGCGGTTCTCGATGATTCCGTTCTCGATGAGCCCGAGAGCGACCCTCTTCGCCTTCAGCAGCCTGGCGACCATGGAGACTATCCTGCTGAATATGCCGGAGTTCTCCTTTATCTCGTCGAGCTCTATGCTGAGCGTGAAGAGGGTGTTTATCTCCTGGAGCCTCTTGTAGAGCTCGGAGTTCAGCGCTTCGACGACGGCGTCCTTGTTACCGTTGCACGCAAAGCTCTTTATGAGCTCCCTCTCTCGGATGACCTTGCTGAGAATATGCCTTATGTCGTTGAACGTGAAGGGCTTGGTTATGAAATCCGCCGCCCCCTGCTTCATCGCGGAGACGGCGGTCTCGAGATAGGAGTAAGCAGTGATGACCACGACCGGTATCATGGGATCCTGCTTTCTGACCTCCTGCATGAACTCGAGTCCGCCCATGCGAGGCATCTTTATATCGGTAAAGATGATGTCGTATTCATCATGCCTCACCTTTCTTAGACCGTCCAACCCGTCCATGGCGATGTCCGTCTGGTAGGGGCCGGCAGACCTCACCATGTCCGAAAGTACGCACCTTATCGACTCGTCATCATCTACTATCAGCACTCGTGGCATTTACGGCTCCTAAAAGCAGTCTCTCTTTCAAAATCTCCACATCATCCTCGCTTATGACATCCATCTGCCTGAGGCGGCCGAGGCGTTCGAGAAAGTTCATGGTCACTTCAGGCGCCGCCCGCCTCTTCACGGTGTTTATCATCTCGAGGTCCCTGTATGTGTTGCGGAGGTGGACCCTCAGCTCTTCGTTCTCCTCCATGAGTTCAGCCCTCTTCCTGGCGTTCTCGACGACTATTATGATCTCCTGGAGCTTGAACGGCTTGGTGATATAGTCGTAAGCACCACACTTTATCGCCTCGATTGCATTGTCAAGCGTGCCGTAGGCCGTCAGGATGACAACCGCAGCCTTGGGATTGAAGCTACGGGCCGCCTTGAGCACCTCGAAACCGTCGGCGCCCGGCATCCTCAGGTCCGTTATTATGAGGCTGTAGAAGTCGAGTTTCAGCGCCCTGATGCCCTCGATGCCGTCACGCGCGGAGCTGACCGAGTAGCCCTCCTTCGAAAGAAGGTTCACCACCACGTCCCTCGCGATATCGTCGTCGTCTATGATGAGGATCTTAAAGTCTTTCTTTTCCAACGATGCCCGTCTCCTTTATCTTCTTCATTACCTCCATCCTCGTCTCGTCCTGTATCTGCCGCTTCTTCGCCTCCGTGGAGATATCCACCACGTCTTGGGGTTCATCGACAGCCGGGAAGGGATCGTCGGGCTGGTGATTGTTGTTGCTCGAAAACCTGGAGTAAAGCCTGAGCATATCATTGATCTGTGATGGCAATATAGTCATCGTCACCTCCCTGTTACCTCCTGGCCTCGACTGAAAACAGCCGTCCTTATTCTCTATATCGGCCTCTCGACGGATAACTTTAATGGGCTTCTTACAGATTGCCGGATCTCGGCACGGAAGGAGAGGTCACTTCAGCCTTGAAGAGCTATAGAGTTGGAGTAATGGAGTTATTAAGGAGGAGGGGAGGGAGAAAGCAAGATATGAAGACCGTGTACTACGACCGCTCACCTCCGAAAAAAAACACTCCATTACTCCAACCTATATTCGGTCACCTCATGTGCAACTCTTAATACTTGACGTCATAGAAGTATATATCGGATGTTTTTCTGAAAACTTTAGGGTGATGATACGGTGGTTCGATTTTTTTCCTGGGCCCTCACCTCCTTCCATGCATCCCTCAAGGTGGTGACAATCCGTACCGCCCTGTCGAGACGCTCGGCATCGGAGGTCAGGTTTATCTCCGTCAGTTCCTTCATCAGGTACAGGTATAGTTCCTGCAGGTTGGCGGTGACCTCGGAGTCGACGTCGGGGTTCAGGGATTTCAGGAGTTCCTCAATGATGGCCACGCTCTTACTGAGGTAACGTGACTTGTCCGCGATGTTACCCGAGTCGATCGCCGCCCTTGCCTTGCTCATGAAGCCCACTGCCCCGTCATACAGCATTATGACGAGGTCGAGCGGATGCGAGGTGGTCGCCTCCATCGTCCTGTAGGCCTGCGTCGCAGTCGTATAACTAAGCATTCTTCCTACCTCCTGCCAGGTCCTTCAGGGAGTCAAGCTGTTGCGTGAGGAAGTCGCTCTTCTGCTGGAGCTGTCCGAGCGTCTGCTCGAGCAGGGTGAATTTCTGCCTGTAGTTGAGCTCAACCTTCTGGAGCCTCCTCTCGATGTTATCCATCCGGTCCTCGATAATGTCGATGGAGTTGTTGAGGCCGTTCTCTCTCGAAGGGATCACGCTGTTGATATAGTTGTCGAGTGTGTCTTCAAGGGATGTGGCCATCGCATCGAATGTGTCTATGACGTTCTGGAGGTCGTTGTTCATCGCCTCTTCCAGCCTCGTTGTATCGAGTGAAAGCACGCCGTCCTTGCTGTGGCCGAGGCCGAGGCTCGAAGGAGTCGTTCCCGAGAACGACCTCGTGATCGTGGACCTGAGCGTGGAGATGATCCCCCTCGCAGTACTGTCGCCGCCCAAGACCACGGACTGCCCCTCGGAAACGGTACTCAGTGAGCTCGCAAGCCCCACGGCCGAATTGTATGCAGAGACAAAGGAGTTTATGTTCTCCGTCACCTGGGCGATGTTCTTCGTAACGTCGAGCTTCAGCGTATTCCCCGAGGAGTCCTTGAGGAGGTTTATCGTCACGCCGGTAATGAGGTCGTCTATGGTGTTGGAACTCCTGGTCACGGCGAGACCGTTGATGACGAGAGAGGCGTCCGCGGCTGCCTGTGACTGAAACATGTTGGAGTACCCGCTTGTGACGTTGTGATTCGCATCGAAGGTGGCATTCGTGGCAAGGCTTGAGAGACCGACGCCGTCTCTCTCAGAGGTGGATTCCTCGTACGTGCCGTCGTTGTCCTCGTCGACGAGAAGCTTTATTGTATTGGAGGCCCCGGTGGACTCGGACGTCAGTACAAGCTTGTATGTGCCGTCTGCGGTACTGTCGGCTGTGGTTGACGAGCCGCTGGCAACGGTGTCGGTTACAGGATCGAACCCGAGTATCTGCTCTGCTGTGGTGGCCGTGTTTCCCCAGAGGAAGTTGACCGAGACACCGGAATTGTTGGTGATGACGAACTTGCTGTTGGTGGAGTCGTAGGAGACGGAGAAGGAGTCGGCGGGTGAGTTCGTGTCGTTTGCAGCCTCGAGCGCTGCGTCAATGGCAGCGGCGAGCTCATCGGCGGTGTAAGTCCCGGCCGCCAGGGTCGCCGTCCTGTCCGCCCCGTCATTGAAGACGATGACGTTGTTGGTGGAATCGATCACGAACTTGTCGTTTTCCTTCAGGACCGAGGCTCTCACCCCGGCGCCTGCACTGTTTATCGCATCCCTTATGCCTGACAGGGTGTTGTTCGACGAGTCTATGGTTATCTCGGCTGCAGTGCCGCTGCCGACCTGCACCTTTATCTTCTGCGAGGCAACGGCCGAAAGATCCGCCACCTTGCTGCTTGAAGAGCCGAAGCTGATGGAGTAGAGGCTCTGGGAGGCGGCGAGGTCTTCGACCTTTATGTTGTAACTGCCCTCTGCGGCGGACGACGATGCACTCACCGTGAAGACCGATGAATCCGATGTGGTGGCCGACATCGAGAATATGGAGTCCTGTTTGAGCGAATCGAGCGTGGCCCTCAAGGAGGAGAGAGCGCTCGACAGGCTCCCGTAAGAGCTTATCTTGGCCTCGTATGAGGCCTTCTTCTGGGACAGCTGCTCGAGCGGCCTCCTCTCCATCGCCATGAGCTGCTCTATGATCTGTCCCGTGTCGAGGCCCGAGAATATGCCCGTCGTCATTGAGATCGCCATTGTCAAACCTCCCTGTCCAGAAGATGCTGCATGTTTTCCTTCAATGCCTCGACGGCCTTGAGAAACTCCTCGGGCGGGATCTGTCTTACGACATTCCCTTCGGAGTCGACTATTCTGATTACAACCCTGCTGTTTTCATCTATTGCGAAAAACGCCCTTCTGGGTCTCGTGGGCTGAGCCTTTTCAGTCGTCGTACCCTGACTTGCGTCCTGAGGCACGTCGGTACGTTTCTCGGTTCCCGGTCTATTGTTTGCCGGAAGATCACCGTTTGTGGACTTAACGGCGACCAGCGGCAACTGTATGTCTACTTTGTTGATCATGATCAGCCACCTTTCCAGCCGGTCGGGTCACCATCCAAGTGACGTGATATGACCCCTGGCCGGAATACAGAAGGGGATGGGGCTGGCCCCATCCCCTTCGACCTTAGCCCTGCAGCAGGGCAAGCACGTTCTGGGGCAGTGAGTTTGCCTGAGCGAGAACGGAAATGCCTGCCTGCTGGGTTATCATGGCCTTTGTCAGGTTCGCCGTCTCGGCGGCGAAGTCAGCGTCCATTATCCTCGAGCGCGCTGCTGAGAGGTTCTCACGCACGTTCTCGAGATTCGTCACGACTGACTCGAACCTGTTCAGCTTTGCACCGAGTATTGCGCGTTCGCCGTTGATCGTCTCTATCGCCTGGTCGATCACCAGCATGGCGAGGTTGGCTGCTGCAGCGCTCGTCACCACCTGAGAGTTCACGGTGGCGTTGGAAAGGGTTATCGACGTGGAGGACGTCACTCCGGTGAGAGAGGCCACAACCGTACTCGAGCTTACCGAGACCGAGGTGTCGTTGAGCGAGTCGTTCAGCACTATGGCGCCGTTTTCACCTGCATTGATCGAGGTGGTCCCGTCGGCGAAGAACGTGACGACGTCGGTATCGACCGAGCTGTTGGCGGTCAGGGTTATCGCCGCACCCGTGGTGTTCGTTAAGACAACAGCCACGTTACTGCTGCTTGCACCGAGGGATACCTTGACCGCCGTCACCCCGTGCTGGGCCGTCTTGGCGTTGATCGCAGACACTATGCCGTCGGCAAGGGTGGAGTTGGTCGTCCCGCCGTTCGACACGGCATCGATCGATATCCCGTTGACGACCAGAGCGCCGCCGGCAATGGTATTGGTATTGTCGGCCGCTGCCGCGACCGAGACACCCACGAGTCCGTTACCGTAACCGAAGGCCTTCACGCCGGTGCTCGAGGTGTAGTTGTTGATCTGCGTAATCTTTGCCGACGAGAGCGTAGTGGTTGCGAGATCCCCGATGGTTACGCCCTCGATCTGTGCGTTGCTTACTGCCGCGGCATAATAGGCCTCGGCGATCCTGTCGGCGAGATTGGCCGTAGAGAGACCGCTCACGGTACTGTAGTTGCTCGCGATGCCCATCGACGACGGAGAGAGGTTCGAGATCGAGACGTTGATCGTCTCGTTTACGGTGACACCTACCTGGATGTCCGCGCTGAACCCGCCTGCAAGCAGTTTCTGGCCGTTGTAGCGCGTCTGGTTGACGACCCTGCTCAGTTCGTCTATGAGCTGCGAGACCTCCTGGTTGAGGGAGTTACGGTCACTCGATGTGTTGTAACTCGCAGCCTGCTCGGCCAGTTCGTACATCCTCTGGAGAGAGTTGGTCAGCTCGGAGATCGCACCCTCAGCCGTCTGGACTATTGAAAGACCGTCATTTGTGTTTCTGATCGCAACAGAGAGTGCCCTGACCTGTGTGCCCATCCTTGTGGCTATGGCGAGTCCTGCAGCATCGTCCTTCGCCGAGTTGAGCCGCAGTCCAGAGGAGAGTCTCTGCATAGCCCTCTGAAGTGGAGCCTCGGTCTTGCGGAGGTTCCTCTGGGCATTGAGCGAAAGAATGTTTGTGTTGACTGTTAAAGCCATCTTTTCCTCCTTGAAATCTTCATGTCGGCCTGCAAGGCAGGCCCTACAGTCTTGACGGACAGCATCCGGCTGCCCCGTGATTCATAGGCTTATGGCCTCTTGAATACAGTCACCTCCTTTCCGGGCCCTCGCCTCGTGTTCCTGAAGGTACATATCGGACTCCAAAGAGAAAACTTTAATCAGGACAATGCGGCATGCAGGCATCCATGCCGGTGAGACGGACGGAAAACGAGACACCGGCGGACCCCCTCGGGAAGGAAAGGCGACAACCGGCGTCCATCCTTGAAACAGTTAATGGGCCTTATCCGAGGTCATGAAGGCATGAAGAAAGCGGTAGGCGGCAGGGATGAGCCGGCGGTCTTTCTCATATCTTCAGGAGGTCACCGGCGAACCTTATGTAATCGTCGTCCTTCGGGAGTTTGCCGCACCACTTGGCGAAGAACCCCACCCTGCCCTTCCACTCCTCGTCTTTCGAGAGGGATGACAGCTCCGTACAGCATGCAAAAGTCTCCCTGAAGACAAAACCGAGGCACTCCGGGAGGTATCTCACCGGAAGCCCCCTCTCCCTTGCAGCGAGACAGATGTCGGCTTCGATAAACCGATCAGCAAGCCCCTCGTCGAATCCCCCGACCTCATCGAGCACGCTCCTGTCGACGCCTATGAGGCCGCCGCCGACGGCGTGTACGGCGGCGTCATCCCCGCCGCCGTCATCGACTATCCTGTAGGGCACATGGTTGAAGTCGAATCCGATGCCGAGACAGTACGGCGTCATGTCCGGGTTTCTCAACGGCATTCCGGCAACCCCCCCTCTCGCGGAATCCGACAGGCCGTCTCCCCTGTAGAAGACTATCCCCGGCTTCATGAACACGATGGCCTCGCCTGTGGCGGCCTCCGCCCCCCTGTTGTACAGGGCGGCAAGGCCGCCCTCGGTGGTCTCGACCACTGTCATGTCACCCGAGACCCCGGAGAGCACGGCCTTCATCGCCTCGTCACACACCACGATGACGACTTCCCAGTCAGGGTACGTCACGTTCTGCGAGAGTGAGGTCAGGGACGCAAGTAGTGCCTCCGGGTCGGACCCGGCCGGTATGACGAAACTCACCCTGCCGGCAACGGCACCGTGCCTGAAAGCAATGCTTCCCGCCCCTGCGGATTCAGGGTCGAGTATGTGCTCCACCACGTTCAGCGTCCGCTCAACCGCCTTGCCGTCGAGCCTGTGGAACGACCGGCTCAGAAGCCTGTGCGTCCTCTCCACGATACCCTCGGGCAGGCCGTTTCTGATCGTCTCCGCCAGGCACCCCCATCCCCTTCCGGGAGAAATCCTCTGGGCGACCCCGAGATTCACGAAGTAGTCCTCGCCCTCGTGGAGTGAAGGGACGGCGAAGAGCGGCTTTCCGAAGGCAAGGGCCTCGATGCCGAGGGTCGTCTTGCCGAAGACGACGCAGTAGTCCGACACGGTGAGCACCTTGTAGGGATCGTATGTGAGCAGTATTATTGCATCAGGCAGGATATCCTTTATCATCGCCTCTATCTCCACGTACGAGTTGTAGTGGACCGTCGGGTGCCACTTGAAGACGGGCTGAAGGCCGAGGTCGCCTATCCCGTTGAGCAGCGCCTCCCATATCTCCCTGTCCCTGAGCGTGCCCCAGTCGAAGTCGATCAGGAAAGAGACGACCCCCTTCTTGGCGCTGATGCCGAGTTCCTTCCTTATCCTCTTTTTCATCGAGACGGATGAATACCGCTTTACCGCCTCGTCGATGTGCGTGTTGCCGACGATGACCATCTTCTCAGGCGCGCTCTTGGCCCTTGCGAGTATCTCGGCCGTCGCCTCCCCCCATACGAGATTAGCGGTGGAGTATTCCGTGTGAACGCTGTAGGCGAGAATGTCGGTATAGTAGTCGCCCTCCTGCAGGGTGACATAGGGTATCCCGTGCTTTGCGGATAGGTGGCCGATGAGCTTTCCCCATGCGGTCATCTCATGCAGCGAGACGAACATGTCTATGTTCTCTCTCTCTATCATCCGTTCCATGCAGAAGTACTCCTCTATGTTCCTCATAAAAGACCTGTGCTGTTCGAACATGGACCATCTGCGGAAACCCTCCCACCCGAAGCATATCTCGGTCCACTCATCGACAAAGCGCCTGGTGGCCTCTCTTATCTTCTGTCTCGTACCGGCGTCGGCATACTCGATGAAGTACCGGAACTCGTATCCCTTCCTGATGAGGTCGAGCTCGAACGGGTAATCCGTGGCAGTGGTGAATATGAATACATCCGCCCCTCTCCTCTTTACTCCCTCAACGATGGGGAGGAGGAGCCTCGTATGGTGTGACAGTGCGACAAAGAATGCGATCTTCTTGTTCTCGAGGCTCATCTCTTGCACACTCCTTTCACGATATCGGTGATCGAGACTTCGGCGGCCTTCGCTTCATAGCTGCTGCTGAGGACGTTCCTGAGCGACTGCTTGTCGCTCAGGAACTTGACCCCGTCATCCGAGACGAAGTCGTCATGCAGGGGATTGTATACGACCGAGAGCTTGCCGGACTTCGCTGCGAACTTGGAGGGAGCGAAGTAGGAGAAAGAGATGACGACGTCGGAGTGCATTATCACCTTGGCCCTCGCTCCAGGGTCGACGAGGTACTTATTCCCCCTCATCCTCCTGAGGATGTCGCCGTAGAACTCCGTAATGATCTCGTCCTCGGACAGCTCGCGCACGTTGTACCCCCTCTTCATGAAGACGACGACCTTCGGCACGTCGAGTTCTGAAATGACCTCGAGGGCCTCAGTCACAAAGGGCCTGTACTTCGGATGGTTGAATACCATGATGCATATCTCGCCTCTGGCGATCGGTATCTCCTGCTTGAGTATGAAGTTCCTGTACGTGTCCTCCACCGTGCTCATGAAGTAGTCCTCCCTCGGGTTCGTGAGGAGGAATATCCTGTCGCCGTCCACGCCGCTCCGCTCGAGGTACTCCTTTTCGGTCTCCTCGTTCACAACGATGTAGTCGACGGCCCTCAGGATTATGGGTGATATGTGGACCACCGGAAAGACCTGGATGCCGACTATCGGGGTTCCGCTCTCGCGCGCGAGGAAACAGACGGTGGAGCAGAATATGGTGCCGTCGGGACCGGGCGGCTCCTCATCCGACGGCAGGGGCATCAGAACGAGATCATAGCCGGAGACGTCCATCTTGGTGAACGAGTGGGACTCGATGTGCCCCCAGAAATCGTCGAACGCGGTCAGCTTGTAAAGCCTGACGTCGGTGCCGGGTATGTAGAGATGGTGGGTCTGGCGTATATAAATCTTGAGGAGTTCGTCCCTGAAGCCGTAACTGAGCGGGATTCTCTCAGGGCTCATGATCTCCACCCTGACCATGTCGTTATCCTTGAAGACCTCCTCGGCACTGCTGAAGACCTTCTCGCTGTATGTCAGGATGTCGACCCTGAAACCAGCGGATGAAAGCGACTCGGCGAAGAGGAGCAACCTGCCCTGGGTGGCGTCGAACTCGCGCTCGCCTACGGCGAATAGGATTTTCCTCATGACTGCATCTCCTCTCCTCGGTTCAGCGAGGCAAGGACTTCGCAGGCCCTGCCGAGGTGTTCGTTCCCCGTGGCCTCGTACAACCTGTTTACGATCGTGGTCACGGCGGAGCCGTTTGGGGTGTTCCTGTAGGCCAGCGGCAGGAGATTCTCGAAGACCTCCTTGAGGGTCAGCGGATTTGCGTAGTCGTACCCGTCCTCATCGACTCCGTCGAGTGAGAGGAGGTAGTTCACTATGTTCAGTAGCATGTCGCCGAACCTTCCCCGGTTCATCATCAGTACGGTGTTCAGTAGCAGGAGGTCGGTGTGGTCCTTCTTCAGGCCGAGCCCCTCGTCGATGTACTGCTGCGCCTTCGGAAAGTCCTTCTCTTCGAGCGAGAGCCTCGCGGAGAGCGCCAGTATCCTGAGGTAAGAGGCGTTCTCTCCGTTCCTGTGCGAATCGGGCACGCTTGAGCGGGCCCGCTCAAGCGACTCGGCTGCAAGGGCCTCCTGTCCTATCTTCATGTAGGTGATCGCCGACTCGAGGTTGGCTACATAGGCGTCTTCATTCATCGCTTTTCTCCTTTGTCCAAAGTTTCATTAAACCGTACCGGGAACCTCACCGGAGTCCACAAGCACCTCACACCTTCATGTGCACTATCTTCCAGTTCATCAGGTGCCCGCCGGAGACCTGTATCCTCCTGCCGTCTGCGAGCCTGAGCGTGTACGTGCCGATTCCGCCGTGGGAAGGTCTCGGAAGATCGATGCCGATGAAGAAGTCATGGACATCGAATGACTCTATGCCCGATCTCCTGCAGAAGTCCTCGAACTTCCGCAGCGAATACGTGCTGTACTTGACGGCGAGGCCGCTCCTGCCCGAGGGCCTCGAATAATCTATTATGTTCGCGTGTATATCCACGTCGTGTTCGTTGAAGAGCGAGATTATGTAGACATGCCCCCCCTTCCTCGTGGCCCTAATCAGCTCCTGTACGGGTCTCTCGTAGCCGTCGAGCACGAAGAGCGTCTGCCAGCAGAGGGTCACGTCGAATGCATCCCTGAACCCTCCGAGATCGTATATGTCGCCGACGTGGAACTCGAACCTGTCGGAGAGTCCGAGGCCGTCGAATATCCTGCGGGCCTCCCCTATCTGTTCGGGACTGATATCGATCCCCGTAAACCTCGATTCCATCATGAAGTCCTTGAGGTGATAGCTTATCTGGCCGAGTCCGCAGCAGACATCACCGACTGCGTGAGGCCTCCCTGGATCGAGGCTGCACGCCATGACCTCCTTGAGGGCCTTCACCTGCTCGGGCTCGAACCCGAACATGCGCCTGTGCTCCTCGATGAAGATTCCGATGTCTTTCTCCACTATCCTCTGGTAATCGTCCATCCGTTCCCCCCTTTACGCCAGTCTCCTGAAGCCCGAGTGTGCCGCGGGCCCGTCGAGCAGGTCAGTGACAATGCCTGATTCCACCGCTGTGCTGAGCAGGCCGAAGACCTCGTCCACTCCAGAGAGATACGCCTGCACGTGGGCCTCCGTGTGCGCGTATGTCGCATAGAACGCCCTTGACGACAGGAACCCCCTCCTGAGCATCTCCTGTGTGAAGAGGGTATGCATGGCTCCGGCTTCTTCGCCGTAGTCGAGGGAGAATACACTCAGCGGTGGGATGCCCTGGGTGACCACCTTCAGGCCGTGCTTCCGGCCGAGGCTCTCCCAGCCCTGCCTGACACTGGCGCCGATGCCGCAGAGATGGCGCGGGACGTCCTCTCTGACGATCTTTCCGATCGTTGCGATAGCGGCTGCAGGGCCTATCCTCTCGGTCCAGTAGGTGCTGCTTATGAAGGTCTTCTGTGCCGCCTCCATGACATCCCTCACCCCGATGACTGCGGCCATCGGATAGCCGTTGCTCATCCCCTTGGCGAAGACCGCCATGTCAGGGTTGACGCCTAAGAGGAGATGTATCCCGCCCGGATTCATGCGCCACGCCGACGTCACCTCGTCGAAGATCAGGACTGCACCGGCGGCTGCGGCCATATCCCTTACGCGGCTGAGAAAACCCGGTTCAGGCTCACTGTGTCTCACCGGCTCCATCACGACTGCGGCGATGCAGCCCTCCTCCCGCTCGAGTATCAGTTCGAGCGACGACGGATCGTTGTAAACGAACGGCAGTGCGGTCCCTTCGAGTCCTCTCGGCACCCCGGCTGGCAACAGACCCGGAAGCAGCTGGCCGTCGAGGTTTCCGCCGTCTGCAAGGTTAGCGGCGATGTACCAGTCGTGCCATCCATGGTAGCCGCAGAAGGCGACCTTGTCCCTGCCCGTAGCCGCCCTTGCGATGCGAACGGCCACGGCAGCGGCTTCACCGCCGCCTCGGGCGAAGCGCACCATATCGGCCCAGGGATGGAGTTCGCATAGCAGTTCGGCGAGTTCCACCTCCTCTGGAGGATTGAGCGTGCACATCGACCCGCCCTCCACGGCTCTCTTCACGGCACCGTCGACGTCACGGTCCGCATAGCCGAGAATACACGCGCCCACTCCGTTTATGCTCATATCCACGTATCTCTTTCCGTCGAGGTCCACGACCTCTACCCCCCTGCAGCTCCTGTAATACGAGGGCCACTGTCCGGGCAGAAAGAGCTCGGGACGCTTCGACAGAAGCTGTGTGCCGCCGGGTATGACCCCCTTAGCCTTCTCGTACAAGGCCTGCCCCGTTCCGCCCGTCTCTGTATGCATCCGTCTCATATCCTGAAGACCTCCCCGCCTCGACTCATCGCCAATGTCTCATCCACCATGAGAGCGCCGAGGCCCGCACCGGCGGATCGTCGGGGTTAAGCTCATCCCATTATCTCATCGATCAGCCTCAGCAGCCTGATCTCCTGCTCCAGCGTGTTCGGAAAGGCGGCCCTGCCTTCCGCGGCTGCAATGAACGCCCTCAACTCATCGACGTACATCTCCTCGCGCGTGTTCCTCATCGCCACCTCACCCTGTCCCCGGTCGTGCTCGGGAAGATGCAGCCATACCCCGCCGTCAGCCTCATAAACCCTGACGAATCCGTCTTCAAGGCTCCACCTGATCTGGCCGCCTTCGAGATTCATTATGAGGCTCCTCGTTGCAAACCTCGATACCACGTCCACGAAGAGCATGCCGAAAACACCGCCGCAGTGTATGCACACGGCATAGGTGTCGTCGAAGTCTATACCGAGGTCCGACGTCTTGCGGTGACCGGCACCGAGGCGGTCGGGCATACCCAAGACCTCCGCAATCCAGTGGAGTTCGAAAGATATTATCTCCCGGCATCCTGAGGTCTCCTTCCTGAAGGCGAAGAACTCCCGCGGATCCTCCCAGGGGTGCCAGTCGGGAAGGTACTGGCCCGAGTGGTACGTGAAGTTCAAGACCCTGCCGTACGCGCCGCCCCTTACCAAGTCGGTGATGACCTCGACCGCCGGATGGAAGACGAACGTACTGGAGGGCGCAATCAGCACCCCCTTGTCGCCGGCCGCCTCCAGGACGGGGCCGAGTCCGTCGGCCGTCAGGCCGAGTTCGACGAAACAGGGCTTCCCGTCACGCACCGAGCGCATCATGTACTCGACGTGTCTGTCCGGAGGAGTCGACACGATCATGGCGTCGTAGCCGTCCAGGGCATCGAGGGCCGGTACAGTGGATATCCCGTACCTCGCCTCTGCATCCCTCCTCCGTTCCTCCTTCGGGTCGTAGCCGATGATATCTGGACAGCCGAGGGCCTGAAGGTTCCTTATCCTCCTGCTCCCCATGGAGCCGAGTCCTGCGACGAGGAATCTCAAGAGCACACCTCCTCGCGGCCCGACCTCACCTTGAGTATGGCCTCGGCGCAGGCGAGGTCGTAAATGTCGTCTATCTCCACCGCCTTCCACTTCGGAACCACGTAGGGCAGGGTCAGGTCGTGATAAAACGTCCTCTTTTTCTGCAGGAAGGAGACCTCCGACATGTAGAGCGTACCTTCGAAGTAGTAGACCTCCGGAAGGTCCTGGCGCCTCAGGGCCGTGAAAGAGCATCCGCCGTTCAGGTTCCTCAGCAATCCAGTCTCAGCGTCTATGACCACGTTGAAGACCGGATGCATGCACTCGAGCCTCGTTACACTCACGACCGACTTCCCCCTTCCGTCGTCCACCAGCAGCTCTATGCAGTTGTCGATATCCTCTGTCTCGCGAAGCGGCGAAGTCGGTTCGAGCAGGACGAGGTAGTCGAAGCGGGTTCCGGCAGACCTGAAGAAGTCCACTGCATGGAGTACCGTATCGATACTGCATGCATCGTCGGTGGCGAGGGCGCCGGGCCTCCTGAAGGGCACCTCGGCTCCGTAATGCCTCGCCACCGAGATTATCGCGTCGTCGTCGCTGCTCACAACTACGCGGTCGAGATACATGCTCGAACGCGCCTGCTCTATGGTCCATGCAATCAGCGGCTTGCCGGCAAGCGGGGCGATGTTCTTTCCGGGCAGGCCCTTGGAGCCCCCCCTCGCCGGAATGAGTCCGAGTATGGTCTTCCCCTTATACACCTTCAAGACACCCCAGTCTCTCCACGCTCTTCTTGTACTCCTCCCACTGCCCGATATCGAGCCATCCGTTGTAGATCGGATAGACGCTGACGCTCTCCCTGCCGCTTACGTATTCGATGAGCTCGTTCATGTCCATCCTCCCGCCCTCGGGGATGTAGGAGAGCACATGAGGCTCCAGCACATAGACGCCCGTGTTGATGATGACGTCGTGAACGGGCTTCTCGTACATCCTTACCAGGCGTCCGTCATTCGCCTCGAGCACGCCGAAAGGAATCTTCACCTCGTTGTGGCAGCCTATGACGGTTATGGAGGCCCCGTACTCCCTGTGCCACCTCAGGACGTCCGCGAAGTTCAGGTCCATCAGGGAGTCGCAGTTCGTCACGAAGAAGGTCTCGGTCACCTTGTCTCTCAGCAGCGAGAGGCTTCCCGCCGTACCGAGGAAGCCCTCCTCCTCGACCCATTCGAAGACGTAAGGGAAGTTGTTCTCCTTGAGGTAGAGCTTCAGGTACTCCTTCTTGTAGTTCAGCGTGTATATGAACCTGTAAAACCCGCTCTGGTAGAAGCGTTCCATTATCAGTTCTATCACTGGCCTGTTGCCTATGGGGATGAGCGGTTTCGGCAGTATCCTCGTGAACGGCTCCAGCCTCGTCCCCTTTCCTCCGGCCATGATGACCACATGGTTCGGAAGGCTCTCGCGCGGCTCGTGCAGCCCGCCGCCCTCCATCACGTCGGCCCAAAAGACGACGTCGACCACTCTTCCCTTCCGGTCCGTCAGGGGGATCTGCTCGATACGCTTCTCGATCATGAGCCTTTTCACCTTCTCGCTCAACGCCGCCTCGTCCGAGTACACGGCCGTGAACGACCTCGACATCACCGTCTCTATTCGGTCCGAGAAACCGAGCCCCTCGATCAATCCCCTCCTGATGTCACCATCCGTGACGGTTCCGACGAGCGTGTCGTCCTCACCGGTGACGAAGAGGATCTTCTTGCCCGTCTCGTTGAGCCTCTGGACGGCCTGCTTGATCGTCATCTCTCCACCAACGAGCAGGGCCTTCAAATCGTCTCTTTCCATGGTCAGTATCTCCCGGCCGGAACCATGTCGTTGAACCTCTTTGCATCGATTCCATCGAGCGGTATCGACTTCAGCACCGAGACGATCTTCTCCGAGGCCCCTCCTTGGTAGTAGGGGTTGTCGATACCATCGAGGGATTCCCTGAACTCCACTGAGACCGCCTCCCTGATAGCCCTCGTAACCGCATCTGCGGTACACTCGGGCACGTCTATCACATTGGCCGCCCTCAGGCGGCCCTTCTGCCTCGGGCCGACATTCACCACCGGAAGGCCGAACGACGGGGCCTCGATTATGCCCGAGGATGAGTTGCCGACCATGAGCGCGGAGTGTCCGAGCATCGAGAGGTACCTCCTGCGCCCCAGGGAATCGAAGAGCCTGCAACCGCCGGGGTTGCCATCCACGTAAGCCACAACGGTCTCCCTTATCCGCGCATTACCGGCATCGGCGTTGGGGAGGGTGAATATCCAGTAGATACCGGGGAAGTTTCCGAGGGAGCTCAGTATCTCACCGATGCCGCCGCCGCACTCTCCTGCCGTGACAGGATGGTAGGTCACGAGTCCCCACGGCCTCTCGGCCGGAATGCCGAGTTCACGGGCGAGCGCCCGCCTCTCGATCGGCTCGAGACCCATGATGTTGTCGAGACACGGCGCTCCGACGGTGAAGACGCGGTCCGGGTCCTCACCGAGCTGTATTATCCTGTCCGCGTAGACGTCGTTGGCCGGAAAGTGGATGTGGCTCATCTTCGTTATCGCATGGCGGAAGAGCTCATCGACCGAGCCCTCGGTGACCTCCCCTCCGTGCAGGTGTGCAACCGGGATCCCGAACGGCGCCGCTGCTGCGACAGCGGAGAAGGTCTCGAACCTGTCACCCGTGACGAGCAGGATGTCCGGTTTCAGCCTCCCGTAAGCCCTCGCAAAGCCCATCATGCCCACCCCCATGGAGAGTGCCACGGCTGACGCCGTGTCCGACGAGAGCAGCATCTCGACGCGCTCCGCAATCGGGAAGCCGTCCCGCGTTATCTCGTCCACGGTCATGCCGAACTCGGCGCTCAGGTGCATCCCCGTGACGATCAGCACGAGATCGAGCTCGGTCGAGTCCTGGATCGCTCGAAGGGTCGAGTAGAGAATCCCGTATTCCGCCCTCGACCCTGTAACAACGGCTATCCTACGCATCCTTGAAATCCTCCCACCTGATCACCGAGTCGGCAGCAATCTCCCTCTTCACCTCGAGCCCCACCACGACGCTCTTGAATTCCGGAGGTATGCCCACACCAGGCCTCTTCGGCACGACATCCGCATCTCCTAAGACCTCACCGGCGCGGATGTCGCGTGTCGTCACGAGGCTCCTTCTTGCCGCGGCCTTGACGTCCGCTTCGCTTGCAGCCGCCCTCTTTGAACCGTCTCCGAGGGCGGCCTCCACGTTCCTGACCGCCTCGACGAGCGCGCGAAACTCTCGCGGCTCGAGAGAACTCCTGTGGTCTGGACCTGCAGCGTCCCTGTCGAGCGTCAGGTGCTTCTCTATGACCCTGGCCCCCAATGCAACTGCGGCCACAGCGACCTCTGTCCCGGGTGTATGGTCAGAGTACCCGACGGGCAGTCCGAACGCAGCCTCCAGGGTCTTCATGGCAAGCAGGTTCACCTCGCCGAAAGGAGCGGGATAGCTCGACGTGCAATGCAGGAGGGTGAGCTCATGCACCGCGCCTGCCGGCTCCCAGAGTTCGCGGATCCAGCCTATGGCCTTCTCGATCTCTCCGAGGCAGGACATGCCCGTGGAGAGGATCAGGGGCACGGACTTCGAGGCCATGTATTGAACAAGTGGCCTGTTGGTTATCTCTCCCGAGGGTATCTTCAGGACCCTCACCCCGAGCGAGCAGAGCATATCCACGCTCTCTTCGTCGAAAGGAGTCGCGAGGAACTCGATACCCTTCTCGGCACAGAAGGAGGCGATCTCGGCATAGTCGGCGTACGAGAGTTCGAGCCGCTGCAGCATCCGAAGCTGAGAAGAAGCACCGCCACCGTCGGCCCTCTGGTATGCAGCCACGGGCGCAGAGGCTGCCGCGACCCTCACGGCCCTGAATGCCTGGAACTTCACCATGTCCGCTCCGGCCTCGGCAGCCGCGCCGACCAGTCTCAGTGCCGTCTCCACGGACCCGTTGTGGTTGACCCCGGCCTCGGCGACTATCACCGTCCTCATCGTGCGGGCACCCCCTTTACGGTTGCTCCCGGCGGGACATCCCGGGTGACGACAGCGCCTGCGGCAACCACGGAGCCGGACCCTATGCTCACACCGTTGATGATCGTGGCGCCGGCACCGATGAATGCACCGTCACCGGTCCTCACTCCGCCGCACATGACGACACCCGGACATACGTGAACGTGGCTTCCGATCAGGCAGTCGTGCTCCACAACAGAGCCGGTGTTTATTATCGAGTTCTCGCCCACCCAGGAGCCCGCCTGTACTACCGCTGCAGCCATGACCTGGACTCCATCGTCGATCCGGGCACTTCCTGAAACATAGGCCCTCGAGTGGATCAGCGGCGGGACAGAAAACCCCATACTCCTCACCGTCTCGTACAGGGCCCTCCGCTTTCCGCTCACCCCGACGGTTCCGACACCGATCGAGGCATTGCGCATCCCGGCATTCAGCAGCACGGGAAGGAGCTCGTCGCCGCCCAGGACGGGCACGCCGTCTACGCTGTCGCCCTCCTTGAGAGCTGCGTCAAGAAGGCCGCCGATCTCGTACAAACCGCCGTCCCTTATGAGGTCTATAAGCACCCTTGCATGACCGCCGCCGCCCAGTATCACCATCTTCAACACACTCTCCTCCGGCCGTCACTGTAAAAGGACCTTATGCAGCGGACGACGAACTCTATCTCTTCACCCCCGAGTCCCACACTGCAGGGGAGGTTGAAACACGAGGCATGAGCCCTGAGGGCGTGCTCTATCCGGTAGGCCTGCTCATCACGGTACACGCTCAGCAGATGGAGCGGCTTCCAGAGAGGCCTGACCTGTATACCCTTGGACATGAGGTATCCCATCAGGGCCGTCCTCTCCTCTACGGCCACCTTGAGCGTATAGAACCAGCAGTTGCTCTCCACCCAAGGCCTCGCGCCGAGAAAACTCACCTCTTCGAAGCCTGAGAGCAGGTCCATGTACAGGGCGGCGTTTCTCCTCTTGACTGCGACATACTCGTCGAGCCGTTCCATCTGGGCCAAGCCCACGGCGGCCTGAATGTTCGACAATGCATAGTTGTAACCGACGTCGTCATGGTCATACTCGAAGGGATCGCTCTTCGCCTGCCGGCTGAGGTGGCGCATCCGGGCGGCGAGTTCAGGGTCATCGGTGACCACCATGCCGCCACCGCCGGCGGTTATGATCTTGTTTCCGTTGAAGGAGAAGCAGCCGGCAAGGCCGAACGTCCCGGTATGCCTGCCCCTGTAGAACGAGCCGAGGCTCTCGGCCGCATCCTCTATGACCGTTACACCGCTGTCGTCACAGACCTCAATGAGCGGATCCATCTCGACCGGGTGTCCGAATACGTGAACCGGGATCACGGCCTTCACCCTCCTCCCGGTACGGCCGTTGCGCAGGAATCCGTCTCTGCCCCTGGCGCACTCCCTGTGAATGAAATCCGAGAGCTTCTGCACGTCGATACAGAGTGTCTCGGGCTCGCAATCCATGAAGACTGGATGGGCTCCGACGTAGCGCACTGCATTGGCGGTGGCGGCAAACGTCAAGGCTGGAACGATCACCTCGTCGCCGGCCCCGACCCCGCAGCCCAAGAGAGAGAGGTGCAAGGCCGACGTTCCATTCACCACGGCCACGGCATGGACCGCACCCACATAATCTACAACCGCATCCTCGAAACGATTCACGAACGCTCCGGCCGAGGACACCCATCCGGTCTCGATGCACTCCCTCACGTAGGACCATTCGTTCCCGGACAGGAGGGGCTCTGAAAGGGGTATCTCATATGTTGTAGAGCCGTGCCTTGTACCTCTCAAGGTTTCCTCCCTCCCTGAACCACTCTATCGTCATGGACAGGCCTTTCCGCAGGGATGTTTCAGGCTCCCAGCCCGTTAGGCGCCTCATGAGCGAATTGTCGCAGACGAGCCTCTCGACCTCGCTCTTTTCCGGGCGCATCCTCTCCTCTTCGGTCACTATCTCGACACCGGCTCCCGCGAGCTCGGAGATCATCGCGGCAAGCCCTCCGATCGATATCTCCGACATCGAACCTATGTTGACCCTCCTGCCGACGGCCTCGTCACAGGCGGCGAGGAGCACGAGGCCCCTGCATACATCCCTGACGTAATTGAAGTCTCTCGTGGGATGCAGGGCGCCGAGCCTGATCCTCCTCTCACCGCTCAGCACCTGAATTATGATGGCCGGGATGACCGCGCGCGCCGACTGGCGCGGACCGTACGTGTTGAAGGGCCTTGCGATCACCACGGGAAGGCCGAAGGAACGGTGGAACGACTCGGCCATCATCTCGGCCGATATCTTTGTGGCCGAATAAGGAGACTGGGCTTGCAGGGGATGATTCTCGTCGATCGGCGTGTAAACGGCTGTTCCGTAGACCTCGGACGTCGAGGTCATGAGCACCCTGCCCACTCCGCATTCTCCGGCCGCCTGCAGTATGTTGACCGTGCCCCTGATGTTCGTATC
>DRKX01000146.1 GCA_011051565.1 Nitrospirota bacterium | reverse complement strand
GAGAGAACCTCCAGCGCAAAGGCCTGTCGCGCGCGGTCAGATAGTCCGGCCTGTATAGAGGCGCCTCGAACGGCCAAGCCTTGATCTTGTAGCGCAGGACGAGTTCGCCGGACAGAAACACGACAAGCAAGGAAAAGAATACCGTGAAAAACAAGAGCAATGCCTTCTTCATTCCAGAAGCACCTCCCGCAAGCCAGAGCAGCCTGTCTCATCCGGTCGACCGGCAGAGAACGAGCGCCGTCCTACACTCAACCCGATTATAGCAGATAATGACTTTTAGTGCCACCTTAAACAGCGGGGCAGGGCTTGCAGGTGACACCCCCTGGCAGGATATGGCGAGTGAAGGACGTCTAAACATGTCCTGTACGCTATGGACTGTACCGCCGTCTGACAAGCGTGCCGTAAAGGCTTACGGCTCAAGTGCGTGTGGTGCCGCAGCTCTTTCATCGGGCGAGGCGTCATCCCATCCTCTTGTACATTTCGTCAAGGTTCGTGAAACAGACGTCGAGGTCCCTCAGTATCCCGTCCTCGATGCCGTATATCCAGCCGTGAACCGCCAGTTCACGCCCGGACTGCCACGCACTCCGTACGATCGACGTGCGGCACAAGTTTGCCGCCTGTTCGATGACGTTCAGTTCGCACATCAGATCGATCCTCGCCCTTTCATCCTCTACCGCGTCGACCCGCTCCCGGTGGCGGCTGTAGACGTCCCTTATGTTCTGCAGCCAGCTGTCCATCAACCCATGCTCCCTGTCCTCCATGGCCGCCTGGACGCCGCCGCAACCGTAATGGCCGCAAACGATAATATGCCTAACTCTCAGGATCTCCACGGCGTATTGAACAACGGAGAGGCAGTTCAAGTCCGTATCTATCACGAGGTTGGCTATGTTGCGGTGAACGAATATGGTGCCTGGCAGCATGTCGACGATCTCGTTTGCCGGCACCCGGCTGTCCGAACAACCGATCCACAAGTATTCGGGCTTCTGTTGCCTTGAAAGATTCATGAAGAAGTCCGGGTCGGTCTCTTTTACCTTTTCAGCCCACCTCCTGTTTCTTTCGAAAAAATCCCTCAATGTCCGCATTCCTGTCGTCACCTCCTCGCACGCCCCGGACCTCGATGCGGTTTTTTTCGGAAACACCATGCCCTCAGGTTCCGGCAATCTGGCAGGAGTAAAGAGAGTCGATCACGATATAGATTATAGCATATCGAGACTGGTAGGGAGCGCTTCTCCAAGGCTTCGGGAAGCCTTGAAACCAATATCTTTTAGGCCTTCCCAGAAAGGGGTTTTCTCAATTCATGAAGGACGTCTTCAGCAAGGCGGAGCAAAGAGATAAACCGAAAAGTTTCCGTCTTACGAAGCCCTTCGCTGAGACTGCAAGCGGATATCGCGTCACAGGCGCTCTAAAACACTCCTCTGTCGAGGGTCCGGTACTGGACGGCCTCGGATACGTGGTGGGGCAGGATATCCGCGCTTCCCTCGAGGTCCGCAATGCTGCGTGACACCTTCAGTATCCTCGAGTAAGCCCTCGCACTGAGACCGAGGCTGTTCATGGCGGTCTCGAGTATCTCCTGAGCCTCGCGGGTCATGACACAGTACTTCTTGATGTGCCTCGTCTTCATCTGTCCGTTACAGTATATCCTGTCCTTCCTGTAGCGTTCCTGCTGTATCTCCCTCGCCCTGACGACCCGCTCCCGTATCTCCGCGGAACTCTCCTCGTTGCGGCTCGATGCGAGCTCCCTGTAGTGGACCGCCGGCACATCTATGTGTATGTCTATACGGTCGAGCAGGGGGCCGGAGACCCTCGTCCTGTACCTGTGCACCTGCCCGGGCGTGCAAGTGCACTGGTGCTTTGCATCCCCGATGTAGCCGCAGGGACAGGGGTTCATGGCGGCCACGAGCATGAATCCGGCCGGATACGTGACGGTGGCGGTCGCCCGCGAGACGGTGACCTCTGCGTTCTCAAGGGGCTGACGCAGCACCTCGAGAACGTTCCTCTTGAACTCGGGGAGTTCATCGAGAAAGAGTACGCCGTTGTGGGCGAGGGAGACCTCGCCGGGCCTCGGGAACTGGCCTCCGCCTATGAGGGCCACGTCCGATATGGTATGGTGAGGAGCCCTGAATGGCCTGGTTGCAAGGAGGGACTGTCCGGGACCGAGGGTACCGGCGACACTGTGTATCCTCGTGGTACCGAGGGCCTCCTCGAAAGTCATGCCGGGCAGTATCGTCGGCAGCCGCCTCGCCAGCATGGTCTTACCCGACCCCGGCGGGCCAATCATGAGTATGTTGTGCCCTCCTGCAGCAGCCACCTCCATCGCCCGCTTTGCATGCTCCTGCCCCCTGACCTCGGAGAAGTCCTCCTCGTACCTCGAAGAGACGCTCAAGACCTCCTCGATGTCAGTCACGAGGGGCTCGACCGGGACGTCACCCCTCAAGAACTCCACAACCTCCGTCAGGCCGCTCATCCCGTATACGGGCACACCGTCGACCACGGCGGCCTCCGGTGCGTTCTCCGGCGGCAGTATTATGCCCTTCAGCCCCATCTCCCTCGACCTTATGGCCATCGAGAGCGCCCCCCTTACAGGCTTGAGTCTGCCGTCGAGCGAGAGTTCTCCCGTGACCATGTAGCCCTTGAGTGTCTCTGCATCGAAGACCCCCTCGGAGGAGAGGATGCCGAGGGCTATCGGTAGATCGAAGGAGGAGCCCTCCTTCTTCAGATCTGCAGGTGCGAGGTTCACCGTGATCTGTTTCAACGGGAAGACGAAACCGGTGTTCTTCAAGGCCGCCCTGACGCGGTCCCTGCTCTCCTTGACCGCCGTATCCGGGAGCCCGACCAGTGAGAAGTGCGGCAGGCCTTTCGAGGTGATGTCTACCTCGACCTCAACGGGATATGCCTCTATTCCGATGAGCGTGGCACTCAAAAGCCTCGAAAGCATGTTTACAATTATATTGAGAATACGCCATAATTTCAAGTCTTTGACGAGGCCGCCTCTTTTTTCATAATATAACATCAAAAAGAGTCGTCTCACTCTTTCTGCGTCTCAACGGAGGGATGGTGAAGCTCAGGGTACTCGACCCGAAGATGAAGAACAGGATAGGTGTCTTCCTGTTGATCAGCGCCGATATACTCACGCTTTCGGCATTCTTCTACTTGTCTGCCCTCATAAGGGGAAACATCATCCCTCTCGTCTTCCATGACGTACCGCCGTTCAAGCACGGCATAGCCATGTACTACTGGATATTCCCTATATGGCTTTCCACTCTCGCGTATCAGGGAGCGTACTCCAAGAGGATCGCATTCTGGGACGAGGCGAAACTCCTGTCGAAGTGCACCCTGTTCGCCTCGCTCGCGATCTTCGCGGTCCTCTTCATAGGGAAGCAGGGGGCGACATTCTCAAGGATACTGCTCCTGACCATGTCGCTGCTGTCGCTCCTGTTCTTCCCGCTCATCAGGACGAGGATAAAGAGGCTCCTCTACTCATTCGGGCTGATGAAGAGAAAGGTGCTGATACTCGGCACAGGCGAGGCCGGCAGGCTCGCCCTCGCCGCACTCAGGAATGAACCCAACCTCGGCTACGACGTGGCCGGCTTTATCGATGAAGAGCCCAACGGCCAGCGGGATATAGAGGGCGTAAGGATACATCGCTACATAGACAGAATAGACAGGTACATAAAGAGAGGCGTCATCCATGACATCGTGATAGCCAAGCCCGAACTCGACAAGCAGAGGCTCGTCAGGATCATCAACGCCATCCAGCACAAGGTGGAGAACACCCTGTACATACCGGACATATCAGGCATCGCTGTGCTCGGCACCGAACTCAGGCACTTCTTCAACGAGCAGGCCATCATTATCGAGATAAAGAACAACCTGTCGCGGCCGATCAACTACACAGCGAAGAGGCTCTTCGACTATACGGTCGGGGCCCTGCTCTTTCTGCTCCTCGCGGTTCCGCTCCTCGCCATCACCGTACTGATAAAGGTGACATCGAGAGGACCGGCCATATTCAAGCAGCAGCGTGTGGGCAGGGGCGGGAGGCCCTTCATGTGCTACAAGTTCAGGACGATGTATCAGGATGCACCCGAGAGGCTGAAACACATACTCGATACCGACCCGGCGGCGAGGGCCGAGTGGGAGGAGCACAGAAAGCTGAGAAACGACCCGCGGGTTACGCGGCTCGGCAGGTTCCTGAGAGAGACGTCCCTCGATGAGCTGCCGCAGATATTCAACGTGCTGAAGGGCGAGATGAGCCTTGTCGGGCCGAGGCCGGTCGTCGAGGAGGAGATCGAGAAGTACTACAGGGAGAACGCCGAGTTCTATTTCCGCGTACCACCGGGCATAACCGGACTGTGGCAGGTTAGCGGCAGGAGCAACACGTCCTACGAATACCGGGTGTCCCTCGACACGTGGTATGTGAGAAACTGGAACCTATGGCTCGACATCGTGATCCTCATAAAGACGACGAGGGTCGTGATACAGAGGGAAGGGGCATCATAGGGCGGATGCCCTGAGAAAAACCTTGTGACAGGGAGGGGTGTCATGAGAAAAGCGGTAGCCGCCGTAGTTCTGTGTATCCTTCTTGCCGGCACCGGGACCGCCCCGAGGGCGGATGCCCAGAAGCTGGACATCAACAAGGCCACGCATGAAGAGCTGACCAGGGTGAAGGGTATCGGCGACAAGAAGGCAGCGGCGATCCTGCAGTTTATCAGAGATCACGGACCTGTCAGGAAGATGGACGAGCTGCTCGAGGTCAGGGGCGTGGGGGAGAAGACCCTCGATAGGCTGAAGGAGGTCTTCGAGGCAGGAGGCGGCGGAAGTGACGGTCCCTGAAATGCGGCACGCCTCAGGGACGGCCGCCTCCTCCTGCCCGGAGCTCGCGGAGTTTCGCATACTTGAAGTACGCACCGAGTGACTTCAGCAGTGCCACGTTGAAGCCCTCCCAGCCGTCCATGAAACCGAGCCTCAAGAGATAGTCCTTCACCCACAAGGACACGGCATGAGTCAACGGCGTCAGGACCCCGGCCCTGCAGCCGTCCCTGTAGAGCTGCATGGCGGCAAGCGTCGAGTAGTCGTCGAGCTTTCGGACCATGGAGGAGAGGTCTCTGAAGGCGTAATGTATGATGGGAGAGCTCAGCCTTCCGCAATCCCCCTCGACGACCACGCGCTCGTGAACCGGACTCTCCGAGAACCTCCCCCTTTCCCTTCGAAAAAGCCTGAGCACGAGATCGGGGTACTGGCCTCCGAAGCGCAGCCACTTCCCGCCGTAAAGGTTCCTGCGGGGTATGAGGTATCCCGCCTTTCCCCCGCCGCCTCCGATTACGCGGCGGATCTCTTCCGACAGTTCAGCCGTGACCTCCTCGTCGGCGTCTATGCTCAGGACCCACTCGGATGCCGCCCTGCCGAGGGCGGACTGCTTCTGAGGGCCGAACCCCTTCCACTCCTCCACGAAGACCTTCGAGGTGAAGCGTCTCGCCACCTCGACCGTGCCGTCGGTGCTTCCCGAATCGACGACGACGATCTCGTCGCACCACGAAAGGCTCTCCAAGCATCTCTCGATCCGGTCCTCCTCGTTGCGTGTTATGATTACGGCCGATATGCTCATGCCCGCCCGTCCAAGTACTTGTCGACACCGTTTCTGCACCAGTAGTGATCGCCCTCCACGGCCTGCCTGAGGAGAGCCGTGTTCCTCTCGAGCCTCTCCCTGTCGAACATTGCATGGTGCAGGTGGAAGCAGCAGGCGCGGAACTTGACGTCCTTACGCCTTATGCCGAACTTGTATAGTCGCGCAACGAGATCGGAGTCCTCTCTTCCCCACCCCTCGAAATCCTCGTTGAAGCCGTTGACAGCAAGGAAGTCCCGCCTGAAGAGGCTCATGTTACAGCCCCTGATCCCCCTCAGCGACTCCCCCTTCCTGATCCAGGGTAGGGGCGGCCTCAAGGAGTTCAGGAAGTTTCCCACCTCCCCGCGCAGCATGAGTGCAAAGAGCTTCGCAGGGGCCGTACTACCGTGGTCGAACCCCCCTGACGCCCCCTCGCCGATCAGGACCCTGTGCCCCTGCAGAAAGAAACCCTCCTCTGAATACCTGTAGTGATCCAGCACAAAGCGTGGAGCCGGGATGCAGTCGTCGTCCGTGAAGATCAGGTACTCTCCCGAGCTCCTTGCAACAGCCCGGTTCCTTATCATGGCGAGCCTGAAACCCTCGTCAGGATGCCAGACGTGAATCACCCGGATGTCTGATGCGCGTGCGGACTCATCCACGACAGAGGCCGTCTCCCCCGAGGAACCGTCATCAGCGACGACGACCTCGAACTCCCTGAAGGTCTGGCTCATGTAGCCGCAGAGCACCTTCCGGAGGTAGTGCGGACGGTTGTATGTGCTGATGATCACGGATATCTTCATCAAGGCGTCACTGTCTATCTCACGAGCCTGAAATGCTTCTTGCTCAGGTCGACACCGAACGTCCGCTCGATCAGCAGGCCGACCCTGTGCTTCAGTTCCCTCTTCGTCAGCCTGTGAGAGGGGTCGGCCTTGAAAATCCCCTCGGCCTCGGGCAGCCACTCCTGCATGACCGCAGGGTGAGCCCCCTTGAACTCGTGCAGAACCGCACCGTCTATATCCGAATACCTTATCTCAGGGGGATTCTCCGGACGCCAGTACTTTCCTACCCGCCGCGCCTTCAGGTTCATCTGCTCCTCGCTCCTGACCCAGCCGTAGTGGTATATTCTGGCCCCTGTCAGGGCCGCCCTCGGGTACCTGCCCCGCTTGTGGGTCTCCATCACGATGAAGAAGAGTCCCTCCGAGGCCCAGCTCGGTATGTTGTTCCTGAGTATTCTCGGCGCCCTCCTGTACCAGCCGGGCGACCATGCAAACGTGTTCCTGTTTCCGTAGAAGTGGATGTAATCGAAGACGAGCGCCTCCACCCTGTCGTCATGAAGGTACTTCTCCATGGCGGCCCTGACGACCGGCAGGTCGTCCTCGTGGACGACCTCGTCGGCCTCGAGGTAGAAGGCCCAGTCTCCCGTACAGTTGAACAGGGCTATGCTCTTCTGTTGGCCGTAGACGAAGCCTTTCAGCCGCACATCCGTCCGCATGTTTTCATTCCATTGTGTATGGATGATTTTAATCTTGGCGCTTCCGATATCCTCTATCATCTCCTCGGTTTCATCCTCACATGGACCAAGAGCTATGATGAACTCGTCGACTATGGGCAGCACCGACTTTATCGACTGGACAAAGGGATAGCCGAGCATGCTTGCATTCCTCATGAAGGTGAAACCGCTGACCTTCATACCACCTCCGGGACCCTCATCCCTTCTCTCTCAGGCTCCGCCCGTGAGCAGGCGGTTCGACACACGCTCACTTCGCCTCTCTCAATGATGGACGTCTTTCG
>DRKX01000145.1 GCA_011051565.1 Nitrospirota bacterium | reverse complement strand
TTTTCGGCCGGAACAACGGGTTTGCGGACAGTGACTCCTTTCTCGAAAGCGGGATCATAGACTCCACGGGAGTGCTCGAACTCGTAGCCTTCTTGGAGGAGAGATACCGTATAGATGTGGTTGACGAGGAGCTGATCCCGGAGAATCTCGACTCAATCGACAATCTCGTTCGATTCGTCAAGGCGAAGATGGGCGGGGAGTGAAGATTGCGGATGCTGTTTCGCAGCATGACAGGTAGGTGCCCATGAGGGTGGAGGAGTTTCTCGATCTGAGCGCTGAGAGGTTGCAGGACAAGTGTGCCCTCGTCTGCGGGGAGCGGAGGCTCACGTACGGCGAGATCGAAGCCGGCTGCAACCACCTCGCCCACGCCCTGCTCGCCGAGGGGGTCGAACGGGAAGATCGGGTGGCGGTATGCCTCGACAATTCGGTGGAGGCGGTCATGGCGATATTTGCGGCCCTGAAGGCAGGAGCCGCGTTCATGATGCTGAACCCGACGACGAGGACGGAGAAGCTGACCTACATACTCAACGACTCGCGTGCAAAGGTACTGATCACTCATGCCAAGAGACTCGCATCCATCGCCGGCTGCTGGTCCGGAACGCCTCATCTCAGAAGTGTTGTCGTTGCAGGCACGGATGGCGTCGAGCAGCCCGCCGGTGTCGACAAGCGGTTCGTTCCCCTGAATGCGATTCTTGATCAGCCAGCGGCAACAAGCCGGCCGCTTCCGAGGAGAGGCATGGAATTCGACCTCGCCGCCCTGATATACACCTCGGGCTCCACCGGGAGGCCCAAGGGGGTGATGATGACGCATCACAACATGGCCTCGGCCGCATGGTCCATAACAACGTACCTGAAGAATACCGAGAGGGACGTGATCATCAATGTCCTGCCGTTATCCTTCGATTACGGCCTGTACCAGGTGCTGATGGGCTTCAAGGTCGGAGGCACCGTGGTGCTCGAGCGCTCCTTCACCTATCCCCACGTGGTCCTCGATAGGATCAGGAAGGAGAGGGTTACGGGGTTTCCCGTCGTCCCGACGATCCTTGCCATACTGCTGCAGATGGACCTCGGCAAGTACGACCTCTCCTCTCTCCGTTACATCACCAGTACAGGCGCCGCACTGCCGGTCGAGCACATATCGAGGCTCAGGAGGCTGCTGCCGCACGTGGAGATATACTCAATGTACGGACTGACGGAATGCAAGAGGGTATCCTACCTGCCTCCGGAAGAGATCGACGCGAGGCCCGACTCGGTGGGAAAGGGCATGCCGGGCGTCGAGGTCTACGTCGTCGACGAGGGAGGCAACAGGGTCGCCCCCGGCGTGGTCGGCGAACTCGTCGTGCGCGGGGCCAACGTAATGAAGGGATACTGGGGGCTTCCTGAGGAGACGGCCAAGGCCCTGAGGCCGGGTTCGGCCCCTGGAGAGACGGTCTTGTATACCGGCGACTTGTTCCGCATGGACGAGGACGGTTACCTGTACTTCGTCTCCCGCAAGGACGACATCATAAAGACGCGCGGCGAGAAGGTCAGTCCCAAGGAGATAGAAGACGTGATCTGCAGCATGGAGGGGGTTGCCGAGGCTGCTGTCTTCGGTGTTCCCGACGACATACTCGGCGAGGCGGTCAAGGCCGCGGTGGTGCCGAGGGATGGGGCCGTGCTGACAGGGAACGACGTCCTCAGGCACTGCCGTGAACACCTCGAGGATTTCATGGTGCCGAAATACGTGGAGGTCTGCACTTCTCTCCCAAAGACGGACACAGGAAAGGTGAGCAGGAAGAGACTCGCGGAGCCCCGCGGGGCTTAGGCCCCGGATAGACTATGAACCACGACTCGCACGTTGATATCACTCCTGCCGAGGTGAGCGCGAAGGGATGACTACCTGCACCGAATGCGTCCTACCGGAGACGTTTCCCGGGATCAGCTTCGACGGAGAAGGTGTGTGCAACTTCTGCCTGAGCGCCCGCGGCACCGGAAGCCGCGCTGGAGAGAGGGCGAAGTACAGGCGGAAGTTTGAAGAGCTGATCACTCGCCATTCCGGGAGGTCCGGCTATGACTGCCTGCTCTGTTTCAGCGGGGGCAAGGACAGTGCTTTCACGCTTGATCTCCTCAGGAACCGCTACGGACTGCGGGTCCTCGCACTCACTCTCGACAACGGTTTCATTTCGCCTGCAGCCGCTGAGAACATCAGGAGACTGGTCGATGCTGTAGGCGCTGACCACATCGTCTTCAAGCCGCGTTTCGACCTCATGAGACGTATATTCGCACGGTCCGCCGAGGAGGACTTCTATCCCGAGAAGACCCTCCAGAGGGCGAGCACCATATGCACGTCGTGCATCAGCATCGTCAAGTCGGTTGCCCTCAGGACGGCCATAGAGAAAGGCATCCCGATCATCGTGTACGGCTGGTCGCCGGGGCAGGCTCCCCTGAACTCCTCGGTAATGCAGACGAACCCGGCGCTGATGAGGGCTGCCCAGAGGTCGGTACTCGGTCCTCTTGCCGAGAGATTCGGCCGAGAGATCGAACTCTACTTTCTCGAGGACCGTCACTTCGAGAGCCCCGAGCTCTTTCCCTGCAACGTCCACCCGCTCGCCTTCCTCGACTACGACGAGGCGGAGATATATTCACGCCTGGCCGAGCTCGGATGGATCAGGCCTGACGACACCGACCCCAACTCCACCAACTGCCTGCTCAATGCCTACGCCAACCACGTTCACCAGCAGAGGTTCGGCTACAACCCCTATGCATTCGAGATCGCGAACATGGTCAGGGAGGGAGTAATGAGCCGCGAAGAGGGTCTCCGCAGGCTGAGCGAAAGCCCTCGAGGCGGACTGGTAGAGATGGTAAGGCAGAGGCTCGGGATACGTTGATCGCGGCTCTCATCCCTGGATCACGGAGTCGTGACGGCGCGGACCCGGATCATCGATGGCACTGCAGGGGCCCTGCAGGCAGGCGCTTGACGTGAGAAGGTACAGTATAATAAGGGCTGACATAGAGAAGAACAGGGACGACATACTCCCGCTTCTCGAGAGGAACCTGAGGGATATCACAGCGAAGCGTTACGACTGGCTCTACACCGCTTCCCCTCACGGGAACGCCTGCTGCTGGCTTGCGATGGATCTGGATTCGGAGAGGTTTGTCGGTTCGGCGTCTCTCTTTCCGCGGAGGCTCTATGTCGGGGGTGCGGCGGTGCGTGCTGCGATAGCCGGAGACTTTGCGGTCGACAGGGAACACAGGGCCTACGGCCCTGCACTGAGACTCCAGAGGACCATACGTGAGGCTCTCGGGGAGTGCGGCCTGGACGTCATCTACGGTGTCCCGAACAGGCTGTCGGAGCGGATATTCCATAGAATCGGGTATTCCGGGCTCGGCCGGTTCGGAAGGTTTGTAAAGGTGCTCAAGGCTGAGTACAAGCGCGGGCAGTACATTCCGCCGGCTCCGCTTACAAAGGTGTTCTCAAGGGTAATAGACCTCTGGTTCAAGGGTTTCTCGCGGGAGGCCGGCTACAGGAGGCCTGAAGGCCTGTCGGTCGAGGAGCCGGCATCGTTTGACGAGAGGTTCGACCGGTTGTGGGAAAGGGTCCTGCCGCAGTTTGCTATAATAGGCGTGCGGGACTCGAGGGCCCTGAACTGGAGGTTCAAGGGATCGCCTCACCACGACTACAAGATCCATGCCGTTGTAGACGGTGATGGCGGAGGTATTGGCGGATACATTGTATACTTTTTGGAGAATAACGCCTGCTATATCGCCGACGTCCTTTTTATCGACTCCGAGCGCATCAAGGACGCGCTCTTTGCGGAGTTCGTCATCAAAATGAGGGAGCGCGGCGTCGGTCTGCTCTCGGTACGCTGTCTCGGTGGAGGACTACTTGAGAGGCAGCTGCGCAGGTTCGGCTTCTTTCCCGTCAAAGAGGAAGACAGCAACGTGGTCTTATGTGCCGACCCGAAGTCGACACACGCCCCCATGCTGTTGAAGAGGGAAAACTGGTACTTTCTGGACGGTGATACCGATTATTGATACGGAGACTATAGTGAACGATGACTTGAAAGGCATGCTCGGGCGGCATATCATGCTTCCCGTCCTGGCCGGTACGTATGTCCTGCTCTTTTACCCTTTCTTTCTCGAGCTCGACACATACTGGCGGCAAGAGCCTGAGTCCTCCTATGTCTACCTCATACCCCTGTTTTCGGCCTACTTCCTGTGGGTTCAGAGGGACAGGATCAGGGCGCTGAGACGCGGCGTAGACGGCCCGGGTTCCACGGCGGCAGGGCTCCTGATGCTCCTGTCGGGTCTCGTCCTCTACATGATCGGACGCTACACCTATGTGCTGTTCATCGAGGCCGTCGCCTTCGTCGTGGTCCTCGCAGCGACCGTCCTCTTCGTATACGGCAGGGAATCCTTCAAGATCGCCGCCGTACCGGTGCTCTTCCTGCTGTTCATGCTGCCGATCCCCTATCCGGTCTATTTCGCCATTGCAGGCCCGCTGAAGTTCTTCATAGCCGATATGTCTGCCGGAATGCTCAGGGCATTGAACATCCCGGTCCTGCTCGAGGGCAACGTGATAGAGATGGCCTCGATCTCGATGCTCGTCCACGAGACATGCAGCGGGCTGCGGACCGTCATCTCCCTGCTCGCCATAGGCAGTGCGTTCGCGTACCTCTTTCTCAGGTCCAAGACCGGCAGGACCGCCGTCATTCTCTTGGCTGTCCCCGTGGGTATTTTCGTGAACGTGCTCCGCGTCTTTGCAATAGGGCTGCTCTCCTACATGTTCAACAGCACGGTCGCCATGGAGTTCCACAAATACGCTTGGGGGCTCGTAACACCGGCAGGTATCCTTGCAATGTTCGTTGCCGGTTACGTGGTGAGATGGTTCGAACAACGAAGAGATATATAGCGGCGGCGACGATCGCGGGGTTGGCCTTTCTCTTCATGGGTACCGTCCCGCTCGGAGGCCCGGTGCCGCTTAAGAGGGAACTCGCACTCTTTCCGGCCGCTGTCGGTGAGTGGACCGGTGAGCGGGCGATGTCTGATACAGTGCCGCTTCCGGCCGGAACGGACGCTTACCTGTTCAGAAAGTACGTGAGTTCTGGTGGAATATCCTCGAGCCTGTACCTGTACGTGGGTTACTGGGGGAAATTCCGCCACGGTGCGGACGTCTTCTCCGGTGACTACGTGGATCCCGGCTACCTCTGGGACCCTGTGAAGGAGCGTGACGTATTGATAGACGCCGGGGGAAGGACTTTCAAGGCCAGGGAAGTGGTCTACGCAAAAGGCGACTACAGGATAGCGGTCCTGTACTGGTACCGGACCGCTCACGGCGTCACCACCCGGAGGTTCAGGGGACGCCTCGTATACGGGCTCGATGCCATGCTCAACCGGAGGACGAACGCTGCCTTGGTGCGCATATCGACCGATGCTTTCAGGGCTGGAACCAGGAGCCGGACGCCTGCTCTGGAGGAATTCGCCTCCGGCGTCTTCTCCGGCCTGGAAGGGGTCCTTCCGTTCGACGGTTGAGTGCCGTGTGTAAGGTTTTTCCATGCCTCCATGTCGAAGTTCTTTACAGAAGGAGCCGTTGTAACAGTGTTGGTTTTAGGAATTTTTAATAAAAACAGAGGGTTGTATCTCTGGTATGGCGATTGCATTCCAAACTTGTAAATACAAGTATGCATATATGCATAAAGGAGGGATTCACAATGAAGAGGAGACTTTACGTGTTGTTTATCGGGGCGGTGCTGACACTGCTCGTCTCGGCTTCTGTATCTGAGGCATACCCCTTTATTGAGGTCGAGGGGTACGTCTATCCTGACTACTCGACGTTGCTCGACAATGGAGACGGGACATCGTCGCTCGATGTGATGTATCTCTTCACCGTCACGGACAGTGACGGCGGTGCCGAGATGGATTACATCTCCCTGGAGTTCGAGAAGGACATCTTCACCAATTACAGCTTCACCCTCTCCGACGGCTCCGAGGCGTGGAGCGACCCTGACGACTGGACGGCCGACTTGATCGAGTCGTCAGGCAGCTATTACCTGCTGGCACTGGCCGGTACCCCGATAGGGGCCGGAGAGTCGATCAAGGGAATGATCAACCTGACCCTCTATTCCGATGCCCTTACGAACGTCAGCTGGTACGACGCCGACGGTGAACTACACGACTGGGGCGAGGGACAGATATGGGCACAGTCTTGGCTTGCCGGTGACACGCTCGGCGGAGGTGACGGCGGTTCCACGGCCGTGCCGGAACCAGGTTCCATGCTCCTTTTGGGTTCGGCACTGGTCGGGCTCGGGCTCATGGGCCGCAGGGCGCGCAGGAGATAATCGCAAGAGCAAGCAAAGCCCTCCATTGAGTGGAGGAGGGGAGGACAGACAATAACTGGAGGGAGATTTGTCCTTCCAACAAAAGAGGAGGTGAGAGGGGATGACCAGATGATGAAAGGAGGTGAAAGGAGATGAAGAGACTTGTCTATGTGTTCGTGGCTGTAGCTGTGATCCTGTTCGGGGGATACCATCAGGCAGAGGCCGTACCGATCGTTGGAACACCGACTTTCGGCGGCACAGTCATAGACTTTGAAGGATGGGATGAAGGGACCCTGATAGATACCGAGTACAGCTCGCTCGGTGTCACTTTCACACAGGATGACGGCGGTACGCCGATGATCGATAACAAAGCGTTTATCTATGCGTACGAGTCCGGTTCCGGCGATGCGGTTCTGACGGGCTCGACGACCGGCGGCGCTCCATACCCAACTGTTGCCGGTCTGATTGCGGAGTTCGAAACACCTGTTGCGAGGGCTGGTGCCTTCTTCTCTGATACGGCCCCTCTGGGTGACTATACCGTCACTGCATTCGACAGCCTGGGCGGCGTAATAGAGAGCTACACCATAACGTATGGTACCCTGCCCTCTATTCCGGAGTTCGGTAATGAAGACCCGTCCTGTGATTCAGACTACCCGAGGGATGGTACGGGCTGTGGTATCTTCGTTGGCTTCGATGTGGGCAGCGACCTGATCGCTTCGATACAGTTCGGTCCTTCTTCTGTGTTCGCTGACGGGTTTGCCATCGACGACCTGAGGTTCGAGCGGACTGCAGTGCCCGAGCCCGGAACGCTCCTGCTGATAGGTTCAGGGCTTGTAGGCCTCGGTTTCATGAGAAGACGGTTCAGGGGTTGAGCTTCTGACCGCGTTTGTATATGTATTCGTTTGGCCGATTCTGCCGGGGTGAGTGAAGTCTTGCTCACCCCGGCAGTCTTGTTTCTGCTCGCCGTGTCGCCAACGGGTGTATCATCAATTCAACAACCTCTTCTCCCTTGATCCCATGGGTTCTTCTCCTGAGCGGTTACGTGTGTAAAGCCTTGCTATACTTTGTCTCAATCTGTGTCGGGTTTTCTTACATGACTGGACTCTCGAAGAAGCCGGCCAGTGGTTTTTGTACGATATACGGTGAAGTTGCAAGCCCGGTACGTTAATTGCATGTAAAAATTGAGTTAGGGTTCAAGATTACCGTTTAATCGGGACAATGTCAGGCGATGCAGCAGTGAATCATGTCGTGGGGGGACCTCAGGTGCTCAAACCGTCAAAGAGGAGGGAGAAAGAGATGAAGAGAAAGGTGTTGGTAGCGGTATTTCTGGTCTCAGCCGTTATACTGCTTGGGTCGGTATCGAAGGCGGGTGCGATCCTCATCGGAGGTGACAAGTGGTCGCATGATTTCGATGACACCGCATTCGTCGACGAGATTATTGACAAGGAAGTCAATGGATTTTATTGGGAGGGCGGTTCGGATGCAGGGCTGTTGAACGGTGATGTCGGTGACGGAGGGGTGGCACTCCTTGATGATGACTATATCTCCTTCATTTTTACCGACAATACCGTGTTCAACGGTGCCGGTGCCGACCTGGCGGTCTTCGAGGCCGGCCTTCCTGCAGAAGACCTGATCGTGAGTGTCAGTCCGTTTGACGACAACACCGGCTGGACTACGACGCTCAAGTACGATTCCACCTATACCGGTGCCGAGGCGGCCGGCGGCTACAACCTGAACGTTGCGCTCATAGACCTTTCGGACTTCGGGTTTGCCGAGGGAGACTCCATTTCCGCCGTAAAGATATTCGGCATTACGTCTGTGTATAAGTGCTGTGGCAGGGGTGGCAAAGGTGGTATGGGTGGTGGATCCAAGACCGTCAAGGATCCGTCGTACAAGAAGAAATGCTGCAAGAGCATCGGAGGGACCGACCTTGTCGCAATAGGTTCACTGAACACAGAGGTGCCGGTCCCAGAGCCCGGGACACTGCTGCTCATAGGTACTGGGCTTGTCGGTCTCGGACTCATGAACAGGAAGCTCAAGGGATAGGTCGCACGCCACCAGCATGATCCCGTCTGAACTGAACCCTGACAGGGAGGCCGAGGGGGTAACCCCGGCCTCCCGATCAAACGGCGAGGTGGGCCGGGTCATCCCGGTGAAGAGTCAGGGGCCTTCCGGGCTTTCAGAGTCCATGTCAAGGGAGTTCCTTCCAGGTTCCATGCATCAATCTGTTTGAACCCGTCATAATTATTCGTGGATTGTAGAGACAAAACCGCCTTGTTCCGGTTAAAATAGTCTGAGGAGGTTCTGCTTATGGATATGTCCGAGTGCGTGATTGTAGTTACGGGACTGCCTCGTTCGGGCACTTCGATGATGATGAAGATGCTGCAAGCGGGAGGAGTGGAGATCGTTACGGACAACGTGAGAAAGGCCGACGAGGACAACCCAGAGGGCTACTATGAGTTCGAGAAGGTCAAACGCATAGGAGAGGATGCTTCCTGGCTCGACGAGGCCAGGGGGAAGGCCGTCAAGATGGCCTCCATGCTCTTGTATGACCTGCCGCGGGACAGGTCCTACAAGCTCGTCTTCATGAGGAGGAAGATGGACGAGATACTCGCCTCACAGAGGAAGATGCTCGAGCGGAAGGGGACAGGTGACGAGTTCGATGACGGCGAGATGCGGGGACTCTTCAGCCGGCATCTTGCCGAGGTCGAGTCGTGGATATCCAGGCAGGAGAACATGGAAGTCCTGTATGTGGACTACAACGAGATGCTCCTCGATCCGCTTGAGAACATCCGGCGCCTGAAGAGGTTCCTTGGCGACGACCTCGACGAGGAACGGATGGCCGGTGTGGTTGACCCCTCGTTGTACAGGAACAGGAAGCCGGCTTCAGCAACAGTGAAGGAAGGCGATGAAACGGTGGACGACACCGGAGACGATGAGAAGATAAAGGCGAGGCTAAGGGACTTAGGGTATATGTGAGAGCGCCGGATCGAGTGACTGGTTGTCCGGCATGAAGAGGAGTTGCCCATGCTGGGAAGGGTTTTCGGAAGGAAGAGGAGAAAGGTCGTCGTCTTGGGGCTCGATGGTGTTCCATGCACACTGCTTGAGAGGTTCGCTGCAGAAGGCGTCATGCCAAATGTTGCTGGGCTGATCGAGGAGGGAACCCTGTGCAGCATGACCGCATCGGTCCCGGAGGTCTCGTCGACCTCGTGGAGCTGCTTCATGACCGGCGTCAACCCGGGAAGGCACGGCATATACGGTTTCATGGAGATCGACAGGAATTCTTACTCGTGGAGGTTTCCGAACTTCAACGATCTCAGGAGCAGGACCCTGTGGGAGACTGCGGGTGAACACGGCAAGAGGAGCATAGTGGTCAATGTTCCATCGACGTATCCGGCGAGGCCCCTGAACGGTATGCTTGTCTCGGGCTTTGTCGCCCTCGATCTCAGGAAGGCCTCATACCCCGATACGATGTACCGCTACCTGAGCAGTGCAGGATACAGACTCGATGTCGACGCCGGCCTGGCCCTCGAATCCCTCGACGACTTCACCGGAGATATCATCGAGACATTCAGAAAGCGGGTCGAGGTCATAAGGCACCTGTATGATTCCGAGGAGTGGGACCTCTTCATTGCGGCCGTCACAGAGACCGACAGGCTGCACCATTACCTCTGGGACGCCTTAGACGACGAGACGCATCCCCAGCACGGGTTCTTCACCGATTTTTACCGGGAACTCGACTCCTTCATAGGGGATTTATACGGGAGGACCGGTTCTGACACCCCCTTCATCATGATGTCCGACCACGGGTTCACTGCCATAAAGAGAGAGGTGTACTTGAATGCCTACCTGAGGGAGAAGGGATACCTGAGCTTCGACGCCGAGGAGCCGAAGTCCTTTGAGGTGATGAATAAAGGATCACGGGCCTTTGTGCTCGACCCATCGAGGGTTTACATACACCTCAAGGGGAGATTTTCCGGCGGTTGCGTGGAGGAGGATGAATACGAAGACCTCAGGAACGCGATCAAGGAGGACCTGTTGTCTCTGGAGATCGAGGGCGAGAGGGTCGTCAGGAGCATCTTCTTCAAAGAGGACCTCTACAGTGGTGAACTCCTTGCCGACGCTCCCGACCTCGTCGTACTGCCGTTTGATGGGTTTGACCTGAAGGGTTCTGTAACAAAGACCGAGCTGTGCGGCAGGGGGCCCCTGACCGGCGGGCATACCCGTGAAGACGCCGTCTTTTTTATAAACAGGCCGGCGGCCTGTGACTCACCCGACATAGTCGATGCAGGGGTGACCGTGTTGAAGATGCTCGGCATAGAGACGGACGGTCTCGACGGGAAGGCCTTGGCATGACTGAAGAGTATGCAGAGTGCATATCGCATGACTGCCGGAAACCCTCTCCGGTCTTCATCCGAACGTTATGGAAAGACTCTTAATAGTCGAAGACAGTGAAGAGATAAGGAAGCAGCTTAAGTGGGGACTCAGGAGGTGGTATTCACTCCACCTTGCCGCTGATGCCGACGACGCCCTGCAGTACTTCAGGAGACATCGTCCAAAGGTGGTGACACTCGACCTCGGGCTTCCTCCTGACAGCGAAGGCACAAGCGAAGGGTTCAGGTGTCTTCAGGAGATACTGAAGATGCACCCCCTAACCAAGGTGATAGTGATTACGGGGAACGACGAGAGGGAAAACGCCCTCCACGCCGTCCGCCTCGGAGCTTATGACTACTATCAGAAGCCGATAGACCTAAAAGAGCTGGTCGTCATCATTGGCAGGGCCTTTCACCTCTACAACATAGAGGAGGAGAACCGCAGCTTGCGGCATGCGCTCGACGAGAAGACCACAGCAATGAGCGGCATGGCTGGACAGTGCCCCGCCATGACAGAGGTCTTCTCGACCATCAGAAAGGTGGCGCCCTCGGATGTGCCTGTGCTGATACAGGGTGAGAGCGGTACCGGGAAGGAACTCGTCGCAAAGGCGATCCACTCGTTGAGCATGAGAAAGGACGGTCCTTTCGTGCCAATAAATTGTGGAGCCATCCCGGAGAACCTCCTTGAATCCGAACTCTTCGGCCACGAGAAAGGGGCGTTCACCGGCGCCCACAGCCAGGTGCAGGGCAAGGTGGAGTTTGCCGACAAGGGCACCCTATTTCTCGACGAGATCGGGGAACTGCCCTCGGGCCTTCAGGTGAAGCTGTTGAGGTTCCTCCAGGACAAGACCATCCAGCGTGTCGGCGGGAGGGTGGATATACATGTCGATACGAGGATAATCGCAGCCACGAACATCGATATCTCCGAAGCCATAGACTCGGGACGCTTCCGGGAGGACCTTTACTACAGGATAGGCGTCCTTAACATCAAGCTTCCGCCCCTGAGGGAGAGGGGGGGAGACATAATGCTTCTTGCCAACCTCTTCCTCATGAGGTTCAGCGATCAATACAGGAAGAAACTGAAGGGATTCAGTGCGGCTTCGATCGATCTGCTCCGGTCGTACGAGTGGCCAGGCAACGTGAGGGAGCTCGAGAACAGAATCCAGCGCGCCGTCGTCATGTCCGACAATCAGTACGTTGAACCCGGCGACCTCGGATTCACTGCACGGCCCCGCCAGGGAGTTTCGGCGTATGCAGGCATGACACTCAGGGAGGCGAGAGACAGGGTGGAGAAGGACATGTTGACGAACGCCATCGAGAAGCACAAGGGAAACATCGCGAGGGCCGCAGCAGAACTCGGCGTAAGCAGGCCCACCCTATACGACCTAATGAGAAAACACGGCCTCTATGCGGCTTCTTCCTGAAGTTCGAGCAGGACCGCATCGAGTGCCTCGACGACCCTCGGGTCATAGAGCGTTCCCGCACCCCTCTTTATCTCCTCCAGCGCCTCCTCCTGCGAGAGCCTCTCCTTGTATGGCCTCTCCGAGATCATCGCACAGAAGGCATCCACCACGGAGAGACATCTTGAGATGAGGGGTATCTCCTCGCCCTTCAATCCATCCGGATATCCGCTGCCGTCGAACCTCTCATGATGATGCAGAATGGCGGACTTGACATGCTCGGAGAACTCGAAACCGTTGAGGAGCCCCACGGTGGTATAGGAGTGGACCTTCAGTATGCGGTGCTCCAGTGGCGTGAGTTCCTTCTTCTTGAGAATGCTTTCATCGATAAGCATGAGACCGAGGTCGTAGATCATGGAGATGTAGATCGCCGCCCACCTTTCCTCCTCGCTTACCCCCAACCTGTACATAATCCTCGACATCAGCTCCTGAATGAACCTGCTCTTCTTGTGGTATTTCTTCTCTGCGTTTATCAGGCTGTCGAACGAGCTTATGAGATGCTTGAAATCCTCTTCGCTGTAATCGTTCGTGTACAGCCTGTCGATGAAGCGGGATATCCTCTCGCAGAGCAGCGACGCAATGTACAGGTCCTGCTGCGTGAAGGGCTCCGCAGTCTTCTTGTTGTTGAGATTCAGAACCCCGATCACCCTGTCCTTGGACTTCAGGGGGATCGACAGTAGGGACTTTGTATTGTACTGCAGGATGTTTCTCTTTTCGAACCTCGGGTCGTTCTCTATGTCTTCTATCAGCAAGGGCTTGCCCTCAAGCGCCACCCAGCCGGCGACCTTGTCTCCGGGCTTTATCCTCGTCCGCTTGACGACATCCTCCTCAAGCCCTCGCGCGCTCTTTATCATCAGTTCCCCGGTCAGCTCGTTGCTCAGCATCAGGGAGCAGATGTTGAGGTCGAGCAGCTCGGAGATGAACTCTATGAAGAGCTCCATCGAGGTGTCGACAACCGCCTCGATCTGTTCTCGCTTGCTTTTGGGTATCGTGATGTAGACGGCGAAGCCGTCATCGAGGTTTTCCGCGGTAAGATTCCACTTGTGAAACTCCGCGATCCTCTTTGCGAGGTATATCTTCAGTTTCTCCTCGGGCTGGTTGGCATGAAAGAGGTGTCGTGAGTTGATCAGGTAGGGGAGTACCGCCTCCGGGAGTCTCCTTGAGAGCCGGAGGTTTATCCTTACAAAGTCGTCCTCCTCTACGTTGATCCGTATGGAATCGCCGCGTTCGAGGTAGTGACTCAAGCCCTCGGTCAGGTTGATGAAGAACTGCACGATGCGAATCTTGTCTCCGACTATATCGGATATCCCCTCGGCCAAGTCGATCCTTAGCTCCAGGGCTTTTCTTGCAAGCATGATCTTCAGGGACTTCGAACTCTGTATCTCTTCGAGGACGTCTGCAAGGTTTATGAGACTCTTTTTGATGACCCTGACTTCATCCTCCAGCCTGAGAAAATCGAGCAGGTCCTCAACGATTGATATCAGTTTGTCTGTCTCCCCTGAGATGATGTCGTGAAATTCGCCCTGTTCGTGTTCGGCCATTTTCCCGGATTGCTGCAGATAGTATATGGCCCCCTTGATCGAGTTGAGAGGCGTGCGCAGCTCATGGGAGATGCTCGCTATGAATTCCGTCTTTGCGACATCCGTCTCAATGAGTTTCTTGTTTATATCCTCGAGCTCGGCGGCCTTTGCCCTGAGCTGGTTCATCAGAGAGGCGTTCTCGAGGGCGATCGCCGCCTGGTTTGCGATTATCGTTACGAGATCGAACTCGTCTTCAGTGAAGGGTGTGCCGTCCCGCTTGTCGTTGATGTTCAGCACACCGTGGAGCCTGTTCTTGCTCACGACAGGGCAAGAGATGAATGAACGCGTCTTGTAATGGTTTCTCTTACTCGCGTCCTTGAACCTGTCGTCCCTGTCTATGTCCTCGACGAGCACCGGTACATGGGTCTTCGCCACGGTCCCGGCTATGCCCTCGCCGATCCTCGTCCTGTAGGACTTTACGTGCTGGATGTCAATGCCCCTTGCGGCAAGGGTGTAGAGCTCTCCCTTCTCGTTGAGCAGCATCAGGGACCCCTTCTCTGCGTTGGTATAGTTTATGGCAAGGTCGAGCATCAGGTTTGCAATGGCCGTGATGTCGTCCGTGATGACCATTGCGCTTGATATCTCCTGGAGGATCGAGAACTTCTTTTTGAACAGTTCGGGACTCTTCATCAGAGGACTATTATATAACATTTCAGCCGCAACCATGCACCCCGACTTCCCGGTCCCAACTGCCTGTGTTTGCTCCATCCTTTTCCCTCCAGCCGACAATGGCAGGTCGTTACCCCGTTGTTTTTACAAGCCGGTCCCGCCCCTCCTTATTTTAATTGTGGCTATATTACTTTAACGGGCCTTAAAAATTTTTACTGCAACTTCCGTGCCGACAGACTGAGCAGTTCTTTTTTCCCTTCATTTCAGGCGGTTTCGTTCTTTGCAGGCTGGTTGTGATTCCGCACTGTTGGAAATCTTTACACTGCGGTCATGTGATAGAAAGAATTCTGACTGTTGCTTCAAGGATGCTTTTACGAAATCGAACCTTTTTTTAACGAATAGGTGTAGACAAAACAATTTTTCTTTGTTATTCTTTAATATGTAGGAGATACCTGCAGCAAACCTGACTTAATGTTTTACGGGAGCAAACCGAGGGGGCGGATCAAATAATCAAGATAGAGGAGTGTTCTCCTCTATCTTGACCGCCTATTGCGCATCCTGTGCCTCGGTGTTCCCGCAGAACACCCGTAGAGTGCCCTTCCATATTAATTTTTCTTAACCTTGCCGGATTCAGCCGAAAAGCCTTGATTTTTATCAAAAAATATAATATACTGGTAGGTGTCGGAGGAATACCCTGTTGAAAAGGGGGATGTTTGTTAGGAGATTATCTCAAAAGGCACCGTGAAGAGGCGGACCTCACCCTCAAGGAGATATCCTCGATAACGAGAATTCGTTGCGAGTATCTCAAGGCACTGGAGAATGAGGAGTATGACAAGATCCCCGGTGAAGTCTTCGTAAAGGGCTACATACGGGAATATCTGAAGGCCGTATCGGTCGATCCAGCAGAGGCCGTCAGGATATACGAGGAACAGAGGATGGCGGCCCTTGCAGCTGAGGAGGAATCCCAGCCGCCGCCTCCTCGAATCAACCTCTCACCCCGGCTGCTCCTGTATCCGCTGGCGTTCCTGCTGATCGTGGTCCCGCTGATCGTTCTCCTCCCCCGAGACAAGCCCCCGGGAGACCCGACCGGAGAGACACGAAGGACGAGCAATATAGACAGGGTCGTCACCATGATACCGAACCCTGTAGCACCCGCCGAGGCTGATTACACCAACAAGCATGTACTGGAGATCACGGCCGTGGAAGACACCTGGATATACCTCAAGATCGATGACAGCCTGAGCTACTCGATGATCCTGGAGCCTGGTCAGAGGAGGATATGGACCGGCAACCAGCGGTTCATCCTCAAGGTCGGCAACGCCGGTGGTATCAGATTGACTTTTGACGGCAGGGAGATGGGGGCTCCGGGCAAGAGGGGCCAGGTTGTAAAGCTCATACTTCCTCTTGATTACGAAGAATAAACCTCAAGGCATGCCTCAACTGCAGCTGGCAAGCGGCTGTGATCAATATACAAGTCTCTTTGCAGCCTCATAGGCTCCATTCAAGGCGTCCGGGTGTTGCCTGACCGCACCTTTGGCGTCGATGCCGGCATAAGAGAGGGTCTCGTGTTCAGGGACACTGATGCTCCTGAAGAAGGCGGTCGCGGTTGCATCACCACACCTGAAGCCGGTCTCCTTCTTCATGCCCCCCACCATGAGGACCAGTCCTTTCCTGCCGCGCGGTCCGTCGGGAATCGGTCTCTTCAGGAGGTATTTCTCGCACCAGAAGGACTGGCACCTGTCTATGAGCGCCTTCACCTGGGCGGTGAGGCCGAAGAAGAATATGGGTGAGGCGAGGATGAAGCGGTCTCCCTCGCGTATGGCCCTGTAGACCTTCTCCATGTCGTCGTTTATGATGCAGAGGCCTGTCTCTTCACATGCGCCGCAGTTGAGACACGGTGATATCTTCATATTGGAGGGCCTGAAGAGGGTCACCGTATGACCCTCTTCTTCAACGGCCCTCATGCACTCTCTCAGCAGAAGCTCCGTGTTCCCCTCTCTTCTCGGACTTCCAAGAAACGTGACGACTCTCAAGTGTACCGCCTTATTCTTCTGATATCAGCTCCATCGGCTGGCCGCAACAGACCAGCTCGCCGCCGCCCACCTTCGTGACCACCACCTCGTTGCCGCAGACATTGCACCTGTACTTTTCGCCTACGCTCCTGACAGCCATTCGCTTCCCTCCTTTGATCTGATCCCAGGACGGATCAATAGTTTAGAGTGCTCTTAAGGCGTCTCAGGCGGCCGCCCCCCCATGGTGTGTTCTCACTTGAGGGCCTCGTAGACCCTGCCGACCAGCTTTGCCGACGGTGTGAGCGTCTTGTCGCCCTCGTCCTTCCACTTCGCCGGACAGCCCTCATTTGCATGCTTTGCGAGGTGGAGGTTCGCCTTGAACTTCCGCATCAACTCATCGATGTTCCTGCCGAGGTTGTAGAAGTTGACCTCGGAGTTGAGGAGCTTTCCCTCAGGGCTGATTATGAACGTACCCCTCAGGGCGAGCCCGGTCT
>DRKX01000144.1 GCA_011051565.1 Nitrospirota bacterium | reverse complement strand
GTATCGTCGAGTTCTTCGGAGGACCTGATCGTCATCCTTCCGCCGTCTCTCATCGCGTGGAGTGAGTTGAGCATCAGGTTGACGAACAACTGCCTGAGACCGTCCTCGTCACCGAAGAAACTCGATACTGACAGCTCACAGGCGAGTTCCACGCCTGGATTGTCCTTTCTCAGCCTGAGCTTGCAGAGGGAGAAGGCCTCCTTGATCACGCGTTCGAGGTCGAGTTCTCTGAAAACCGGTGGGGCCTTTCTCGAGAACGCGAGCAGCTGCTGCATGGTCTCGGATATCCTGTCAGCCTGCCGTATTATGGTCCTGAGCCCATCTCTGTCCGGATGCCCCTCGGGCAGCTTTCCCATCAGCTGCTCCGCGCGGCCGCTTATGACATTCAGCGGGGTGCCTATCTCGTGCGCGAGACCCGAGGTGAGCTGCCCCAAGGAGGCGAGCTTTTCCGAGTGCCTGAGTCCGCGTTCGAGCCTCAGCTTCTCCCTGAAGACCTTCTCCTTCTTGATGTATTGCTGCTCGAGGTTCTCGGCCATACGGTTGAAGTCGTCAATGAGCTCGTCGAGCTCGACGACACCGCTCTTCTCTATACGGAGTCCGAGGTCTCCCTCCCCAAGCTTTTCCGAGGCCTCCTTCAGCCTCCTTATGGGAACGGCAATGCTCCACCTGCCTATCAGGTATGTGGCCGCACCGAGCAGTAACGCGGCCACCAGCGTGAACAGCAGGAACCTCCTCGTCACCGCTGAGAGCCCGACATCTATGTATCCGAGAGAGAGGATCACCTCCACCGCTCCCTGCAGAGTGCCGTTTCCGGCCTTGATCGGGCTCACCACCGAGATGAACTCGCCCTCCCCGGTACTGAACACCTTCTCCCTGCCGCCGTGCTCCAGGCCTTTCATGTCTATGCTGCCGTGCGGACACTGTATGTTCGTGCAGTCGCTCCGGGAGAAGTCCACCAGGTCTCCGTTCCCGTCGTAGACGTTTATACCGAGCACGTCTTTCTCATCCAGCGGGGCGACGGCACGCACGAGGTCTTCGACCGTGAAGTGCGGGTCTTCCCGGTGGTAAAACCTGAAGGTGGCCGCGAGGGTCCTCGACAGCATCCAGGCCCTCGACCTGACCTCGCTGAAAAGGTGGTACTTCTCGTCTCTCACCGAGATGTAGCCGAGCACTGCAGAGAGGAGGAGCATGAGGGTGAAGATGTAGAGAAAGAGCCTCGTCGATATCTTCAAGCCTTGAGAATCCTCGTCGAGTTGAGTACTGCAAGCACGGCGACTCCCACGTCGGCGAAGACCGCCTCCCACATGGTCGCCATGCCGAAGGCGCCGAACACGATGAAGAAGCCCTTGATCGTCAGGGCCATGGTGATGTTGATGAAGACGATCTTCCGGGTCCTTCTCGCAATGTGCATCGCGTCGAGCAGGCCTGTCAGCCTGTCTTTCATCAGCACCACGTCGGCGGCCTCGATGGCCGCGTCTGAGCCGAGCCCTCCCATCGCCACACCGATGTCGGAGGCCACGAGTACGGGTGCATCATTGATCCCGTCACCGACGAAAGCGATCTTGTGCCTCTTCCTGTCTATACTCTCCTCGAGCTCCTTCACGATCCTGATCTTGTCCTGTGGCAGCAGTTCTGCGTGAAAGTCGTCCATCCCCAGTTCACCGGCGACGAGTTCCGCCGCCGCCCTGCCGTCACCTGTGAGCATCACGACCCTGTCGACGCCCTCCCTCCTGAGGCCGTCGACGGCCTCGTACGCTTCAGGCCTCACCTTGTCCGCAAGCAGTATGTATCCGGCGTACTTCCTGTCGATCACGACGTGGACGACGGTGCCCTTGACGTCGCACGTATCGTGATCTATGTCGTAGCCGTCCATGTGGAGTATCCGGTCATTGCCCGCAAGTATCTCCCTTCCCTCGGCAACCGCCCTGACGCCGTGCGCGGGGATCTCCTCGTAGCTCTCTATCCGCCTCTCGTCTATCCCGCCGCCGTATGCGTCCATTATCGACTTCGCTATGGGATGGTTCGACTGACTCTCGGCCTCTGCGGCAAGGCGGAGGAGTTCCTCCCTGGAGAACCCGTTCAGGGGCCTGACCTCCGTCACCCTGAATACGCCTTCGGTGAGCGTGCCGGTCTTGTCGAAGACCATGGTGTGTATGCTCCTGAAACCCTCGAGATAGTTCGAGCCCTTGAATAGTATCCCTTTTCTCGAGGCAGCGCCGATGCCGCCGAAGAAACCGAGCGGGATGGAAATGACCAATGCGCACGGGCAGGCTATAACGAGGAAGACGAGCGCACGGTAGACCCACTCGGAGTATGTCTCAGCATGCGAGAACACGGATGAGAGGGCCGGAACCTGATAGAGGACCGGCGGGAGCACCGCCATGGCAAAGGCAGCAGCGACCACCGCAGGGGTGTAGACCTTCGAGAACTTGGTGATGAACTTCTCGGTCGGAGCCTTCTGCGCCGAGGCCTTCTCAACGAGGTCGAGTATCTTGCTCACCGTAGACTCGTTGAACGGCCTCGTGACCCTCACGGTTATCACGGCGTTCCTGTTTATCATTCCCGAGAGGACCTCGTCGCCCTCCGAAAGGGACCTCGGCATAGACTCCCCCGTCAGTGCAGAGGTGTCCACCATGGTCCTCCCCTCCTCGACCACACCGTCGAGCGGGACCTTCTCTCCAGGCCTGACCACGATGAGGTCGCCCACCCTGACCTCCTGCGGGCTCACCCTCTCTGCTACCCCGTCTCTCTTCAGGTTCGCATAATCCGGCCTTATGCTCAGGAGCTTCCTGATCGACCGCCGGGAGTGGTTCAGGGCCCTGTCCTCGAAGTACTCGCCCACCTTGAAGAAGAGCATCACGCCCACGGCCTCGGGGAACTCCTTTATTACAAAGGCGCCGAGCGTCGCCACGGTCATGAGCAGGCTCTCGCCGAAGAAGTCCCTGCTTATTATGCCCTTCACCGCGCTTGCGACCACGTCACGGCCTGCAACTATGTAACCGATAAGGTACGGCAGAAGGACCGCCCAGAAACGGAAGTCACCCAGGGGGAGGTCTTCGGCGCCGGGGTATACGTAGTTCTGAATGAAGAGACCGGCGACAAAGAGTACGCCTGCGAGGAATATCTTCCTGAGGATGGACGCTCCCTCGCCACCGCCCTCTTCTTCCTCCGCACCGCCTTCTTCGGCCTTGCTTATCTTGATGTGGGGCTCTACCTGCCTCACCACATCGAGGGCCTTCTCCTCAAGCTCAGGGGTCTCTGCATCGAGAACCAGTGTGGAGGAGGCGAAGTGGACCTCGGCCTTCACGCCTTCCATCCGGTTCAGCCTCTGCTCTATCTTTGCCGCACACGAAGCACAGCTCAGACCGCTGAGATGATATCTCACGCCGGCGACGACCGCAGGCCTGTCCGAGGGCCCCTTCTCAGCCGGCTTGCAGGCATCTTCGCAGCAATGCCCGCTCCCGCCGCCACTCATCATATGCAACGGAAACCTCGACATGAAACATCCTCCTTAGACTTTGGTTCTCCTGTACGCGAACACCGCTATGCCGACCGCCACCATGGCGAGACTCAGGATCTGCCCCATGGTGAGGAAGGCGACCACAAAACCGAGCTGGGGATCTGGTTCCCTGAAAAACTCGATTGAAAACCTTATCACGCCGTACAGGACGAGAAAGAGGGCCGTCAGTCCGCCTGCGACCCTCACCCTATCTTTTAAATACCATAACAGGGCGAAAAGAACAACCCCTTCGAAGAACGCCTCGTAGAGCTGCGACGGGTGACGCGGCAGTCCGCCCCCGCAGGGAAAGACCACAGCCCATGGAACGTCGCTCACCCTGCCGTAGAGTTCGCAGTTTATGAAGTTCCCTATCCTGCCGAGCCCGAGTCCTATCGGGGCCGTTGCGATCACGAGGTCCGCCATCATCCAGGAATCGAGCCCCCGCTTTCTGCAAAAACATACACCTGCAAAGACAGAACCGATGAGCCCGCCGTGAAATGACATGCCGCCGTGCCATACGGCAAAGACCTCGAGCGGATTCTCGAGGTATTCAGGAAGGTTGTAAAAGAAGACATAGCCGAGCCTCGCTCCGAGTATGAGACCGAGGATGATGTAGAAGTAGAGGTCGTCGACCGTCCTGCGCTCTATCCCTATGCCCTTTCTCCTTATCTGGTAGTTCACGAGCAGGTACGAGCTTGCAAAGCCGATCAGGTACATGAGCCCGTACCACCTGATCTGCAGTGGACCGACCTTTATCAAGTAGGGCTTGATCTCCGGATAAGGTAACATGCCGCAGCCTCACCCCCTCTTTTTCCCGCCGAATATGTCGTCCGCCAGCTCCCTGTTGAGCCCTATGCCCACATCGAGCATCGAGCAGTACATCCTGTGAGCAATCGCCTCGCTGTCGACGTTTATCAGGCTCTTTATGGACGAGTTCACCAAGAAGGCCTCCTCGGTGTAGAGCTCGAGAATCTCGTTGTTCAGCTCGAGAAAGGCATCCCTGTCGAAGGCGTTCCTGACCATCCCGTTGTAGTCTTCTGCATCAGCTGAGCCGAGGAGCGTCGCGAAGAGCTGCACCAGTTTGCGCGTCCTCTCTCTCCTCAGCGGCAGTATCTTGTCGTATGCAAACTCGATCCTGATGGGCAGCAACTTTATGTCTCCCTTCAGCCTGCGGTCGAGGTCGATGCTGGCGTCGAGTATCTCCTCGACATCGGTGTCGCAGACACCCCCGCCGGCTTCGTTGATCACCGCGGCCGTATCGAGACAGAGCCTGTAGTACTGGAGTTCCCTCTTTATCCTTGCGAGCAGGAACTTCTTGAAGACCGGAAACTGCACTGAAGTGACCGCCTTGCCGCAGTACTTGATACACCTCTCGGAGAGCGTATAAAGAAACCACTCGGCAAACCTCATTATCTCCGTCTCTCTATCCACCCATACCTCGATATCCTTGTAAATGAGCCGAAAAACCCACCATGTGCGGGCTTTCTATAATATAACACAAACACGAGGGCGCACTTCACGCCGGTGAATCCGATGATCAGCACGTTCACGCCCGCCGTACTTCTTTACTCCGGTGTCAGCGCCACGGATCCACGCCGAAGGAGACGCACATGTATGGATCCCTTCCAGCCGGGGCTCCGGAGAGTTCCGCCCTGTACCTGCAGCCTCCCCTGCAGACGTCGAGCACGTCGCAGTCGCACTCCAAATCGGCGAGCCTGATGGGTTGAAGCCTCCTCCAGCAGGTCTCGATTCCCTCGGATGCATGCCCCAGGGGCCTGTCGGCATAGAACGCACACTTCGCGACATGCCCGTCCGGCAGCACCGAGACGAGGTGCAGGCCGCAGGCGAACCCCTCACCTCCGCCGTGAAGCCCTCCGCCGTAACCATATGCGAGAAACCCGCCCGCGGTCTCGGGCGGAAGGGAGAGTTCCGCGTTCTCCCTCAACCTGCCGCTCGAACACGGCACGTCCACCATCCAGCTCTTTACGCCGAGTCCCCTGAAAAGGTCCTCCATCCTTCCGAAATCACTGGTGTTTCCGGAGTGTATCATCGTGGAGACGGATACGTCGAACCCGTACTCGATTGCGCTCCTGACGGCACTCATCGCCCTTTCGAAACTCCCGTCCCCCCTAACGGCGTCGTGGGCCTCCCGGAGGCCGTCGATGCTGATCTGCAACTCGTCCACGTTCAGCCTCCTGAGCAGGCGCTCATCGATCAGGAGACCGTTCGAGAACAGCACCCTCCTGAGGGGATAGTCCGACAGGTAGTCGTTCAGAGCATCGAACTCCCCGTATACCAGCGGCTCACCGCCTGAGACGAGCACCCTCAGGCCCTGCATAGCGTTGAATTCGTCGAGAACGCCGATCAGCAGGCCAAGCGGAATCTCCTTGCCCCCGGGTTCCCCAAGGTAGCAGTGCCTGCACCTGAGGTTGCACCTGTCCGTTATCAGCAGTTCGAGGTATCTCAGGGAGGGAAGAGGAGACTTCCCCGCGCACTGCCTCCTGACCGCCTGCCGTGCATCTGAGAGAATCCCTTCTTCAAGGCAGTAGGACGTGAACTCCACATCGTCGGAGAAGCTCCCCCCGCCGGCGCACTCACGGAGAAATTCAAAGGCGCTCTCGTCGATCTCGTACAGCTCGTCACTCCTTACGTTGTAGACCGAGGGGTGTTCGAGCCGTCTGAGCAGCGCATCTCCGGACAGGAAGTATCTCCTGCGGCGCTCAGTAATAGAACTCCTCCTTCAGCGGCCTCGTCATCAGTTCCCTGACGGCCGCCTGCGGGGGCTTGTCCTTGTGGAGCATGAGGCAGACCTGCTCGACGATCGGCATCTCGACGTCGTACTTGACTGCAAGCTCACATGCCGAAACCGAGGTCTCGACCCCCTCGGCAACGGCCCTCATCTCGGACAGGATATCCTTCAGCTTCATGCCACGGCCGATCTTGTAGCCGACCGTGTAGTTCCTCGACAGGTTCCCCGTACAGGTGAGCACGAGGTCTCCCATGCCGCTGAGCCCCGAGAAGGTCTTCGCGTCGGCGCCCATCTTCACCCCGAGGCGCGTGATCTCTGCAAGCCCCCTCGTTATCAGCGTGGCCCTGGCGTTGAGACCGAGCCCGAGTCCGTCGGATATGCCCGATGCGATGGCTATGACGTTCTTCAGGGCGCCGCCGAGCTCGACTCCGAGCACGTCCTGGTGGGTGTAGACCCTGAAGTAGTCTGTATTGAATATCTCCTGAAGCAGCAGGCCGGTCTCCCTATGCTGCACCGCAAGGGTGACTGCAGTGGGGAGTTTTCTTATGACCTCCTTTGCGAAACTCGGCCCCGAGATCACGGCGGTCTCGTGGTGTGTCAGCTCCTTGAGAATGGACGAGACGGTCAGGAGCGTCCCCTTCTCCATGCCCTTGGACGCGCTCACGATCACCGCGCCCTTCTCGATATGGCCGACGGCCTCACTGAAGACCTGCCTCACGAACTGTGTCGGGACCGCGCATATCACGTATCTCGACCTGTGGAGTGCACGATTAAGCCGGTGGGTCGTCCTTACGTTGTCGGGCAGGGAGGCCTCGGGCAGGTAGAGGCGGTTCACCCGGTCGCGTTCCATCTCCTCTGCCAGCTCCTGCTCGTACGTCCAGAGAGAGACGTCGTAGCCCTTCTCGGCAAGGAGTATGCTGAGGGCGGTACCCCAGCTTCCGGCACCTATGACGCTTATGTAGGCCATCAGATACTCTCTATAGCCCTCTGCAGCCTCATGATCGCCCTCTCCTTGCCCACTATCTCGAGTACTTCGAAGATGCCCGGACTGACCGTGTTGCCGGTTATCGCGACCCTGACGGGCTGGGCTACCTTGCCGAGCTTGGTCTTGTGCCTCTCGACGATCGACATGAATACCCTCTCTATCTCTTCAGCCCTGAAATCCTCCACTCCTTCGAGGCCGCGCCGGACGTCCTCGAGCAGCGGCTTCGTCTTCTCGTTTATGAACTTCTCCT
>DRKX01000143.1 GCA_011051565.1 Nitrospirota bacterium | reverse complement strand
TGCTCAACCTCTTCAGCGAGCTCGAGTTCGGGACGCTGCTCAAGCTGATCCCCCCGCAGCCGCTCTCCGGCAGGTATGAGGCGGTGCTGGACCCGGGTACCCTCAAGGACCTGCTGGATGCCGTAGAGCCCCCCTTTGCCTTCTGCGTGGAGACCAAGGGCAAGGGCCCTGTCGGCGCCGAGCTGGTGGGTATCGCCTTCTCCACCGGGAAAGCCCGAGGCTGCTATGTGCCCATTGCGGGTCTCGGCCCGCTGGATGCATCAGCGGCACTCGGTGCCTTCAGGACCGTTCTCGAGAACGAGAAGACGGCCAAGACCGGTCACGACCTAAAGGGGCAGATCCTGATCCTCCGAAGGTCGGGCGTGGATGTGAAGGGTGAACTCCGTGACACGATGATCGCTTCATACCTGCTCAATCCCAACAGGCAGGGGCACGAGCTTCACGATATCGCCCTCGAGCACCTGCACCTGAGGATCAAGACACTGAAGGAGGTCATAGGAAGGCGCCCCTCTCTTGCAGAGGTGCCTTTGGAAGAGGCGGCCGAGTTTTCGGCCGCCAACGCTGCCGTGGTCCTGGAGCTCGAGGGGATACTCTTCAGGAGACTGAAGGATGAGGGGCTCGACGACGTCTACTTCGGGATCGAGATGCCGCTCATAAGGGTCCTTGCAGAGATGGAGGAGACGGGCATAAGGGTGAACACCTCTCTGCTGAGGAGACTCTCGGGAGAGCTCGAGAGGGAACTGGCCGCCCTGCAGTCGAGGATTTACTTGCTGGCTGGTGAGGAGTTCAACATCAACTCCCCGAGGCAGCTGAGCGCCGTGCTCTTCGACTCCCTCGGGCTCAAGCCCGGGAAGAAGACGAAGACGGGATACTCCACCGAGGTCGGTGTGCTTGAGGAACTCGCCCTCGAGCACGAGCTGCCCGGTGAGATACTGAACTGGAGGACCCTGAGCAAGCTGAAGAGCACATACGTGGACGCCCTTCCCAGGCTGGTCAACCCCGAGACAGGCCGTATCCACACCTCCTTCAACCAGGCCGTGACCGCCACCGGCCGGCTGAGCAGCAGCGACCCAAACCTCCAGAACATACCCGTCAGGGGTGAGTGGGGCACGAGGATCAGGGAGGCGTTTGTCGCCGAGGAGGGGTACTTCCTCCTCTCCGCCGACTATTCACAGATCGAGCTGAGGATACTCGCCCACCTGAGTGGTGACGAGGGGCTCGTTGATGCCTTCAGGAACGACGTCGACATCCACACAAGGACAGCCTCGGAGCTGTTCGGGGTGTCCGGTGATCAAGTGACTGCCGAGATGCGCAGGGTGGCGAAGACCGTGAACTTCGGTGTCGTCTACGGCATGTCCGCATTCGGCCTCTCGGGGGCGATCGGCTCCACGAGGGAGGATGCAAGGGTGTACATAGAACAGTACTTCGAGAAGCATCCCGGCGTCAGGCGCTACGTGGAACACGTGATAGAGGATGCAACGAGGGACGGATATGTGAGGACCCTGTTCGGTAGAAAGCGCGAGATCCCGGAACTGCGGAGTACGAACGCCCAGAAGCGCGCCCTCGGGGAGAGACTCGCCATGAACACCCCCATACAGGGCACGGCTGCAGACATCATAAAGAAGGCGATGGTGAACATAAGCGGCAGGCTCAAGGCCGGCGGTCTCCAAAGCAGGATGCTCCTTCAGGTGCACGACGAACTGGTCTTCGAGGTGAAGGAAGAGGAGCTCGACGCAGCACGGGAGCTGATACGCAGCGAGATGGAGAACGCGGCCGCCCTCTCGGTACCGGTCAGGGTCGAGATCGGCTATGGTAAGAACTGGGCCGAGGCCCATCAGTAACCGGAGAATTGACAAAGAACGGCGCTTTGTTTTTAAATATAGACCACGGAAGGCCTGCGAAGTACCGGCGGCCGTGCCCCATCTGCAGCGGCGGGTGGATGGCAGGTGCGGTCCGGAGAGACCGTGTGGGCGGATAGCTCAGTTGGGAGAGCGCAGCCCTTACAAGGCTGAGGTCACAGGTTCGAGCCCTGTTCCGCCTACCATAAAAATACGCCTGCAGGCTCCTTGGGTCAGCCCTCAGGCTGAAGCAGGCATGCGGCTTTTCAGTGTCGCTCAGTACTTCACGGATGCCTGATGAATCGTCGACCCGTCCCCGACCGCCTCACGGATTCAGGTTGAAGCCCCATGTACGCCGGCCTGGATACCGCCTGCGTCACGCCGCGCCGGGCGTCTTTACAGTCACGGACTATTCCACCGTCACGCTCTTGGCGAGGTTTCTCGGCTGGTCCACGTCGCAGCCCCTGAGTATGCCCACATGGTATGCGAGGAGCTGAAGCGGTATGACGTTGATGATCGGAGACAGCGAGAAGTGTGCCGAAGGCACCGTGATGACGTCGTCCACCTTGCCGCGAAGCAACTCCGGCTCGTCGGTCACTGCTATAACCCTCCCCCCGCGCGCCTTCACCTCTTCGATGTTCGACAGTGTCTTTTCGAAGAGGTTGTCCACGGGGGCGATCACTACGACGGGCAACCCCTCCTCTATCAGGGCGATCGGGCCGTGCTTCATCTCCCCTGCAGGGTATCCCTCGGCGGGTATGTATGATATCTCCTTGAGTTTCAGGGCACCCTCGAGGGCGATCGGATAGTTTATGCCCCTGCCGAGATAGAGGAACGCCTTTGCATAGATGAGCGTCCTCGCCAGTTCCTCGATCGCCGAGTTCGTCCTGATGGTCTTCTCCATGAAAGCCGGCACCTTGAGCAGTTGAGACCTCAGCGTGTTCGCCTCTCCGGGGGTCAGCCTCCCCATGCGGATACCGAGTGCGATCGCAAGGAGACAGAGGGCGCCTATCTGGCATGTGAAGGCCTTTGTCGAGGCCACGCCTATCTCGGGTCCGGCCCTCGTGTAGAGGACGGAATCCGCCTCTCTCGACGACGTGCTCCCCACCACGTTGCAGATGGTGAGGGTCCACGCCCCCCTCTTCCTCGCCTCTCTCTGTGCTGCAAGGGTGTCGGCGGTCTCGCCGGACTGGGTGATCGAGATGAAGAGGGTGTCGTGCTCGATGATCGGTCTCTTGTACCTGTACTCGGACGCTATCTCCACGTCCACGGATATGCGGGCTATGTCCTCTATCATGTATTTGCCGACCAGGGCCGCATGATACGACGTGCCGCATGCGACGACCTGGAGCCTGTTGAGCCCGATCGTACGTTTTACGGATAGGCCGAGCTCGTCGAGTATCTTCTCGGGATCGTCGGTCCACTCCCTTATGGTGTCCATCATCGCACGGGGCTGTTCATGGATCTCCTTGAGCATGAAGTGGTCATAGCCCTCCTTCTCGGCCATGGACGGCGTCCAGTCGATCTCAACCGCCTGTGTTTCAACAGGGGTGGGTTCCGGCGAATCGAGATACCTCAGCTCAATCCCGTCACGCCCGATGGTGCATATCTGCCCGTCCTCCATGAAGATGAATTTGCGCGTGTACGGAAGGAGTGCGGAGACATCCGAGGCAAAGAAGTATTCCCCGTCACCGATCCCTATCACGAGAGGGCTTCCCCTTCTTATGGAAAAGAGGGTGTTCGGAAGGGCCTCGCTCATTATGCCGATGGCAAATGTGCCTCTCAGTTGCGCGACCGTCTCCCTTATGGCATCAAGCATCGAGAGATTCCTGCGGAGATACCTCGATATCATCTGTGGAATAACCTCTGTGTCCGTGTCGGAATAGAACTCGAATCCCTCCTCGATCAGGTGAGACCTCAGGTTCCTGTAGTTCTCGATTATCCCGTTGTGTACGACGACGATCCCGTTAGTTCCGTGCGGGTGGGCGTTCCTTGATGAGGGGACGCCGTGTGTGGCCCACCTCGTGTGCCCGAGCCCGACCATGGCGTCCGGGGCAGGATGCGGCAGTATCTTCTGCAGGTCCCTTATCTTGCCCTTAGTCTTGTAGACCTCTATCCCGCTGCCGTTCTGAAAGGCTATTCCGGCCGAGTCATACCCCCTGTACTCGAGCCTCTTCAACCCATCGATCAATATCGGCAGGGAATTCCTCCTTCCTACATATCCGACTATCCCACACATGTTCCCTCCTTAACCGTTTTCTGTCTGAAGAGGTCATTCTCGATCCTGCACTTTACGGTATTTTTGAAGCAAGAACTGTGCCCGTTTTTCTTGATATTTCGTCGGATTTTTGCTTATAATCACTTATAATCACATAACAGGCTCGTCTCCGGGGTGTTTTTTTCCGCAGAAGCATCACCGGAGTTTTCTGTTTCCGATTACGATGAAAGAGGAGACCGAGTCAGGAGGCCTGGCGGTCATGACCGAGGGCGACGGGTTCGTCTGAGGATTCTCACTCACCGAACGTTTTCCTCGTATAAGGGGGGGTCGTGAATCAAACCTACAGTTTTTGTACGGACGGCAGACTCTGCATAAAGTCCTGGGGAAAGGAGATCGCTGAGGCTACAGGCATGCCTTCCAGTGCGGTGCTCGGTGTGAAGTACTACAGGATCCTTCCGAGAATAATGGATGACGACAGGGACGCCCTCTCGGCGGTGCTATCCGACAAGAGGTCCTTGCACATCAAGGGTTATTCCTTCAACTGTCTTCACGATCGGGTCAAAGCAGACATAAGCATCGAACCCGTGAGGATCAATGACGGCATGGTCGAAGAGATCAGGGTGGACATATCGTCGTATTCGTTCTGTTCGATGGCGAGGAAGCTACAGAACTCCCAGCGCCTGATCGATATAGGCAAGATAGCATCAACCCTCGCCCATGGTGTCAGAAACCCGCTCAACGCCATAAAGGGCTCTGTCGTCTATCTCCGCGGGAAGTACTCCGACGAGCCGACTCTCATAGAGTTCACGAGGATAATGGAGGAGGAGATAACCCGGCTCGACAACTTCATATCGAAGTTTCTGAGCACGTCGGTATCCGTTGCCGGACTGTCCGAGTCGGACGTGAACGTGCTGTTGAAGAAGGTGGAGGTCTATACCTCCCTCCAGACGCAAGCCAGAGACATAACCGCTACCTATGAGTACGGCGATGTCCCCATGGCCGCCATAGACTCGTTCCAGCTCGAACAGGCGGTGCTCAACGTCATAAACAATGCAATAGAGGCTATGGGCCCAGGGGGGCACCTCTTGGTGAGGACCGCGACCAGAAGGGTCCTCGGTAATGAGTATGTTCTGATAGAGGTATCCGATACCGGTCCCGGGATGGCTGACAGCGGAGAGAGTGACGTATCTCCAGAAAAGAGGGGGAGGGGGTTCGGTCTCTTCATTACACGAGAGATACTGCAGTACTACGGAGGTTTTCTCGAGATAGAGAGCAAAAAGGGTGCCGGAACCACCGTGGGGCTGTACCTCAGGGCCAGTTCGTGAAGAGAGGGGAACTGAATGGGCAAAGGGACGATCCTGATCGTAGACGATGAGCCGAACGCCATAAAGGTGCTGTCGGCAATACTCGTGGAGGCCGGCTACAGTGTCCTCGAGTCCTTGGACGTCGACACCGCCCTCCGGGTGCTTGATCACGAGGACGTCGACGTGATCATCACCGACCTCAAGATGCCTGGAAGGGACGGGATGGACCTCTTTGAGTTTGTCACCAAGGAGCACCCCGATATACCCGTCATATTCCTCACAGCATACGGGACCGTTGACTCCGCGGTACATGCCATCACGCAGGGTGCTTTCTACTATTTCATCAAGCCTCCCGACTATATGAAGCTCAAGGGCATCCTTGCGAGGGCTGTCGAGCAGAGACGCCTCAAGCGCGAGATAGAGAGCCTCAGAAAGAGGCTCGCAAAGGAGACGCCGCTGCCGAGGATCATCGGCAAGACCCCCCAGATGCTCAAGATATTCAACACGATAGAGGCGGTCAAGAACTCGGAGAGCAGTGTCATCATCTGCGGTGAGACCGGCACGGGAAAGGAACTCATAGCGCGTGCACTCCATTTCGGAAGCGACAGGAGGGACAAGCCCTTTGTAGCCGTCAACTGTGCGGCCATCCCTAAAGACCTGCTCGAGTCCGAGCTCTTCGGATTCGAGAAGGGGGCCTTCACCGGAGCGGTCTCAAGGAGGATAGGCAGGTTCGAGGAGGCCTCAGGCGGCACGCTCTTCCTCGACGAGATAGGAGAGCTCGAACTCTCCATCCAGGCGAAACTGCTCAGGGTCCTCCAGGAGAGGGAGATCGAAAGGCTCGGGAGCAACAGGAAGATCAAGGTCAATTTCAGGCTCGTCTCCTCCACCAATCGTGACCTCGAAAAGGAGGTCAAGGCCGGTAACTTCAGGAAAGACCTACTCTACAGGTTGAACGTCATACAGATCAACGTACCGCTGCTCAGGGAGAGGAAGGACGATATCCCGTTGCTCGTGTCCGAGTACGTCAACGAGTTCTGCATCAGGGAGAACAAGGTCCTCACGGTCTCGGACGAGGTTATGAAGATTTTCCTTGAATACCACTGGCCCGGCAATGTCCGGCAGCTCAGAAACGTCATGGAGAGGGCCGTCGTACTGACAAAGGGAGATACCATCACGCCGAGGGAGCTTCCAGAGGAGTTCACCGCCTTGAAGGACCTGAGGAGGAGAGACGATCCCGTCCATTCCTTCAAGACCCTGAGTGAACTCGAGTTCGAGGCCGTCAAGAACGCCCTCAAGGCCTGCAACGGCAACAAGTCCAAGGCTGCAAGGATGCTCGGGATATCGAGGAAGGCCCTTTACAAGCGACTGAAGGAGTGGAGAATCGACTGAGTGTATCTGATAGATACACTTTTTTTATTAAAAATCTTTAATTTTAAGGGGAAACCTCAGGTGTATCCTTGTGATACAGTCCGTTTCTAAGGCAGATTCAGCAATGAGTGTGTCGGATAGACACATTCAAGTCCGGATGGAGCCGTGACGTCCGGGGTTTTTGCACGTACTGCAGCTGAAACCGGGCATATTCGGTTCAGGCATCAAATTTGCTCCACCTTATGCGACATGCCTGCTGGAAGAGACAAGACGATACTCATAATCGACGAGTCGGGTTTCACCCGTGTCTGTTATGCCATACTCGAGTTCGAGGGGTACGGGGTGGAGACGATGGCCGACTCATCCGACCTTGCGGTCAGGCTGAACAACAACGAGTTCGGCCTGATAATCACGAGCTATCCTTACGGCGCGTTCCTTTTCGAGGACATAAAGAAGAGGGACATCCCCACGATAATCCTTTCAGACCATATCAACAGCGATCTCATCTCCATACTCGAGAACTTTGACAACTCATACTGCATGATCAAGCCGCTCGACTACCAGAAGTTCATGTCCCTGGTGAAGAAGGTGATGAGGGGAGACCTGAGCACCCAGGGAGGGTACGCGATTGTCTAAGAAGGCGTTTTTCATCCTTCTGGTCCTCTTCCTCGTTTTGGGCTGTGCCGAGAAGTCGAGGGAGGAACTCCTGAAGGAGGGGATTGCATACATAAAGGAAGGCAACCCGCGTGGAGCGATCGTCCTTTTGAAGAACCTTCTCGAGAAGGACAAGAACTTCTTCGAGGCGAGATACTACCTTGGAAAGGCCTACCTCGAGACAGGGAAGTTCGAGAGGGCCGAGAAGGAGTTGCTGAAGGTCCTCAGGCAGTATCCGGACTATACGGACGCACGCCTTGAACTTGCAAGGGTGTACCTCTATACGGAAAGGCCGGACGACGGTCTTAGAGAGGTCGAAAGCTACATGAACGCCAAGCCGGATGACCCCGGGGCATACGAGGTGCAAGGGCGTCTACTCATGCTAAAGGGACGGACGGCGGATGCAGAGGCCGACTTCAAAAAGGCCCTCGATCTCGATCCCGGGAGGATACCGGCAAGGCTCTATCTGGCGGGCGTCTATGCCAAGAGCGGCGACAGTGCAGGTGCAAGGAGGCTCCTGTCGGAGGTGATCGAGAGGGACGCCGAGAACACGAGGGCGTACTACATGCTGGCAAGCCTCGAGGCATCGCTGAAGAACAGGGAAGGGGCGCTGGAGGCGTATCGGAAGATAACGGAGATCGCCCCGGATGATGTCAATGCGCTCTTCCGCGCCGGTTTGCTCCATGTCGACGGCGGGGAACTTGATCAGGCCGCTGATATTGCCGAACGGATCATCAAGAAGTTTCCCGACCGGCCGGAGGGTTACAGGCTGAAGGGAATAGCGGCCTTCTTTAACAGGGATTTCAAGGAGGCCGTCACCGCCTTGCAGACGGCCGCCGGCATCCAGCCGGACATGAGGACGTACTACTTCATGGGGCTGAGCTACTACGGCAGCGGTGATCTGGAGATGTCGCTTAACTGGTTCCAGAAGGCCGTCGACCTCTCGCCATCCTCTGTTCAGCCGCGGCTCATGATAGCGATGATACTGTTGAAACAGGGCAGGGTGGACGAATCCATAGCCGAGAGCAAGCGGATTCTGCAGATGGATGACGGTGTGGCACAGGCACACAACATCCTGGGCAGTGCCTACATGGTCAAGGGAGAGTACGAGGCAGGCATGAAGGAGTTAGACAGGGCCGTCGACATCGACCCTGAAATGGTGGATGTCTATATCAAGAGGGGCCTCTTCAAGATCAGCAAGGGGCGCTTCAAGGAGGCCGAGACCGAACTCGAGACGTCCGTCAAGGTAGCTCCCGAGGTGCTCAATACGAGGCTCCTGCTCGCTTCCTACTATATGAAGCTGAGAGAGTACGGCAAGGCCGTGGACACACTCAAGAAGGGCCTGGGCGGCGGCAAGGCGGATGCCGTGCTCTACAACTACATGGCGTCGGCTCTTATGGCTCAGAAAAAGTATGATGATGCGGTCGTGTACCTCTCAAAGGCGAAGGATATAAACCCGAGCTACTTTTCACCGTACTTCAACCTTGCCGACTACCATGTCCTGAGGGGTGAGTACGGGAAGGCTATGGAGGAGTACAGGGCGGTACTGAGCAGGTCGCCGGATAACCTAAAGGCGAACCTGAAGATGGCGGCACTGCTCGAGATGACCGGCCGTGACGACGAGGCCCTCGGCTACTATGAGCGGGCGAGGCGGACGAACACGCAGGGAGGATTCCTTGCCCTTGCCGGCTACTACATGAAGAAGAGAGAGCCGGCGAAGGCCCTCGGTGTGCTTGACGAGGCCGTGAGGACCTTAAAGGACAATGCTCCGGTCCTTGAGCTGAAGGGCAGGATATACATGTATGAAAAGAGATATGACGACGCCATTAGGACATTTGAGGATATGGCGGCCGTCTCTCCGGAGAAGGCCTTTCGTCTGACCCTCGGTGCCTACCTGGCTAAGCGGGACTACAGGAGGGCCCTCGACGAGATAAGGGAGAGGCAGAAGGAGAGGCCGGACGACCCCCGGCTGGCGGCGGAGGCTGTCAGGGTCCACCTTCTCAAGGGAGAGGCCGACAAGGCCATGGAGATTGCAAACGGGCTGATCAGACGCAATCCCCGTTCAGCCTACGGCTACACGGTGCTTGCCGCTGTCCACATGAACAGGAAGGAGACGGACAAGGCGATCGAGGCCCTCAAGAAGGGGCTGGACGTCGACAGAGGCAACCTCGGGGCGAGGATGATGCTTGCGTCACTGTATACCAAGAGGGGCGAATATGCGAAGGCGATCGACATATACGAGGGAGTGACAAAGGAGAGGCCCCGCTACATAGAGGCGATCTTCGCAGCGGCGAGCCTGTATGACCGTATGGGAAGAAAGCAGGACTCTATCGGTAAGTATCTCGATATACTCGAGGTTTCGAAGAACTACGTGCCTGCCCTGAACAACCTCGCATACCTGTATGCAGAGGGTTACGGAAGCAAGGAGGATGCCCTCAATCTTGCACTGAGGGCTTACGGAATCGCCGCGTCGAACGGCAATGTGGCCGATACCCTCGGGTATGTACTCCTCCGTAACGGACGGACCGGGGAGGCGGTGAGGATGCTCGAGAAGGCCGCTGCACTTCTTCCGTCGAACCCCACCGTGCGCTATCATCTCGCCCTTGCATACAGTGCCGACGGTAGGAACGGGGCCGCCAGGGAGAACCTGAAAAAGGCCCTCGCAGCAGGGGGATTTCCCGAGAAGGCGAAGGCCGAGAAACTGCTTAAAAGGCTGGAGGGTGAGGGACGGAGATGAGGATGAGGCTGTTGATCGTGGTCGTCTTTACCCTGTCGTTCCTATCAACGGCCCATGCAGCCGACTACCTGATAGGTGACGGTGATACCCTGCAGATATCGGTCTGGGGCGAGCCTGACCTCAGCGCCTCGGTCATAGTGAGGCCTGACGGGATGATAACGCTTCCGGCGGTCGGCGACATAAAGGCATCTGGCTACAGGCCGCAGGAGCTCGCCGAGAGGCTGAAGGAGG
>DRKX01000142.1 GCA_011051565.1 Nitrospirota bacterium | reverse complement strand
AGAGGTTCGGACCGGAGGGGTGCCGTATGAGGGTTACGGACATTCACACACACGGCATCGGGGGTTTTGATACGCAGACCGCGGATTGCGGGGATATCCTGAAGATGGCCGAGTTGCACGGCCGCCGGGGTGTCTCGGTGATCATACCCACAGTGTATCCCGCATCCGTCGAGACGATGCGCGAAAACATGGCCGCAATCAGGGAGGCCATGGAGGCGCAGCAGGCCCTGGGAGGTGAGCGTGCGGTCATAGCCGGTATCAACCTCGAGGGACCGTTCCTGAATCCCTCGAGACGCGGGGCACTCGATGCCGGGGCGTTCCTCGAGGCGAATGCGTACAACCTCGAGAGACTGACGGATGGTTTCGAGGACCTGATCAGGATCATGACCGTGGCCCCGGAGATCGAGGGTGCAGAAGGGCTGATAAGGACGCTGTCGGACATGGGGGTGATCGTCAGCATGGGGCACTCTGATGCAACCTATGCCGAGGCGGAGAGGGGCTTTCATGCGGGCGCACGCGGGATTACACACATCTTCAATGCCATGAGGGGGATTCATCACCGCGAGCCGGGAATCGCAGGCTTCGGACTCCTGAACAGGGATGTCTACGTCGAGGTGATCGCAGACCCCTTTCATCTCCATGCAAAGACAATCGAGCTCATATTCAGTGTCAAAAAACCCGGCCGGATAATCATCGTCTCTGACTCGGTGAAACAGACACTGACGTCATCGGGGGATCATGGCATAACTGGTGGCGACGGCAGGCTATCGGGCGGATGCATGACTGTCACCGGAGCGTCGGAGAGGCTGGCGGCGATGGGGTTCGATGAGGAGGTCGTTGAGAGGTGCATCACGGAAAACCCCGGGAGGTACCTCTCTTGATGCCGCTGGCTGAGGAACGAGGAGAAACTCGCCCGGGTTTACCGTCGCCGTCCTCGTGACTCCCGTTACAGCTGGACTCGGGCTGTCCCGGCCTCATGGCAGGGATATCTTTCCGAGGATCACCATCCTGGAGGCACCTGTGGCAGAGGGGAGGTTGCCGGGCCGATGCATCAGGGTCCTGTGACCGAGGAGGGCGAAACTCACGGCCTCTTTCGCCTCAGGAGGGATACCGTATACTGAGATGTCGTTGACGGGGATCCCTCTCTGGCTGAACAACCCTCGGATGAGCTGCATGAGGAACCCGTTCTTCGCGCCTCCGCCGCTTACGATGACCTCGTCTGGAGCGTATGGGATCACGGCCCTGAAGATGCTTTCAGCGGTGAAGTGGGTCAGGGTCGAGACGATGTCCTCGGCAGCGGCCCCGCCGTACCTGCCGAATATCCCCCTCACCATCTCCGCGCCGAACACCTCGCGGCCGGTTGACTTGGGAGGTCTCTTCCTCAGGTAGGGGTGTCCGAGGAGTTCGTCGAGGAGCCTGCGGTCAGGCCTGCCGGATGCCGCAACCGAGCCGTTCCTGTCGAAGGAGAGCCTTCCGGATGATACAAGTCTCATCGATTCGTCGATCAGGGAGTTTCCGGGCCCGGTGTCGAACGCCACGGTGTCGTCGAGCCTGCCGCTGACTATCGTCACGTTGGCGATCCCCCCTATGTTCAGCACGGCCCTCTTTCGGCCCCTCCTGCTGAAGAGGATATGGTCCGCAAGCGGCACAAGCGGGGCGCCGTGGCCGCCGGCAGCCATATCGCGGGTCCTGAAGTCGGATATGGTCATGATGCCGGTCCTCTCCGCTATCACGGAGGCCTCACCAATCTGGAGCGTGGAGCCTGACTTCCTCCTCGACGGCGGGCCTGAAGGGGGGATGTGACGGATGGTCTGGCCGTGGGAGGCTATGGCGTCGATATCCGCCGGCCCGAGTCCCGCCTCTTTGATCAGGGCGAGGGCTGTGGCGGCGAACAGCTCGCCTAACTTGAAGTTCAGCCTGCAGATGAGCTCCGCGTCGCCGGTGAACGCAGCCTGTATCTCCTCCCTCAGGGCCTTGCGGAAAGGACGGTGGATGTGCTTGAGCAGGACTATGCCTCCAGCGCCTGGCCCAATCTCGACGAGTGCCGCATCCGCTCCGTCGTGTGACGTGCCGGACATGAGCCCGATGATCTTCGCCTTCTTGCCTGGGTTTAGCGGAGACATCATTCTCCTTACGTCCTCTGTTCACAAGCCCTGAAACATGGAGTGATGGAGACTGCACAAGGAGAGTATAACCTATTCGGTCTCCGTGCGGTAAAGCCGTTCACGGAACATCGGCGGTGGATGTCCGGGCAAGCCGGGGAGTTCCCCGCGGCTCGCCCGGATATCCTGTCACTGTCTGGTGACGAAGAAGCGTCTCAGTGCAGACCAGACGAAAAACGGGACTGCTCCAAGCAGGACGGCGACATAAAAGCCGCTCTTCCTTCTGCTGCGAGCGGGTCTCTTCATGCGTTCACAACCTCCACCGTATCCGTCCTACCTGACCTTGACCATTTTTGACCTGAGCTGAGCCGGCACATCGTCGAGAAAGACGACCTTGAGCTCTTTTCCGTCGATCACGAAGGTCGAGGTCTTCTCAGCCAGCGTCACGCTGATGCCGTCGGGAAGCTTCCACATGGCCCCAGTGGCTGGGTCGACTATGAGAAAGCCGATCAGTCCTCCAAAGAGGATGTTGCCTATGTACCACCCGTCCAGCTGTTTCTCGATGATCGCGGTCTGCGGTTCGTAGCCGGGCTTTTCGAATGTCACGGTGTAGCTGGCGCCCGTGAAGAAGCCGTCGCCGCTTTTCAGCGTCACGGTCGTGGGTGTCGTTCCCTTGTATATCTGCTTGCCGCTCCTCGTGGTGATCGTTATGGTCGCCCCGTCGGGATAGCTGTTTATGGCTACAGGATAACTTGACTTGCTGACGATGCTGGCGCATCCGGAAACGAACAGTAAGACCGCGACTGATACAATGGAAACGACACTCTTGAATCTGATCATTTGCTCTCTCCTTTTTTGAAGGTTTTTTTGATTCAGGCCCTGTACCTCCCGTAGTCTTTTCTTGTAACCACCCCCTTTGCCAGGTTATGAGCGCATGACATAACATACATTATTGCACTAAACGGGGAAGAAGTAAAGGTATTTTTCACGCACGGGCCATTGAGCGGGGAACGGCCGCGGCTCACCTCAGCGCAGCGCCTTTCTCAGAGACCCCCCTGATTCCTTCAGCAGCCTCCCTGCGGCGTCGCGGTCGAGGCATTTAAGGTACATCAGCACCGCTGTCTTTGCGTTTCCGCCCGACATGCGCAGCAGCACGGAGGCCTCTTCGCGGCTGCAGCCGGTGAGGTCCATTATTATCCTGACGGCGCGGTCTTTCAGCTTCCTGTTCGACGGAACGACGTCCACCATGTAACCCTTGTACACCCTGCCGAGCTTGACCATGGCGGTGGTGGAGATCATGTTGAGGACCATCTTGGTGGCAGTGCCGGCCTTGAGCCTCGTCGAGCCTGCGACTATCTCGGGCCCTACCAGGACCTTGATTATACCGTCAAGGAAGTCGTAGTCGATGTCGTTGCAGGTCAGGAGCCAGCACCTGGCACCGCGGTCCTTTCCCTCCATGAGCGCAGAGAGCACGAAGGGTGTCTTTCCGCTTGCCGAGATGCCGAGCAGCATGTCCCTCTCGGTTATGTCCGCAACTGCGTCCTTTCCAGCCGACGTGTCGTCTTCGGCGCCTTCGACTGCTGTGGTGAGCGCTGATTCGCCACCTGCCATGACCGCCTTGATCACACCCGGGGCTTCGCCGAACGTGGGCGGTATCTCCGAGGCGTCGAGGACACCGAGCCTGCCGCTGGTCCCTGCACCCACGTAGACCAGCCTGCCCCCAGACCTGAGAGTGGTGACCGTATCCTTGACCGCCGCGGCGATGGCATCCCGGGCCTTGCCGACAGCGCCGGCAGCGGCAAGGTTCTCCTCGTTCATGATGTGAAGTATCTCCTCGACAGAGAGGAGATCGATCTCGATTGCGGACGGGTTCAGGTCTTCAGAGGACATCATCTTAATTAATATGATAACCCAAAACACGGATTTACGGCTTTGGAGGCGGCACCGGTTCCGCGATTTTACGCCTGCCCTGCCGGGGGTCGATGCGGCGGAACCGGGGAAGTCGGAGCCTTCAATACCGATGATCCGGTGATCGGGTCATCGCTCGGCGGTTTGTCGGGCCCCTGAAAGAAAGGCGCTTTTTCTGTTATATTATACTTCGCGATGAGCATCCTCGATATCGACTCTGCAGGCAGGAGTGCCCGCGCGATCCGCGGCTGTTTTCATCTCGACAGGGCGATATCGGGGAGCGCTGCCGTCACTGACCCCGAGGCCCGATGACCCGTATGACCGACAGAGATTATATCAGGAGGACGATAAGGCTTGCCGGTAAGGCTGCAGGCAGAACCAGCCCGAACCCGATGGTCGGTGCGGTCCTGGTGAAGGCCGGAAGGATCATCGCCGAGGACTTCCACAGGGCGCCCGGAACCCCGCATGCAGAGGCCCTCGTACTCGCAACGGCCGGGGCGAGGGCGAAGGGCTCTGTGCTCTATGTTAATCTCGAGCCCTGCTGCCACACCAGGAAGCGCACGCCCCCGTGTACGAGGGCGATAATCGCCGCAGGCGTCAAGAAGGTGGTTGTTGCGACCGAGGACCCGAACCCCCGGGTCTCGGGACGGGGCATCAGGGAACTGCGGCGTGCCGGTATCGAGGTCGTCACGGGCGTGTCAGAGGACGAGGCCAGGAGGCTGAACGAGGCCTACTTCAAGTTCATAACCCGGAGGGTCCCGTTCGTCACTCTCAAGGTTGCAATGACACTTGACGGAAAGATCGCCACGCCGTCGGGCGAGTCGAAGTGGATCACCGGCGAGAGGGCGAGGAGGCTCGTTCACAGGATGAGGTCTTCGGTTGACGCCGTGATCACGGCGATAGGCACGGTGGCGGCCGACGACCCCGAGCTCACCGCAAGGTTCAAGGGTGCCAAAGACCCCATGCGCGTGGTGATAGACCCGGAGCTCGAAACGCCGCCGGGTGCCAGGATTCTCAAGACCCCCCCTGATACCCTGATCGTCACAGCCGGAGGAAAGGGTTCGGGAAGGCTTGATGAACTAAGAGACAAAGGGGTAAAATTACTCTTCTACGACGGGACCCTGGACCTGCACTGGCTCATGGAGAGGCTCGGCGGCATGGACGTCACATCCGTGATGATCGAGGGCGGTTCGTCCCTCGCAGCCCACGCCCTCGAAGACGGTGTGGTGGACAAGGTGGCCTTTTTCATCGCGCCCAAGATAATCGGCGGCAGGGATTCGTATCCGGCTGTCGGCGGCAGGGCCTGCGCATCCCTGGCCGATGCCTACAGGCTGAGGGATACGAGGGTGAGAAGGGTTGGAGAGGACATACTCGTCGAGGGATACATCGAGAGATAGCTCCGGGTCTTGAGCGGCTCTCGCTGCATCCCGGCTTGAGGAGCGGCCGTTTTTCTGTCGGAGAAAGGAGTCTTCATGGATAGAGATTCAGTGAGAGTCAGGTTTGCACCGAGCCCCACCGGCTACCTCCACATCGGAGGGGCGAGGACCGCCCTCTTCAACTGGCTCTTCGCGCGGCACAACAGGGGGGTCTTCGTCCTCAGGATAGAGGATACGGACCGCACTCGCTCGACCGAAGAGTATATCGAGGCCATCATGGACGGCATGACCTGGCTCGGGCTCGACTGGGACGAGGGGCCTTTCAGGCAGACCGAGAGGATGGACGTCTACAAGAGATACGTCGAGAGGCTGCTCGAGGAGGGAAAGGCCTATTACTGTTACTGCAGCCCCGAGGAACTCGATGAGAGGCGGAAGGCCGCACTCAAGGAGGGCCGCCCCCCGAAATACGACGGCAGGTGCAGGGAGATCACGTCCCCGCCGGCAGGCAGGACTCCTGCCGTCAGGTTCATGATGCCGCAGGCGGGTCAGACCGTGGTTGAGGACCTGATCCGGGGGCATGTGGTGTACGAGAACGAGCAGCTCGATGACTTCATAATCCTCCGCTCGGACGGTACGCCCACGTACAATTTCGTGGTCGTTGTCGACGATGTGGACATGGGCATAACCCACGTGATAAGGGGTGACGACCACCTGAACAACACGCCCAAGCAGATACACATATACGAGTCCTTGGGTTTTCCGGTGCCTGAGTTCGCTCACCTGCCGATGATCCTCGGCCCGGACAAGACGAGACTGAGCAAGCGCCACGGTGCAACGTCCGTGCAGGCATACAGGGAGATGGGCTACCTGCCGGAAGCACTCCTCAACTACCTGGTGCGTCTCGGCTGGTCGTGCGGCGACCAGGAGATATTCACCAGGGAGGAGCTGATAGAGAAGTTCTCGCTCGATGCGGTCGGAAAGTCCGCCGCCGTATTCAACCCCGACAAGCTCCTCTGGCTGAACAGCCAGTACATAAAGGACTCCCCGGCGGATCACATCTCGGAACTGCTCGTCCCTTTTCTCGAGAAGGAGGGACTCGTGGGCAAAGGGGAGGAGGTCGACCGTGAATGGCTCAGCAGGGCGGTCGTCACGCTCCAGGAACGATCGAGGACGCTGCAGGAGATGGCCCGCTCCATGAGGTACTACATGCTCGACCATGTCGAGATCGACCCGAAGGCAAAGGAGAAGTTCATAAACGAGAAGACGAAGCCGCTGCTCGAGGACGTCCGGCGCGGCCTCGAAGGAGTGGAGGATTTCAGGGCTGAAGAGATAGAGAGGGTATTCATGTCGATCGTCGAGAGGCACAAGACCAAGCTCGGCAAGGT
>DRKX01000141.1 GCA_011051565.1 Nitrospirota bacterium | reverse complement strand
GCGGCAGCAGGCAGGTCGTCATCCAGCAGCCGCCTCATCGGCTCCTCGCAGTCGCGCTGAAAAGACGAGGCCTTCACGAGACCGGCCTTGAGCGTCGAAAAAGAGACCCATTCGCCGGACGGCTCACCCCTGCCGCCCGTCCTTATGTAGTGCAACAGGAGTATCTTGATCCACGGGTTGATGTATCCCTTCGTGGTTATCTCTCCATCGGGTGAGACCAGGAAGTCCATGCCGAGACATCGTATCTTCATGGCCCCGCCGACGAGCTCGGCCCCGAGGCCTTCCGCACACCTTGAGAAGTCGAGCCCGCTCACCTCTTTCCTGAGACTCTCTATCAGGCCCTCCCTCCAGTCGACCCCCTTCGCATTCCTCAACTCGCCGGCAACCGCCGGATCAATGTGGGGGCAGTTCTCAACCTCGGCCGAGCCCTTCACGATCGAGAGCGCAAACGCCATGCACGTCTTCTCCGGACACTCACCGCAGTTGGTCCCGGGGAGTCTCTTGTATACCTCTATCGTATTCATCCTCACCTCCTCCCTGACCCGGGGGCGAACCCGCACGCCGCCGTGTCAGGACTCGTCATTCATTTCTTCCAGAAATGCGGAACGAACAGTATGATGACCGTGTAGACCTCGAGCCTTCCCACGAGCATGCAGAAGGTCAGCACCCACTTGGCCGGATGCGGCAGTGCTGCATAGTTCTCGGCAGGGCCGGCGCCTCCGAGCGCCGGCCCTACATTGCAGAGTGCTGAGACGACCGTCGAGGCCGCAGTGATGATATCCACCCCGAGGAGGGTCATTACGAGCGTTCCGCCGACCCAGATTATCAGAAACAGAAACAGGAAGCCCCAGATGCTGCCGAGAATCTCTTTGGGCACGAACCTGTCCTCGAGCTTCAGCACGGTGAGGGCCCTCGGGTGAATGAGCTGGTAGAGTTCCCTGTATGCCTGCTTGAACATCAGGAGTATCCTCACCTGCTTCATGCCGCCGCCGGTCGAGCCGATCATCCCGCCGAAGAACATCAGTATTACGAGAAGAAGCTGTGCGAAGTAGGACCACCTCTCGTAGTCGGCTGTTGCATAGCCTGTCGTCGTCATGATCGAGACCACCTGAAACGACGCATACCTGACCGAACTCAGCAGGCTGTCGTAGTCCCTTCCCCAGAGGTCGAGCGCCAGCAGTGCAATGGCGATGACCGTAACCCTGAGATAGAACCTGAACTCGTCACTCCTTGCGAACCTCGACAGGTCGCCCTTGAAGGCATAGAAGTAGAGCGTGTAGTTTATTCCGGCCAGGAACATGAACAGGGTGGTCACGGCGTCGATGAAGGGGCTGTCGTAGTATGCGATGCTCGCGCCTCTCGTCGAGAAGCCGCCTGTCGCAAGGGTGGTGAATGCATGGTTGACGCCGTCATACACGCTCATGCCTCCCATTACAAAGAGGATCGCGGCAAGGGCCGTAAGCGACGCATATATGTACCAGAGGGCCTTCGCCGTATCCACGATCCTCGGCCTCAGTTTGTCCACGGTGATCTCGGGCACCTCCGCCTTGAAGAGCTGCATGCCGCCTCCTCCTATCATCGGCAGCACGGCGAGCGAGAAGAGGACTATGCCCATTCCGCCGAGCCACTGGGTGATGCTCCTCCAGAACAGGACCCCCTTCTGAACACCCTCTATGTCGCCGAGCACCGATGCCCCGGTCGTGGTGAAGCCCGCCATAGCCTCGAAGTATGCATCCGTGAAGGACGTAAATGTCCGCGAGAAGAGAAACGGCAGGGCCCCGAACAACGTGACCGCAGCCCAGCTGAGCGTAACCGCTACGAAACCGTCCCTGTGCCTCAGGTCCTCCTTCTTCGACCTTCTCGTGAGGAAAAAGAGCGCCATGCCGGAAGAAAAGGTCACGGCGAAAGAGGCGCCGAGCGCGGGCAGGTCGCTTCCGCCGTAGTAGAAGGATATCCCGAGGGGGAGCAGCATGAAGAGCGAGACGATGAGCACCACCACTCCCGTGAGGTTTACGATGGTCTTCCAGTTCATAGCAGCATGTTTTCTATCTGTCTTATCGACTCCCTGAGGGCGAATATGACCAGCCTGTCTCCCTTCCTGATCACGTCGTCGCCGCCTGGAATGATTATCTCGCCGTTTCGTATTATCGCACCGATCAGGGCGGAGACCGGGATGTTTGCGTCCTTGAGCTTCCTGTCGACGAAGCTCGACTTCTCGGACACGCCTGCCTCGATGATCTCGGCCATGTCCTCGGCGATCGCCGTAAGACTCAGGATCTCGCCGCGCCTGACGTATCTCAGGATGGAACTCGCCGTGATGAGCCTCGGGCTTATCACCACCTCGATGCCGAGGCTGTGGGCGAGCGGCAGGTAGTCGCTGCGGTTGACAACGGTTATCACCTTCCTCACACCGAGCCTCTTTGCGAGCAGGGAAGACATGATGTTCAACTCCTCGTTGTTTGAGATGGCGGCGAAGACGTCCATCGAACTGATGTTCTCCTCGTCGAGCAGCCCCCTGTCGGCGCCGTCGCCTATCAGCACGACGGTGCGCCGGAGGTTCTTTATCAGGAACTTGCACCTCTCGGGATCCTTCTCTACTATCTTGACGGTCACGTCCTTCTTCTCCATCTCCCTCGCAACATGAAACCCGATCCTTCCGCCTCCGACAATGATGATGTTCTTGACCGGCTTGAGGGCGCCGCTGATCAGGGCGGCGGTCCTGTAGACGTGGTCCCTGTGAATGGGCAGGTATACTATGTCGTTCTCCTCGATCCTGTCTTTCCCCGACGGTATTATCGCACTGTTTTCACGCTGGATGATGCCTATCAGGACCTTGTCCCTGACCCGCTCCCTGAACTCCTGCAGGGTCTTTCCGGCGAGCATGGAGTCACCACGGACCCTGAACCCTATGACCTTTATCATGCCACCCTCGAACTCTTCGACGTCTGTGGCGAAGGGCGCATCTATTATCCTGAGGATCGCCCTTGCGGATTCGAGCTCCGGGTTGATGGCAGGGTCGATGTCGAGGTTCTCCCTTGCGAGGAGGACCTTGTTGGCGAAGTATTCGTCGTTCCTTATCCGGGCGATCTTTCTCGGGATGTTGAAGAGGGCCTTAGCCACGAGGCAGGAGATCATGTTCGTCTCGTCACTGCTGGTCACTGCAAGAAGGATGGAGGCCTTGTCAGCACCCGACTCCTTCAGAACCGCGGGCGACCCCCCCTCCCCTTCCACGACCGCAATGTCGAGTTCCTCGCTTATCCTCCTGAGGTGCTCCTTGTTCGTATCGACGACTACCACCTCGACGCCCTCTTCCCTGGAGAGGAACTTCGCGATGTGGTATCCTACCTCACCGGCACCTATGATGATGATTCTCATAACGGAAATTATAACATAACAAAAAGAAGGGGATATCGAGGCGGAGGCGGCCCGGGTGCATGCCCGTCGACTCGCTGGAACAATGCCACAGAAGGCGGTTTGCTCGTGTGAAAAAACTTTAATTTTCCGAGTATAATCCTGTAAAATAGTATACTTCTCATTCTCCAGGCGGTAAACGAGGATGATACGGCGCAGTGAGAGATGACACTGCACAGCCACCCGACGACATTCCCGTATCACGGTTAACCGCAGGATGAGGGAACCTCCGGACTGCGCAGGGTTTGTCATGGTCTCTCATCCTCGTGATACACCGGCCGGATACGGACGGCCTGGAGGGATGTGTCGTGCAACACCTGGAACTTCAGGAAAGGAGGCAGAAAGTGGGATTTGTGACAGGACTGCAGTGCAGGGAATGCGGCAGAAAATATAGCATAGAGCCCATCTATGTGTGTGAGTTCTGCTTCGGCCCCCTCGAGGTCGTCTACGACTACGAGGGGATAAAGAAGGCGGTATCGAGGGAGCTGATAGAGGCGAGGGACGAAAACCTCTGGAGGTACAAGGAACTGATGCCGATAGACGGTGAACCGCAGGTGGGGCTGAGTTCAGGCTTCACGCCGCTGATAAAGGCCGAAAACCTCGCACGCCTCTTCGGCGTCAAGGAGCTGTACATAAAGGACGACACGGTGGCCCACCCCACCCTCTCGTTCAAGGACCGCGTGGTGGCGGTCGCACTCACGAAGGCGAAGGAGTTCGGCTTCGATACGGTCGCATGCGCCTCAACGGGCAACCTCGCACACTCCGTCTCAGCCCACGGCGCAAAGGCGGGCCTGAAGAGGTTCATCTTCATACCGGCCACGCTCGAGGCCTCGAAGATCGTCGCATCCCTCGTCTTCGAGCCAAATCTCGTGGCGGTCGACGGCAATTACGACGACGTCAACAGGCTCTGCAGCGAGATCGCAAACAAGTACAACTGGGCCTTTGTGAACATCAACATACGCCCCTTCTACGCCGAGGGCTCAAAGACCATCGGGTTCGAGATAGCCGAGCAGCTGGGCTGGAGGGCGCCCGACAACGTCGTGGTCCCCTGCGCGAGCGGTTCGCTCCTGACGAAGATATGGAAGGCGTTCAAGGAGTTCAAGGAGGTGGGCATACTCGACGAGGCGAATCCCAAGATATTCGCGGCCCAGGCACAGGGCTGCAACCCCATAGTCACCGCGATAAAGAACGACACCGACGTCATACGGCCCATGAAGCCGGATACCGTGGCGAAATCGCTCGCCATCGGGAACCCGGCGGACGGATTCTACGCATGCAAGGCCGTCAAGGACTCCGGTGGTTACGGCGAGGAGGTCACCGACGAGGAGATAATCGAAGGAATAAAGCTCCTTGCCGGCACTGAGGGTATCTTCGCAGAGACCGCTGGGGGCGTGACCGTGGCGGTCGCGAGAAAACTGATCGAACAGGGCCGCATTGACAGGGACGGGGTTACGGTGATATGCGTAACCGGCAACGGCATGAAGACACAGGAGGCGCTGCAAGGAAAGGTCGCCGGGCCTCATCACATAAAGCCGAACCTCGCATCCTTCGAGGAGGTGTTGAAGAAACTCTAAATCTAAACTCAAGAAAGGAGGCAGTCATGGCAGTAAAGGTGAGAATCCCGACACCCCTTCAGAGACTGACAAACGGTCAGGAAGTGGTGGAGGGGAAACCGGGAAAGATAATAGATATGATCCAGGACCTCGACTCGCGTTACCCCGGACTGGCCGAGAGGGTCTCCGAGGGCGGCAAGATCAGGCGCTTCGTGAACATCTACCTGAATGAAGAAGACATCAGGTTCCTGAACGCCGAAGAGACCGAGGCGAAGGACGGCGACGAGGTCTCCATCGTGCCCGCCATCGCGGGTGGAAGGGGGAACTCATGAAACGCAGGGTAAAGCTGACCTTTCCGCCGCACCTCATAAAAGAACCGGTCCTCTTCACAATGGCGAAGAAGTACGACGTCATGCCCAATATCAGAAGGGCACGGGTGACGGAGACCGTGGGCGAGATGATACTCGAGCTTGAAGGCGAGGAGAGGAATCTCGACGACGGTCTGCAGTCACTGACCGAACAGGGGGTGAAGGTCGAGCTTGTCGAGGGGGATATAATAGAATGACAACGGAGTCCGGCTTCAACACCGTGTCACTCTGTGAAGAAACCACTGCGTACAACTTAAGGAGGTTTTATCTCGATGTCTAAGAGCAAACCCCGAATGCCGGTCTCATCCGAAGAGGACGACCAAATCTGCAGCAGGTGGAGGGGGATTCTGCATGCGTACAAGAGGTTCCTGCCGGTAACCGATAAGACCCCGATCATATCCCTTCACGAGGGAAACACCCCGCTCGTAAGGGCGGTGAACCTCTGTGAGAGAGCCGGCATGGACTTAAAGCTTTACTTTAAGTTCGATGGTGCAAACCCCACGGGATCCTTTAAGGATCGGGGGATGACAATGGCCATATCAAAGGCTGTGGAGGAGAGATCGAGGGCGGTCATATGCGCCTCTACCGGGAACACGTCGGCATCGGCGGCCGCCTATGCGGCGAGGGCCGGCCTGAAGGCGATCGTCATCATACCCGAGGGGAAGATCGCGCTCGGAAAGCTCGTCCAGGCGATGATTCACGGTGCAGAGGTCATACAGATCGAGGACAACTTCGACCGCGCCCTCACGATAGTGAGGGAGATGGTGGAGAAGTATCCGATCACCATGGTGAACTCTCTGAACCCTTACAGGCTCGAGGGGCAGAAGAGCGCCGCCTACGAGGTGTGCGACCAGCTGGGCCGTGCCCCCGAATTCCATGCCCTGCCGGTGGGAAACGCCGGAAACATAACCGCATACTGGCGGGGATACAACGACTACCACAGGGAAGGCCTGATAGACTCCCTGCCGAGGATGCTCGGGTTTCAGGCTGCCGGAGCCGCGCCTATCGTACTCGGCAGGCCTGTCGAAAAACCCGAGACCGTTGCAACGGCCATAAGGATCGGGAACCCGGCGAGCTGGAAGTTCGCCGAGGCGGCAAGGGACGAATCCGGCGGCCTGATCGAGGCGGTGACCGACGAGGAGATACTCGACGCCTACAGCATGATCGCCTCCACCGAGGGCATCTTCTGCGAACCCGCCTCAGCCGCCTCCCTGTCGGGTGTGATGAAGCTGTACAGGCAGGGCTATTTCAGCGGCGGCGAGACGGTGGTATGCACCCTGACCGGGAACGGCCTGAAAGACCCTGACACCGTATTCAGGGTCTCCCGGAAACCCAAGAGGACAAAGGCGACGGTCAAGGCTGTCGAGGATGCTTTGAACAGTGTACTGGAGTTTTAAGGGGGGCAGATGAAATACATAGTCATTATAGGGGACGGAATGGCTGACAGGCCCATCGTGGAGCTCGACGGCAGGACCCCTCTTCAGGCCGCCTTCACACCCAACATGGACAGGCTTGCCGCTACTGGAACCCTCGGAAGGGTGAGGACCATACCGCCGGGGTTCAGCCCCGGATCCGATGTCGCCAACCTGAGCATACTCGGTTACAGTCCAGAGCGGTACTATCCGGGCAGGGCACCGCTCGAGGCCGTAAGCATGGGCGTGGAGCTCGGCGACACGGATGTCGCCTTCAGGTGCAACCTCGTCACCCTGAAGTACAGCAGGAAAGGGGACAAGGCGATAATGGAGGACTACAGCGCAGGACACATCAGCACCGAAGAGGCCTCCGAGCTGATCGATGCTCTGAACGAGAGGCTGGGCAGCGAGGACATAACCTTTTACAGGGGCAAGAGCTACAGGCACCTGATGCTCTGGAAAAACGGAGAAGACGAGATCGAATGCGTGCCCCCGCACGACATCATAGGGAAAGAGATAACCGGGTACTTACCGGTCGGAAAGGGTGAAGACACGGTGAGGGACCTCATGTCCCTGTCCGTGTCGGTACTCGAGGGACATCCGGTCAACAAGAAGAGGGTCTCCGAAGGCAAGCCGCCTGCAAACAGCATATGGCTGTGGGGACAGGGCAGGAGACCCGACATATCGACCTTCCAGGAGAGATACGGCATTTCGGGCGCGCTTGTGAGCGCGGTCGATCTCACCAAGGGGCTCGGAATGTATGCTGGATTCGAGATACTCGACGTGCCCGGTGTCACCGGATACCTCGACACCAACTACATGGGGAAGGCCGAGTACGCCCTGAAGGCCCTCGAGAGGCACGACTTCGTCTACATCCACGTGGAGGCGCCCGATGAGGCCGGGCACGGCGGTGATTTCAGGGACAAGATCAGGGCCATCGAGGACTTCGACGCCCTCGTGGTGGGGACCGTCATGAGGGGGGCGAGGTCCTTCGAGCAGTACAGGATACTCCTCATGCCCGACCACCCTACCCCCATAGAGGTACGCACCCATACAGCCGACCCCGTGCCCTTCGTCATATACGACAGCACTGACGTGAAAGACAATGCCGGGGTCGCGTTCGACGAATCCATCACCGAGAGGGAGGGCATAGTGGTGATAGAGGAAGGACACAGGCTGATGGACTATTTCATCCGGGGAGCCTTGTGATCTGTAGCCCCAGAGACAAATGCCCCACCGGCGCGGCATGGCGGATCCGGGTTTTGCCGCCACCGGCGGGTTTTGCCAGGTAAGGTGCGAGAGGACACGGGTGAGGGGTGAGGATTATAGCGGCGTGAATATTTCAGGTGTTCAGTCTTCGCAGTAACAAGCAATACGGCTGATCCTGCAAACAAGTGTGTTGGAGGTTGTGTTTCAATGCTCATCGTACAGAAATACGGCGGCACGTCCGTGGGTAGTATCGAGAGGATAAAGGCGGTAGCGGAGCGTGTTGCAAGGACCAAGAGGGATGGCCACGACGTTGTCGTCGTCGTCTCAGCAATGGCCGGCGAGACGGACAAGCTCATAGGCCTCGCCTCCGAGATATCGGCGTCACCGCCGGAGAGGGAGGTGGACCTGCTACTGTCCTCGGGAGAGCGCGTCAGCGCCGCACTCACGGCCATGGCGCTCAACGAACTCGGCGTCAAGGCGAGATCCTTCACCGGAAGGCAGGTCGGAATAGTCACCGACACGGCCCACACAAGGGCACGTATAGAGAAGATCACGGCTGCAGGGGTGAAGAAGGCGATCAGCGAGGGTTACGTGCCGGTTATAGCCGGGTTCCAGGGCACGACGGAGACGGCCGAGGTCACGACCCTCGGCCGTGGAGGTTCGGACCTCACGGCGGTCGCCGTGGCGGCCGCACTCGGTGCAGACCTCTGCGAGATATACACCGACGTAGAAGGCGTCTTCACCACCGACCCGGGCATCGTGCCTGAGGCGAGAAAGCTCGACAAGATTTCCTACGAGGAGATGCTCGAGCTGGCGAGTCTCGGCGCGAAGGTCCTGCAGACGCGCTCGGTGGAGTTCGCCATGAAATACGACGTCCCTCTCGTTGTGAGATCGAGCTTCACGGATAAACCTGGAACCCTTGTGGTCAGGGAGGATAGAGACATGGAAAAGGTTTTGGTATCAGGAGTGGCATACGACAAGAACCAGTCGAAGATAACGATCCTTGGCGTGCCGGACAGGCCGGGCATCGCCGCGAGGCTCTTCAAGTCCATAGCGGATGCCGGCATAGTGGTGGACATGATCGTACAGAACGTAAGCAGCGACGGCAAGGCTACCGACATCTCATTCACCGTGCCGAGGCCGGACATACAGAAGGCGGTGAAGATCACCGAAGAGGTGGTGCAGGACCTGGGGGCAAGGGGCATATCCGTGGACGACAACATCGCCAAGGTCTCGATCGTCGGTGTGGGGATGAAGACTCACTCCGGGGTTGCGGCCAAGATGTTCGAGACCTTTGCCCAGCAGGGGATAAACATAAAGATGATAAGCACCTCGGAGATAAAGGTCTCCTGCGTGATAGACTCGAAGTACACTGAACTCGCCGTCAGGGTGCTGCACGACGCCTTCGACCTGGCAGGGGGAGAATAGCGGCACTTCCGGGTCAAATCTTCTCGCGTGCCTTCAGCTCGAATACGTCGAGCAGGTTCACCGAGGCGATGAGCTTACCGCTGCCGTCGACGACGGGTATGACCTTCAGCCTGTGATCTATCATCTTCTTGATCATGCTGTTCAGCTCCTCGTCGGGCATGGTGGTTACGACCGACTTCGTCATGATATCGGCGGCCTTCTCGGCCATGAAGGTGGAGAGTATCGACCTGCCGGGGATGTGGCTCTCACCGTGGTATATGCCCTCAGACAGGAGATGCCTCGATATGTCGCCGAGTGATATTATCCCGGCGAGCATACCCTCTTTGTCGACCACGTACACAGCCCTGTCCCTCTGGTGGGTGAGCATCCTGTCCACGACTTCGTCGATTGTGGCGTCCTCATCAACTGTGATGGGCCTCAAGTCCTTGATCAGACCGAGCACGTCTTCCACTCTCTTCATGGCTGACCTCCTTTGAGCTCCCCCGCCCTCCTCAGGGAGAACTTGGCAACCGGCGGGCCGATGATCTCGTGAATCGCGGTCGCCCCGATCGTCACGTTCAGTATGATGTTCCCCACATCCTCGAGCCCGGGAGTCTGGTACATCATGAGCGCGAGTCCCACCACGATGCCTCCCTGAGGGACGAGGGCGAACCCTATGTTTCTTGTTATCGGCGAAGGCGCCCTTGAAACCAGCCCCCCGGCCATCGCCCCCGTGTACTTGCCTACGAACCTGATCCCGATGTATACGACGACGAGCATCCAGGAGCCGAAGAGCACGGAGAAGTCGACATGGGCGCCTGATATGACGAAGAATGCGATGAAGATCACCTCCTCGATATAGGTCTCAATTATCGAGAATATCTTCTCGGCATGGGGCGAGACATTGGTCAGCAGCACGCCGAGCGACATCGTCGAGAGGAGCTCGTCTATGCCCAATACCGAGGCGGTCGTGAAGGTCAGAAGCAGCATCCCCGTGGTCAGTGCAATTATCGCTCCGGGCCTCTCCGCCTTCCTCAGCATGAAGTTCAGCAGGTAACCCGAAAAAAAACCGAGTGCTATCGAGAAGAGTATCTTCAACAATGGATCGAGCACCATGGCCGCCATGTTCACATCCCCCCTCGACGGTGAGATGAGGAAGAGGACCACGGACATGGCGATGCCGAAGTTGATGATCCCGAGGGCGTCGTCGAGGGCGGCGACAGCCAGCACGGTCGTCGTCAGCCTCCCCTTGGTCCGGTATTCGTGCACAACGGCAAGGGTCGCCGTGGGGTCTGTGGGGGACGCGAGGGCGCCGAAGAGAAGGGCCATGATGATCGGGGAGCCGTCCCCGAAGACGGAGAGGTCCAGCAAGTAGGGCAGCAGAAGATACGTGCCCGTCACCATCAGAATGAAAGCAAGCTCTGCTTCTCCAAGGGTTATACTGAGAATGCTCCTGCCGAGGGCCTTTATGTTGCCCCACTTCAGGCTTCCGCCTATGAGACAGGTTATGATCGCAAGGGAGAAGTTCACCACGGGCTCCGAGCTCTTCATGAACCATGCCGGAAGGACATGAAAGACGGAGGGGCTCATGACTATGCCGGCCAATATATAGCCGCTCACCCGGGGCAGCCTCAACCTGTTTGCCAAGAGCCCGCCGTAGTAACCCGCGACGAGGCAGAGCCCGAACCACAGGAGCACGTCCCTGACAGGTATCTCCATGTACCTCCTTAGCCGGATGACTTGCCGGCAAAGCGCTCGCCGATGCCCGCTCCATACGCCAATCCAAGCATGATACCATTATATACCATCACGGCGGGAACGGCTACAACCGGATCGTGACGTCCGCCTCCCCCCCAGGCTGCCGTATGGCTTTTTTGTGTTATAATATGTAAAGCTTATGTAAACTAATGCGTTCAGGAGGACATCCGTGCAAGTGCCCTGTCTCCCCGCAACTATGCGTAACGGGTAGAGACAGGCGGGTATTGCTTCGTAAATACGCGCTCCGGGTCAAGGGAGGTTGACCGGCGGGTTGCCTGTAATGCCTCAGGACACCCCCCGACGGGGTCTTTAACCCCCGAGGGGATCTTTTCGGAGATGTGAAAGGGAGGATCATCGCAAGCTGGGTATGCGGAATACGGTTATGCAGTCGATTACACAAACTGTGAAGCGGTTTATACGGCTGTTTACTCACCGAACTGAAACCAGCTGAAAAAGAAGGTTTTTTTTTGGGCACCTTTCTTGCTCTATATTAAAAAAAATTAAGGAACTCCTGTAATACCGTAATACGAGATGCTCCATGGAGTGAAGACCTTTGGAGGTCGTGCTTGACAACAGGGAGACGAATATGAAGAGATATCCTATCGGGACTGAAGGCGTAACACTGATCGAGCTTGTGGTAGTGGTGGCGATAATCGGCATAGTGGTACTCGCACTCGTCGCCCCGCAGATCGGGCGTTTCAGGTCGAATTACGACGTGCGCTCGTGCGCGACGGACCTTATACAGAACATGAGGGTTGCAAGGGCGATGGCGATCAAGGAGAACAGGGAGTACCTGATCGTCTTTCAGCCTGCAGGCACGCCGAGTACCGCGGTCAACCCGCAGGGAAGGTATCTCATAGGGTTCGACGCCGACGGCGACAATGATCTCCTGACCGTAAGCAACAACAACAACGGTGACACGTTCGGGATATGCAAGGACACCGACGGCGACAGGCTCCCCAACAACGACACCGATGCAGACGGCGATGGGGTGCCGGATTGCGTCAGGGTGGTGAGCCTGCAAGACTGCGGTGCTGATGTCGTGTTCGGTTCGTATGCCCCGTCAGACCCGGCCGGCGACGCTATTGACTGCAACTCCGGAACCTTCTGCTTCGGCAACACCGCGAACCCAGTAAGGGCGCAGTTCAATCCCGACGGCTCTGCCGCAACGCTCGGCTCCGTCTACTTCGCGCACGACGGCAGGGGTTATACTTACCTGGTGAGGATAAGCAACCTCGCAGGGACTGTAAACATGTGGAAGTGGGACGGCGACAAGGAGAACAGGGCCGTGACGGACTGGACGGAAATAAGGTGACCATGGATTCAAGAAGAATTCACGACTCAAGACCTCGGATTTTCGGGTCGGCACCTCAGGGTTCACAGGCCGGCTTCACGCTCGTCGAGGTGCTCGTGGCGCTGACCATCCTCGTCATAGGGCTCCTGGGGGTCGCGCTGCTTCAGGTCGTCTCCATACAGGGGAACACCTTCAGCAGGGAGATGGCCGTTGCAACGGCGCTCGGGCAGGACATGCTCGAGAAGCTTAAGACGCTGCAGTGGACCGAGCTGAACGTCGATCCCGCTCTTACGCCCGGGGATCACCCGGTCGGCGGAGACATAAACAGGGACCTCGACGGTGACGGTAACCCGCCGTTTCTGGCCGTGGCCGCCGGAACCGACAACGTGGTCGATGAGCGGGGACTCGGGCCGGCGGACGTTGGCAGCGGACCGGCACTCTATACGAGGACGTGGACCATAACGGACGACCTGCCTGCATTGAATATGAAGACGATCGTGGTCACCGTAAGCTGGCGTGAAAAAGGCACGACGGAGAGGTCGGTGACCATATCCGGCGTAAAGGTGTGTTCGGCACCGTCGGGAGTGGATTGCCCATGAGAAACATACATGACGACAAGGATCAACGTGTAGAGATGGAGAGGAAAAAGACCGTAGAGATGAAGAGGTCAGCCCTCGGGCCCGTCATCGACAGGGGCGGTTTCAGCCTCGTTGAGCTGATGATCGCCATCCTTATCACCGTGCTCATACTGGCGGGTGTGTACACGGCATTCGTCGTCCAGCAGCGCTCCTTCACCTCCCAGGACCAGGTGGCTGAGACCCAGGGATCATCCAAGATAGCGTTCGACATGCTCGTAAACGACATACGCAACTCCGGCTATGGATATCCCGACGACGAAGCACCCCAGATAAACGGCTTCTCCGGCGCCATAACGCTCGATGACGGTGTCGGACCAAACGGCAGTGACTCGATCACCCTGATCGGCGGGTTCAGGGCCTTGGCCACCGTAGGACTGCCTACCGGCCAGGAGACGGTCGAGGTGGGACAGGTGGACGGAACGGGCGCGCCTTACCTGGATGTATGTTACACGAGTTCGATAAAGTTCAATGACTCGAACAGGCGGTACATATCCATCGACGGCGTGACGTATGCCGAGGTGGTAAGCATATCGTCGAGCAGTATCGCAAACTGCGCCGACACGGAGAGGCTAACGCTCGACAGGCCGGTTGACAAGGCCTTTCCAGGCGGCAGGCCCGTATATCTCATAGAGGACGTAACATACGGGCTGGCCGTTGCCGACGGAACAAACTGCAACAATGCAGAGGCGGGCACCATATGCCTGCAGCGCACGAGCGGCGGCGGCAGTACGGTCACGATCGCCTCGGACATCGAAGACCTCCAGTTTGAAGAGATAGACCAGGACGCGGACGGCAACACCGACCGCATAAGGGCAAGCCTTCTGGCACGGACGAAGTGGGAGGATCCCACTCTCGAGCCGAGCACGAAGCCGTACTACAGCACGGGCATCGACCTCGAAGGCAACATCACTCCTGACACGGACAGGAGCAGGCGGAGGATATGGTCGATGGAGGTGGCTGTCAAGAATTGACGAAGCAAAACCCTAAATAAGGAGGTAACGATGATATACAGGATGATCAATAATCAAAAAGGTGTGGCCCTCGTGGTGGGCACACTGCTCCTTCTTGCGGCGACGGCCGTCGGAGTGATAGCGCTCTCGACATCGTCGACCAATGTGATGATCTCGGGTAACCAGCGGCTGAGCGAGGTCAACTTCGCCGCAGCCGACAGCGGGGTGTCTGTCAGCATACCCGTAATCAAGAACACGATCGGGGAGCGGGACATAGCCCAGCAGTACAAGGATCAGCCGCCTGAGAAAATCAACGTGGATTACTCTGACACAGCCCCTGCAAACGGCATCCCTGACTTCGTCGACGAACTGGTGGGAGAGCTGCCCGTGGATGACGACACGGCATCGGGGACCCCCGACATCTGGTTCTCTTTGGGCGACACATCGGTCAACGTTGACGTGGACTATCTCTACAGGGATTACGCAAAGGGCTCCGCCATAGAGTTCGCATCGGGATACGAGGGTATCGGCAAGGGTGCAGGCGGAAAGGGCAGTGTGGAAGTCTACTATGCGGTAAACTCTCTCGGCGTCGGCAGTGTCGGTTCCGAGACCGAGGTCTGTGCAATCTACAGGGACAAATAATTTCAGGGAGGGGATGATCTTAATGAAGCCACTCAGAACAATAATAAGAGGAAAGAGAAGGGGAAGGCATTTCAGGAGCCTACTTTCCCTGCTAATCATTGCTGTATTCGTCCTGAGTTCCGGGGGCCTCGTGCTCTCGTACGACTCTCCCTCGATCGCACAGTACACCGCGTATCCGCCCTTCGGCGGCAAGATAGTGAAGCCGAACGTGCTCATAAACTTGGACACCTCGACGTCCCTGAACTACTTCGCATACGACTTCAACTACAATGCAATAACCGCTCCTACACGGAGGGGACAGGGGCCTCCGCGTCCCGTGGACCCGGCCCCGAGCACCGGATACACCGCAGACAAGACCTATTACGGGTACTTCGATTCGGCCAAGAGGTACACTTACAACGGCTCTGAGTTCGTCGAGGATGTCAACGGCGCGTGGAACGGCAACTTCCTCAACTGGCTCACCATGAGGCGGTCCGACCTCCTGAAGAAGGCGCTCATCGGCGGCAAAACGAGGTACAGGGGAGGTATAACCACCGATCCAGCCGACCCTCATGCCAACGATCTCGTTGCAGAGCCGCCCTACATCTACACCGTGTACGTGGGTTACCAGAAGTCCGTCTCCAACGCGGTAGCAAAGGCAAACACGTCCTACACCGGCACGTCCAACCCCGTCATCATCACCTTCGACAATGACGAAGGCATAAAGATGGGCGGGATGGACACGAACAACACCTCCTTCAGCGACATACCCGCGTTCAGCTTCGGGAACTCCTACAATCCAAACAACAGCTTCAAGGTGATCGTTCACCGGAGCCTCGAAGACGGCGAGCCCCTCGGAGTGATACAGAGGGTCGGAGACAGCGTGAGGTGGGGACTCGAGTTCATTGACGACGAAGTGGCCGACCGCGCAGAGAGGCAGGCCAACAGGGGCATGGGCATGGGAATGTACCAAGGCCGAGACGAGGCCGGCGGCTACAGGCGCATGGGCATGGACGCCAACGAGGGCGGCCAGGGCATGCGCAGGCCGCAAGATATCATCAACGTTAAGGGCGGAAAGATAAAGGTGCCCGTAGGGTACGGCAATGTGGATACAATCGTCGACACCATTGCCAAGATGATACCATGGACACCGGCGACCCCGCTTGCAGAGTCCATCTGGACTGCTGCCGGATATTTCCAGCAGTATGCAACGACGGACAATGCGCTCGGGCCCCGCTATTATGCAACCTCGTATCCTGTCGAGTCAGAGCTGACGAGCGGCAAGCCCGTGGATCCGTACAATTACGGCTGGAGTGTCTCTGACCCCAAGCCCGTCTACTGCAGCGACAGCTTCGTCATAACGATCACAGACGGTGAACCGACACAGGACACTGAACTCCCGGCTCCCCCGAAGGGGTACGGCGAAAACGTCAGCGGCACGAACTACGCCGACGGCACGGCCCGCGTGCCCTCATGGGCGGACCTCGCCTCAACGAGCCCGGAAGGCAGCTTACTCAACTACTTCTGGAACTCGACACTGAACGGCTCACACTACGTAGACAACGTCGCACTGTGGAGCCATGTCAATGCAAACAGTTCCTACAGGGACCTCCGGTCCGAACCTGAGTTACCCACAGAGCAGTACCTTACACACTACTTCATATATGCCAACTTCGGCGGCGGCAGGCCCGACGCGCGGAGGCTGCTGAACTGGTCATCCGGTCCTTATAATGACGGCGGAGGAGGCGGAGCTGCAAGGAACGGCGGGTTCATAGAGTCAGGCACCGACTTCCAGCCGAACCGGACGAGCGAGTACAACTCCGACGGCAACCCCG